>QKBP01000009.1 GCA_003246035.1 Desulfuromonadaceae bacterium | reverse complement strand
GCCCCCGCTCCTACGACAACCGCACCGCGATCGAGGAGATCACCCGCCTGGCCGAGGCGGGGGAGATCGGCTGGTACGCCGTCAAGGCCCTGGTCGCCCATCACCGCCACATCGCCTTCGACCCCGAGACGGTCTGGGTCTCGGCCGAGAAGCGCGGCCAGTCCCCGCCGGGGAACCTCTACCGCATGACCATCGACGACTGACACCTTTTCGCTTGCTTCCGCTCCCCTCCCTTCGTAGAGTCTCGATGACGGTTCTTCATTCGACTCGTGGCAACAGGGGTATCCGCCCACCATGGAAACCTGGCAGCAGATCGCGATCTTCCTCTCGGTCTTCACCCTGGCGATCGTCACCCCCGGTCCGAACTTCGTGCTGGTGGTCAACAGCGCCCTGGGGGAGTCGCGCCGTCACGGGCTGGTGACGGCCTGCGGGGTCGCGACCGGCAGCGGGCTGTTCGCCCTGGCCGGCCTGCTCGGCCTGATCGTGCTGGTCACCTCGTGGCCGCCGGTCGCCGGCCTGCTCCGGTTCGCCGGCGGGGGGTACCTGGTCTGGATCGGGATCGACATGCTCCGCCGCCTGCGCCGCCCGGTGCCGCACGGCGTGGCCGGACCGCCGCTGGCGCTCGTCTCGCTGCGTCGCGCCTACCGACGGGGGCTGGTCACCAATCTCACCAATCCCAAGGCCTGGGCCTTCTACATCAGCCTCTTCACCCTGCTGCTCGACCCCGCGTTTCCGCTCTGGGGGAAGGGGGTCCTGAACCTCGCCATGTTCCTGATCTCGCTGGCCTGGTACGCCCTGATGGCGCTGCTGGTCTCGGACCGGCGTTTTCGCGCCCGGATCCTCGCCTGGCAGCCGCTGGTCGAGGGGGCGCTCGGCCTGACGCTGGTGGCGTTCGGTGGCCGGGTCCTGCTCGGCCTCTGAGCGCCGAGACCGTTCGCGGGCAAATTCACCTCTTGAGTTGTCCCCGAAGTCTTTTGTATAACTAGGGACGTTGCCGGAGGAGAGATGCGCTTCAGTTATCAGCCAACCCGTACGTTCAACGCCAAGCTCAGCCGGATCGAGAAGTCCGACCCGCCGGCGTTCCGGCGCATCCGCAAGGTGATCGCGCGGATTCTCGACTACCCCGAGGATGCCGACGGGCGGATGCACGGCGTGCACCACAGCCGCTTCAAGAAGTATGTCGGGCGGCGCGACTACCGCCTGATCTACGAATGGTGCGAGCTGTGCCGCAAGACCGCCCGGAACATCCACGACCGCTGCGAGAACTGCCACGAGCTCCCCGACCACAGCGTGGTCTTTTTCGACGTCTATCACAAGAACGAAGCCCCGAGCACCTGAAACAAGGAGTGACGTATGCACTGCAATTCCGGCTGCGGAAGCGGCTGCGCCACCACACCCCCCTGTCCCTGCCCGAGCCAGGGTAACCCTTCCATCGATTCCCTGGAGAAGCTCGTCAACTGCTACTGGCAGAACCACCAGCAGCTCGCCGTCGAGCAGTCGTGGTACGGCGCGCTGGAGAGTCGCGCCGAAGCGGTCCACGAGGCGGCCCTGGCCCTGGCCGACGAGAACGTCGACCTCGACCACGTCCCCGACCGGATCCCGCTGGCGGTGCTGGCCCGGGCCAAGGAGCGTCTGCTTGCGGCGGTCCCGGTGATCGAGCACGCCGGCGACTTCGAGGAGCTGCTGGCCCTGGTGGGCGACGCCCTGCAGGGGCTCGAGGGGATCCACGCCGAGCTGATCTTCACCACCGCGCTGCGCATCGCCATGCAGGCCGGGTACGAACCGCAGCGGATCTACCTTCACGACGGGGTCCGCGCCGGCGCGGCCGAGCTGGTCGAGCTCGCACGCGACGAGGAGGCCCTGGAGCGTTCCGCGCTACCGCACATCTTCCAGCACCCCGACCTGCCGGCGGCGGTGGTCCAGGGCTGCCTGGCGGTCTGCCGTCATCAGCTGCAATGGCTGCGCCGCTGCGGCGGGCTCCTCTGAACGCGAGGCCGGCATGAAGGCCCAGGAGCTGGCGCGACTGATCAAGCAGGGGGAGGCCCCCCAGGTGCTCGATGTGCGCAGCGGTTTCGAATACCGCAGCGGGCACATCCCCGGGGCGCTCCATCTCCCGATGTTCAAGCTGATGCTGCGCCTGGCCAGGCTTCCGGCCGACCGCGAGGCGACCTACGTGCTGACCTGCGAGCACGGCCCGCGGGCGATGATGGTCCAGGGGCTGATGGAACGTCGCGGCTACCAGCACCTCGTGCTGCTCGACGGCCACATGCACGGCTGGCGGCGGCTCAACCTGCCGCTCGCGAAGTGACCGCGCCGTCTCCCCGGGAGGGATCATGAAATTGTTCGTGCTGCTCGGAAGCCTCAACATGCTGGGCGCCGTGGCGCTCGGCGCCTTCGGTGCCCACGGCCTGAAGCGGCGGGTCGCCGAGGAGCTGCTCGCGACCTGGAACACCGCGGTGCTCTACCACCTGGTGCACGCCCTCGGCCTGATCCTGGTCGGGATCCTCGTCCATCTCCTCCCTGCCGTGACCTCGTTGAGCCATGCCGGCTGGGCGCTGCTGGTCGGGATCGCGCTCTTCTCCGGCAGCCTCTATTTGCTGGTCCTCTCCGGGGTCCGGCCCCTCGGCATGATCACCCCCATGGGCGGCGTCGCCTTCCTGGTCGGCTGGCTGCTGCTGGCAATCGCGGTGATCAAGGCGGAGTAGGGGGGCTTCATCCCAGCGAGTGAGGTTGCATCCCGGCATTTTTCGAGATTCCCGGGGTGTTCCAGGTGTCTTTTGCCGGTCCCTGACGTCCCTTGCACTTTGTGCGGGCACTGGCAGGGACCAAGAAATACGCCACGCCTCCGCACCGGCTGAAAAATGCCCTTTCGCCTCCGGCGGTGTCGCGGGAGGCCCGTCGTTTTCGTGTCAGAACCCTTTGCGCCCTCCGTGGATCATCCGCTAAACTAGAGTTTGACGTGGCCTTGTGCCTTATTTCGTGAACTCTGTCATTCTACCCATGCCATCGTCAGGAGGGCGCCATGCAGACCTTGCTGAACGCGATCAGGGAGACCGTCAACCCCGCCAGCCAGGTGGTCGGGGTCAACATCGTGGCCGATGCCTCAGCCGTTGCCGAGGCGCGTATCCGGGTGCGCGACGTGCGCCTGGCGGTCTGTCAGCAGATCGCCTACAGCCGCCTGTACGGCTGGTCGACCTGGTGCGACGCCGCGAGCAGTCACTGCGTGCTCGGGGCGAGCAACTGCGGACTGATCGAGGTGCCGGAGCGGGTACGCAGCGGTGCGGTCAATGCCGGGGTCTACCAGGCCGATGCCGTGGCGGCCGCCGCCATGCAGCGCGACATGCCGCGCCTGCCGTTCGGCCAGGCCGGGGTGCTGACCTACGGGATGGAACGCCCGCTCGCCGGGTTCGTGCCCGACCTGGTGGTGCTCTACGTGAATACCGCCCAGGCGATGCGTTTCGTGCAGGCCTTCCTCTACCACCGGGGGGGGGAGTTCACCATGCGCAGTTCGGGCGACGCCGGGGTCTGTGCCCGCGGGGTCGTGCAGGTTTACCGTGACGGCGAACCGGCCATCGAGATCCCCTGCCTCGGCGACCGGCGTTTCGCCCTGGCCCAGGACCACGAGCTGATCGTCGGGATCCCTTCCGGCTGGTTCGCGCGGGTGGCCGAGGGGCTGCTGGCGACGCACAAGGCGGGGATCCGCTACCCGGTGCCGTTTCAGATCCCGGCATCCTGCGAGCTCCCCTCCGAGTTCATCAACTCCGACAGCGACTGCGGGTGACCCTTGGCCGACAAGCATTTTCACCTGATCAGCTACACCCCCGAGGAGGAGTTCGCCAACCGCCTGACCCACGGTCTCGCGGCCTTGCTGTGCGTACCGGCCCTGGTCGTGCTGGTGGTCGCCGCCACCCGCACCGCCGACCCGTACCGGATCGTCAGCGCGACCATCTTCATCACCGCCCTGACGCTCTTCTACCTGATCTCGACCCTTTATCACAGCATCCGCTCCCCGGCGCTGCGCTACCTCTTCCGGATCCTCGACCATGCCGGGATCTACGTGGTGATTGCCGGGACCTACACCCCCTTCACCCTGGTCACGCTGCGCAACGGCAACGGCTGGACGCTCTTCGGCGTGGTCTGGGCCCTGGCCGCGGCCGGGATGGTCTTCAAGACCTTCATGACCCATCGCCTGCGCGCCCTCGCCCCGATCTTCTACATCCTGCTCGGCTGGCTGGTGATGCTCGACCTCGATGAGCTGGTGGTGACCCTGCACGTGGGAGGGTTTCGGCTGTTGCTGGCCGGCGGGGTGATCTATACCCTCGGGGTGGTGTTCTACGCTCTCGACCGGCTGCCGTTCAATCACGCGATCTGGCACCTCTTCGTCATGGCCGGCAGCGCCTGCCACTACCTGGCGGTTCTCTGGTACGTGGTCCCGTTGTCGGCCTGAAGGTCGGTTATGCCTGAGAAATGAGACATTTACGTCTCGCCGGTTGCGGACAAACATGCTACATTGAGGGAACGTTAACCCTTTCACCACACAAGGACGCCATGCTGACCCAGGATGAACAGACCCAGTTGAGTCGTTTCCTCGCGTACGCCTGCGATGCCGAGCAGACCTTCAACCTCGACCAGCTCGAGGGGTTCCTGTTCGGGATCGCCATGACACCGGACAGCTTCGTGCCGAGCGAATGGTTCGAGGCCATCTTCGGCGAGGAGGGGGCGCGGTTTCCCGATCAGGAGACGGCCGACCAGCTGGTGATCGCCCTGGCGCATGTGCTCGAGCGCTTCCACCAGATGTTCCGGCAGGGGAAGCTCAACTTCCCCCTCCTGCTGAGCGAACCGGACAAGCTGACCCTCTCGCGGCTGCGCGACTGGGCGAGCGGCTTCGACCGCGCCCTGGCGGCCCGCGCCGAGCTCTGGATGCCCGACGAGCTGCTCGACAAGGAAGCGTTCAGTGACGACGAGGACGCCCTGATGGGGAGCCTGATGATCGTTCTCGGCGTCGCCTACCCGGAGAGGATCGGCGAAGTCTTCGAGCTCTCGGACGAGGACGATGCCCAGGAGGCCTGGGCGACCCTGGCCGGTCAACTGCCGCTGGCCGTTTCGCACCTTCAGAGCCACGCCCGGCAGGTGTCGCTGCTTCACTAGCGTGGCAGCGTCCCGCGCGGCTTCTCGAGCGAACCATGCGCTATCACCTCCGTACCCGCATCGCCGTTGCCGTATCCCTGCTGACGATGGGACTGCTGATCCTGGCGACCTGGATCGGACTGGCCTTCTTCGAGCGACACTTCAAGTCCTCGACCCTGGAGCATCTGACCAACACCGTGCAGCTGACCTCGCACGAACTGCAGGCTCGCCTGCTGCATGCCCAGCTGGTGATGGAGCAGCTCGCCCGGGAGCTCCCGCCTGAACTGATCGAACGACCCCGCGAGCTCCAGGCCTATCTCGATCACCATGTGATCGCCGCGCTGACCTTCGACAACGGACTGAATTTCTTCGACCGCTCCGGCCGCCTGCTGGCGGTCAGCCCGGTCTTTCCCGAGGTGCTCGGCAAGGACTTCTCGTTCCGCGAGTACTTCCGCGTCACCCGCGACACCGGTTACCGCTTCATCTCGCGCCCCTTCCTGTCGCGCCAGACTCATGCCCACCCGATCATGATGTTTACCGAACCGCTGCTCGGCCCGGGGGGCGAGTTCCTCGGCATGCTCGCCGGGAGCGTCGACCTCTATACCGACAACTTCCTCGGCCGCCTGATTCAGACCCCGCTCGGCCAGGGCGGGTACTTCATCCTCCTCGACAACCGCGACATCCTGATCATGCACCCCGACCAGCGGCGGATCATGGAGACCTGGCGCGACATCATCCCCCGCTTCATCTCCGTCGACCTCTGGACCCAGAGCCGCGGCATGGTCGATGACGTTGAACTTGACGGTGTCCACATGACCGGCTCGTTCCAGCACCTCTCCCCGGGAGACTGGACGCTGATGGCGCTGGTGCCGACCGACGAGATGTTCGCACCGGTGAGGCAGGCACGCACTACGGCGATCCTCGGCCTGGTGGCGCTGTCGCTCCTGAGCGTCTGGCTGGTGCGGCGGCTGACCTACCGCCTCACCGAACCGCTGGTCCAGCTGGCCGACCAGGTCCGCAGCCACATCCACGACGAGGAACGGATCGCGGTCCCGGACGAGCGCCAATTCCGCGAGCTGGGAGAGCTGGCCGCGTCGATCCGCGCGCTGCTCAAGGACGTGGTCCGGCAGCGTCGTAGCCTGCAGGACCAGCTGGCTTTCCTCGAAAACCTGGTCGAGACCATCCCCAGCCCGATCTTCTACAAGGACTCCGGCTTCCGCTACATCGGCTGCAACCGGGCCTTTCTCGACTACATCGGCTTCAGCCGCGAGGAGATCCTCGGACGCAGCGTCTTGGATCTTTTCGAGCCGGAGCAGGCCCAGGTCTTCGAGCGCGCGGATCGGGAGTTGTGGGAGCGGGGGACGGAACAGGTCTACGAGACCCGGATCCGCTATGCGGACGGCACGCTGCGCGACGTGATCTTCCACAAGAAGGTGTTCCTCGATTCGGGCGGCGTGCCGGCCGGGATGATCGGGATCTTCTTCGATATCAGCGAGCGGAAGCGCTGGGAGATGGTGCTCCAGGAGAGCGAGGCACGCTTCCGGATGCTGGTCGAGAACGCCGCCGACGCTTTTTTCCTGCTTGGTGAGGACGGCAGGATTCTCGACCTCAATCGCCATGCCTGCTTCGATCTCGGCTATTCCCGCGAGGAACTCCAGCGCCGACGAATCGACGAGGTCTCGCTCGACTACGGGAGGGCGGAGTTCATCAAGACCTTCCAGCACATCAAGCGCAGCCATCAGACGACCTTCGAGAGCACCTTCCGGCGCAAGGACGGCAGCAGCTTCCCCGCCGAGGTGCGGATCTGCCATGTCGAACAGGACGGAGACCTCTACATTGCCCTGGCCCGCGATATCTCGGAACGCCAGCAGCGTGAGCAGGAGCTGCGGATCGCTCTCGCCGAGGCCCGGGGAGCCCGCGACCAGGTCGACAACATCCTCCGTTCGGTGGCGGACGGGGTGGTGGTCATCGACCGGCGGAAGCGGGTCAGCCTGGTCAACCACGTCGCCGAGGGGATGCTCGATATCCATGCCGACGAGGTGATCGGCAAGCCCTTCACAAGGCTTTTCCCCGACCCGGAGCTGCGTGCCCAGGCGCACCAGTTTCTCAACCTGCCGCGCTCCCAGACCGCCCAGTTCGATCTGCGCCTGACCCGGGCCGAAGGACAGTTCCCCAGGATCATCCAGGCCCGCTCGTCGCGCCTGTACGACGACGATGGGCGCTTTGCCGGTCTCGTGACCCTGCTGCACGATGTCAGCCGCGAGCGGGAAGTGGACCGGGTCAAGAGCGAGTTCATCTCCACGGCGGCCCACGAACTCCGCACCCCGCTCTCGGTGGTGCTCGGCTACTGCGAGCTGCTGCTCGGCGGGGAGGACTACGGAGCCTTCGATACGGAACAGCAGAAGCAGTTCCTGCGCGAGATATTCCACAAGGGGCTGAGTCTGACCCGGATCGTCGACGATCTCTTCGATATCAGCCGGATCGAGGCCGGCCTGCCGCTCCCCCTGGTCCTGGGGATGTGTCAGCTGGGCGCGATCGTCGACGACGTGGTCCAGCGCTTCGCCTCGGCCTCCAGGCGCCATCGCTTCGAGGTCGACATGCAGTGCCCCCTCCCGCTTTACGCCGACGCCGGCAAGCTGGTGCAGGTCTTCGAGAACCTGATCAGCAACGCCGTGAAGTATTCGCCGGAGGGCGGCAGAATCACGGTGCATGGCGAAGCCCGCGGCGAGGTCTGCCGGGTCGTGATCGAGGACCAGGGGATCGGCATGGACGCCGAACAGCTCGAGCGGGTCTTCGACAAGTTCTACCGTGCCGACAGCTCCAACACCGCGATCGGCGGGCTGGGGATCGGCATGAGCATCGTGCGGGCCATCATCGAGACCCATGGCGGGCAGATCCAGGTCGAAAGTGTGCCCGGGGAGGGGACCCGGGTGGTCGTGTCGTTGCCGTTTCAGGCACGGCTCCCGGAGCTGCAGGACGAAGTGCCTCAGCACCCCGTGACGTAGGGGAGTTAGCGGCTTTTTTGCTTGCATCTTCACCCTGCCTGTGCTAGTTGTATCGGCGGTCAATTTAGTTCACTCAGAAAAGTGAGCCCTTCGCTCACTTTTTTTATTGGTTAAAGCACAAAAACATGGAACAGCAGAGCGTCAAACAACGACTGGAAGCCCTTCTCGAACCCGCCCTCGAGGGGATGGGGTTCGAGCTGGTCGACCTCGAGTACCGCCGCGAAGAGCGGAGCTGGGTGGTTCGCCTGTTTATCGATCGCGAGGGGGGGGTTACCCTCGACGACTGCGTCACGGTCAGCCGCGAGGTGGGCGTGCTGCTCGAGGTCGAGGATCCCGTCCCGCAGGCGTACAACCTCGAGGTCTCTTCGCCGGGGATGGATCGGGTCCTGAAGCGCCCGCGCGATTTCGAACGCTTTGCCGGACAACAGATCAAGCTCAAGACCGTGGTCGCCCTCGACCCGGATGAGCGCGGTCATGCGCGCAAGACCTTCAGCGGCGAGCTGCTCGGCTTCCGGGACGAGCAGGTGCTGCTGCGCCAGCTCGACAGCAAGGGGGGGGACGTGGCGTTCCGGCTCGACCAGATCGAGCACGCCCACCTCGACCCCCAGTTCTGAAAAAAGTCGCAATAGCACATAGATATGCATCATATCTCAGGGAGAACGTAACGCCATGAATCTCAATATCATCATCGACCAGGTGGTCAAGGACAAGGGTATCGATCGCCAGGTCCTGGTTGAGGCTCTGGAGGCGGCCGTCCTGTCGGCGGCCAATAAGAAGTACCGCAACACCCGTGACCTCGAGGCGCACTACAACGACGAGCTCGGCCAGGTCGAGCTGTTCGAGTTCGTGACGGTCGTCGAAGAGGTCGAGGATTCCTACCGCGAGATCGACCTGGAGGAAGCCCGGACGGATTTCGACCCCGAAGCGGAGGTCGGTGACTCGCTCGGGATGCCCCTGGACGCCGGTGATTTCAGCCGGATCGCAGCCCAGACCGCCAAGCAGGTGATCATCCAGAAGGTCCGTGAGGCGGAGCGCGAGGGGATCTTCAACGAGTTCAAGGATCGCCTCGGCGAGGTGGTCAACGGCATCGTGCGTCGCTACGAGCGTGGCGACCTGATCGTCGACCTCGGTCGTGCCGAAGCCCTGCTCCCCCACCGCGAGCAGATCCCCCGCGAGAACTACCGCCAGGGGGACCGGGTGCGCGCCTTTATCGCCGAGGTCAAGATGTCGACCAAGGGGCCGCAGATCATCCTCTCCCGGACGCACCCCGGGCTGGTGGCGACGCTGTTCTATTCCGAGGTCCCGGAGATCGCCGAGGGGATCGTCGAGATCAAGGGCGTCGCCCGCGAGCCGGGGAGCCGCGCCAAGATCGCCGTGGTCTCCCACGACCCCGATGTCGATCCGGTCGGCGCCTGCGTCGGCATGCGCGGTTCCCGGGTTCAGAACGTGGTCTCCGAGCTGCGCGGCGAAAAGATCGATATTATCCCCTGGACCCCCGACGTGGCGCGTTTTGCCTGCCTGGCCCTGGCGCCGGCCGAGGTGACCCGGGTCTACATCGACAAGGACGAAGAGGCGATGGAAGTGATCGTCCCCGACGATCAGCTCTCGCTGGCCATCGGCAAGAAGGGGCAGAACGTACGCCTCGCCGCCAAGCTGACCGGCTGGAAGATCGACATCAAGTCGGAGACCCAGGAAGAGGAAGGGGAGCCCGAGGAGCCGGTCGAAGGCGACGAGGTGCTCGCCGAAGGGGATGAGAACCTCGCTGCCGGGGACGAGGCCGCTGCCGACGAGCCGCCCGCGACGGTCGAGGAACCGGCCGAACAGCCGGCTCCTGAGGAGCCCGCCGACGAGCCGGCCTCCGAGGAAGAAGCGGCAGAGGATACCAAGGAGTAACGGTGAAGAACCCGCGTGTCGCGGAACGCACCTGTCTCGGCTGTCGTACAGCCCAGCCCCAGGACGAGCTGCTTCGGCTGGTCCGGTCGCCCGACGGCGAGGTGATCCCCGATCCGCAGCGACGCCTTCCGGGGCGGGGCGTGTACCTCTGCTACCGGTCCGACTGCCTGGTGCAGGCGGTTCGGCGCGGTCAGTTCGAGCGCGGGTTCAGGCAGCCGGTCAAGGCGGTCGATCTCGAGGCCATGCACGCCCAGTTGCTGCAGCAGCTGCAGGAGCAGCTACAGGGTCTGTTGTCTCTGGCCCGCAAGGCCGGGCAGTTGCTGGCCGGGGCAGGGCCGTTACAGGAACGTCTCGGTCACGAACCGTTCGCCGTGCTGGTCGTGGCGGGCGACATCTCCGAAGGGCGTGCAGCGAAACTTCTGCACAAGGCACGTGCCTGCGGGGTCGATACCATCGGCTACCTGACCAAGGAAGAGCTGGGTCAGCTGGTCGGCAAAGGTGAAAGTAGTGCCCTGGGCCTGAGGCCCGGAGGGCTGGCGAAAAGTTTCAAGCAGGCATTTGAACGATACCGTCAACTGGCAGGGGAGCATTGATGGCTAAGGTAAGGGTTTACGAACTGGCACAGAAGCACGGTCTGGAGAACAAGGACCTGATTGCACGTCTCGAGGAGATGGGGATCGAGGTCAAGAACCACATGAGCGTTCTTGACGACGATCAGGTCTCGCGTTACGAGGCTGAAACGGCCCCCAAGGTCGAGAAGATCGTTGAAAAACGTCTGACCGCCGGGGTGATCCGTCGTCGTCGCAAGGAGGTCCCCGAGGAGCCGGTCGCAGAAGCCGCCGCGGCCGAAGAAGCCCCCGCGGAGCCGACCGAAGAAGCCCCCGCGGCCGAAGTGGCCCCCGAGGAGCCGGTCGTAGCAGCCCCCGCGGTCGAAGCGGCCCCCGCGGAGCCGGTTGTAGAAGCCCCCGCGGTCGAGGCGGCCCCCGAGGAGCCGGTTGCGGAAGCCCCCGCGGCCGAAGCAGCCCCCGAGCAGCCGGCCGAAGAAGCCCCCGCGGCCGAAGAGGCTCCCAAGGGGAAGGTGGAAGTCAAGATCGAGAGGCCGACCGCTTCGCGCGCCAAGATTCTCGGCCGGGTCGATATCCCCGTATCGCGCCTCGCCGAAGCCGGTCGCCCGACACGCCCGGCACGTGGTGACGAAGTGAAGGTCAAGCGCGATTTTCGCGCCCCTACCGGTCGCCCGGCCGGTGCCCCTACCGGTCGCCCTGCCGGTGCCCCGGCCGGTGCCCCGGCCGGTCGCCCGGCTCGTCCCGGTCGCCCCGGCTTCGAGCCGGCGGGGCCGCCTCCGATGGACGGTCCGCCTTCCGAGAAGGAAGGTTCGCGCAAGAAGCAGCGCGGCAAGAAAGGGAAGGGGGGCGAACACGGCGGCGACGATTTCCGTGGCCGGCGCGAACGCGAGGTCTACATGCCCGAGCGCTCCGGGCGGATGCGCAAAGGGAAGAAGCAGGGCGGCAAGCCGGCGCAGAAGACCGAGATCACCCTCCCCAAGGCGATCAAGCGGATTATCCGCATTTCCGACAGCATCACCGTCGGAGAGCTTGCGAAGCGCATGGGGGTCAAGGCCAACGAGCTGATCAAGGAGCTGATGCGTCAGGGTCAGATGGTCACCATCAACCACCCGCTCGACTACGAGACCGCCGCGATCCTCGCCTCGGAGTTCCAGTACGAGGTCGAGAACGTCGCGTTTGACGAGGAGGCGATTCTCGAGCACGCCGGTCTCGAGAAGACCAGCGAGGACAAGACGGAGGACCTCAAGCCCCGCCCGCCGGTCGTGACCATCATGGGTCACGTCGACCACGGCAAGACCAGCCTCCTCGACGCCATCCGCACCACCGACGTGACCGCCGGCGAGGCCGGAGGGATCACCCAGCATATCGGCGCCTATGACGTCGAGCTCGACGGGCGCAAGATCACCTTCCTCGACACCCCGGGTCACGAGGCGTTCACCTCGATGCGCTCGCGTGGCGCTCAGGTGACCGACGTGGTCATCCTGGTGGTGGCGGCCGACGACGGCGTGATGCCCCAGACCAAGGAAGCGATCAACCACGCCAAGGCCGCCAAGGTCCCGATCATCGTGGCGGTCAACAAGATCGACAAGCCCAACGCCAACCCCGAACGGGTCAAGCAGGAGCTGACCGAGTTCGAACTGGTCCCCGAAGACTGGGGGGGCGAGACCATCTTCGTCGAGGTCTCGGCCAAGCAGAAGACCAACCTCGACCAGCTGCTCGAAATGATCCTGCTGCAGGCCGAAGTCCTCGAGCTCAAGGCCAACCCCGACAAGCACGCCAAGGGGACGATCGTCGAGGCCCGTCTCGACCGCGGCCGCGGCCCTGTGGCCACGGTGCTGGTCCAGGAGGGGACCCTGAAGATCGGCGACCCGATCGTGGCCGGGCTCCACCATGGACGTGTCCGCTCGATGATCAACGACCGTGGTATGGCCGTCGATGCGGCCGGACCGTCCTTCCCGGTTGAGGTCACCGGTCTGTCCGGTGTCCCCGACGCGGGTGACTCCTTCCACGCCGTGGAGGACGAGAAGGTCGCCAAAGAGGTCGCCCAGCACCGCCATCAGAAGGTTCGCGAGGCCGAGCTGGCCAAGACCAGCAAGATCTCCCTCGACCAGCTCTACGCCAAGATCCAGCAGGGCGAAGTGGCGGAGCTGCGTGCCATCGTCAAGGCCGATGTCCAGGGTTCCGTCGAGGCGGTGGCCGATTCGCTCACCAAGCTCTCCACCGATGCCTGCAAGCTGATGGTGATCCATTCGGGCGTCGGCGGGGTGACCGAGAGCGACGTGACCCTGGCCGCGGCGTCCGACGCGATCATCGTCGGCTTCAACGTGCGTCCGGCGTCCAAGGCCTCCGCCCTGGCCGAGAAGGAGGGGGTCGATATCCGCCTCTACACGGTCATCTACGACGCCGTCGACGACGTCAAGAACGCCATGGAGGGTCTGCTCGCCCCGACCCTGCGCGAGAAGGAGCTCGGCAAGGTCGAGGTTCGCGAGACCTTCCACGTCTCCCGGATCGGCACCATCGCCGGCTGCTACGTCACCGAAGGGAAGGTCCTGCGCAACGCTCAGGTCCGCCTGGTGCGCGACGACGTGGTCATCTGGACCGGCAAGCTCGATTCGCTCAAGCGCTTCAAGGACGACGTCAAGGAAGTCGCGACCGGCTACGAATGCGGTATCGGCCTGGAGAACTACAACGACATCAAGGTCGGCGACGTGATCGAGGTCTTCGAGATGGAAGAGGTGAAGACCACGCTCTAGGTGCCGGGCGTTTCGGAGGGCGGGGATGGTCGTAGGCGTCCTGCGGCTGGCGATTTTTCTGCCTGAATCGCAGAATCTCAAGGCCCGGCGGGGCATGGTGCGGCGTATTCTCGGCCGCTGCCGCCAGCGCTTCCCGGTCTCCTGCGCCGAGATCGGCGGTCAGGACCTCTGGCAGAGCGCCGAGCTCGGATTTTCCGCCGTCGGGCACCACCAGGATGAGCTCGAGCGGCTCTTCGCCCGGATCGAGGAGCACATCGAGTCCCTCGGTCTCGGCTCGATCACCGACAGCGACCGCGATTTCCTTCACTACTAATCTGCACGTAAAGGACAAGCCCGTGGCCAGTCCCCGGCAACGCCGCGTAGGCGATCAGATCCAGAAAGAAATCTCCGACCTGCTGCTGCGCGAGATCAAGGACCCGCGGATCGGTTTCGTCACCCTGACGGCCGTCGATGTCAGCGGCGATCTGCGCATCGCCAAGGTCTTCTATACCGTGCTCGGCGATGACGGCAAGCGCACCGACACGGCCAAGGCGTTGGCCAAGGCGTCGCCGTTCATCCGCCGTGAGCTCGGCCGCCGCCTGCGTCTTCGTTTCACCCCGGAACTCCAGTTCTGCTACGACAGCTCGCTCGACTACGGTAACCGCATCGATTCGTTGCTCAAGGAACTCAACGATCATGACGACGAACGCGATTGACGCCATCCTCGCTGTCCTCGAGCGTGGTCAGCGCTTCCTGGTTGCCGCCCACGAGAACCCCGACGGGGACGCCCTGGCCTCGACCCTGGCCCTGGCGCTGGCCCTGCGCGAGCAGGGGAAAGAGGTCGTCGCCTATAACCAGGACGGCGCGCCCGAAGCCTTCGCGTTCCTCCCCGGTGTCACGACGCTGGTCGACCAGCTCCCCCCCGACGCGAGCTTCGACGCGGTACTGGTCCTCGATTCCGGCGACCTGCGCCGTGCCGGGCAGCACCTCGAGGCCCTCTCGCCGACCCTGATCAACATCGACCATCACCCCGGATCCGATTTCGGCGATATCGTGCTGCTCGATACCGCGGCAAGCGCCACCGGTGCCCTGGTCTTCCGGGTCATCAAGGCGGCCGGCTGGGAGCTCTCCCTCGACGTGGCGGTCTGCCTCTACACCGCGATCATGTCCGATACCGGGTCGTTCCGCTATTCCAACGCCGATGCCGAAGCGTTCTCCATGGCCTCCGAACTGGTCGACCGGGGGGTCGACACCTGGTCGATCTCCAGCCAGCTCTACGAGAGCCAGCCCGAGAACCGCCTGCGTCTGCTCGGCGACGTGCTCAAGACCCTCGAGGTCTCTCCCTGCCGTCGCATCGCCGCGGTGACCTGCACCCTCGAGATGTTCGAGCGGAGCGGTGCCGGTCCCGAGCACACCGACGGTTTCGTCAACTACCCCCGCTCTCTCGAAGGTGTCGAGGTGGCGATCTTCTTCCGCCAGGTCCGCCCCGACGCCGTCAAGGTCGGCTTCCGTTCCAAGGGGCTGATCGATGTCGGCTCGCTGGCCGCGGCCCTCGGCGGCGGCGGTCACCACAACGCCGCGGGTGTCCTGGTCGAAGGGGACATCGCCAAGGTCCGAAGCGACGTCTTCGCCCGCGTCCAGCAGTTGATGTCCTGATCCCCCATGCACGGACTTCTGGTGATAGACAAGGCGGCGGGGCTCTCGTCGCACGGCGTCGTTTCGCGCCTGCGCAGGCTCCTGGGCGTTCGGCGCGTCGGGCACACCGGGACTCTCGACCCGATGGCGACCGGGGTGCTGCCGGTGGCGGTCGGCGAAGGGACGCGGGTGATCCCGTTCCTGCGCGAGGAGACCAAGGTCTACCGGGCCACCATTCAGTTCGGTGCCGCGACCGATACCCAGGACGCCGAGGGGACGATCGTCTTTCGCGGCTCTTTGGACGGGATCGACCTGCCGGGTGTTGAGGACGCCATCGCCCGCCTGACCGGCGAGCTCGACCAGCTCCCGCCGATGTATTCGGCCATCAAGCAGAACGGCGTACCGCTGTACAAGCTGGCACGCAAGGGGGAGGAAGTCGAGCGCAAGCGACGGAGGATCGTGGTGCAGCGCTGGGAGATCGAGCAGTTCGACGGCGATTCGCTCACCTGCGTGATTCATTGTTCGCGGGGCACGTATATCCGAACCCTCGCGCATGACCTCGGTGAGCTGCTCGGCTGCGGCGCCCACCTGACGGCGCTGCGCCGTCTCCAGAGCGGTCCGTTCACCATCGCGGAAGCAGTGACCCTCGAACAGCTCGAGGAGCGCCTCGCACACGCCACGCCGTTCCCGTGGCTCTCGTTGACGACAGCGCTCTCCGACCGGCCCCGACTGGAGCTCTCCGACGAGGACCTGCGTCGCCTGCTCGACGGAATTCCCCCTGCGTCGGCAGCTGTTCGCGGCGTACTCCCCGCTGCGGGGGAGGAGGTCGCGCTGGTTTACGGCGGGACCCTGGTGGCCCTGGCCCGTTTCGCCCCCGCGAGGGAACGTGAAGCGCGCGGCGATTTCGAGCTCCTGCGGGTCTTCAATCAGGTCCGCGAGGAGATCGAATAATACTTTACACTGCCGCACTTTTGTGGTAGTAGTCTCATCCCTGATACGTCTGTGTGACAGGCGTAAGACCTTGAAGAGAGAAAGGAGGTGGCAGCGTGACAGCCACTGAACGCAAGCAGGAAATCATCAACGAATTCAAAACGCACGAAAATGATACCGGTTCTCCCGAGGTACAGATCGCGCTTCTTTCCGAGCGCATCACCTACCTGACCGAGCATTTCCGTACCCACCACAAGGATCACCATTCGCGCCGCGGACTGCTCAAGATCGTCGGTCAGAGACGCCGCCTGCTCGACTACCTGAAAAGCAAGGACGTCGAGCGTTATCGTGTCGTTATCAATAAACTCGGTATCCGTAGATAATTGAGCAGGGCAGCACGGTCGAGGCCGGCTGCCCTTTTCGTTTCTACGCGTCGTGGCAGGGAGGCTGTCCGGAGAGAGGTTCCGCAGCGGTTGCGGGAGCTGTCTCAGGCCATCCTCCTTGTGCTGTTTTAGACCCATTGCACGCGTGTCCACTGACAGGACACAGAGGAGATCACATGTTTGAAGAGACCTATCAGAAAGTCGAAGTGTCGTTTAACGGCCAGCCGTTGACCATCGAGACCGGCAAGATGGCCCGCCAGGCGAGCGGCGCCACCATGCTGACCTACGGCGACACCAAGGTGCTGTGCACCGCTGTTTCGGCCAAGACCATGCGCGAAGGGCAGGACTTCTTCCCGCTTACCGTCAACTACCAGGAAAAATTCTACGCCGCCGGCAAGATCCCCGGCTCGTTCTTCCGCCGCGAGCGCGGCGCGACCGAGCGTGAAACCCTGATCTGCCGCCTGATCGACCGCCCCATGCGTCCGCTGTTCCCCAAGGGGTACCTGTTCGAAACCCAGATCATGCCGACCGTCGTTTCGGCCGACCTGGTCAACGATCCTGACACCCTCGCGATCGTCGCCGCATCGGCCGCGGTGACCGTCTCCGACATCCCCTTCGCGGGCCCGATCGCCGGTGTACGCGTCGGCCGGGTCGACGGCCAGTTCGTCGCCAACCCGAATCGCGAGCAGATGGCCCAGAGCGACATCGACATCATCGTGGCCGGGTCGAAGGATGCCGTCATCATGGTCGAGGGGGAGGCTCACCTGGTCAGCGAAGGGGACATGCTGGCCGCGATCTTCTTCGGCCACGAGGCGATGCAGCCGCTGATCGCCATTCAGGAGGAGCTGCAGAAAAAGGTCGGTCGCGCCAAGCGCGAGTTCGCCCCCCCGGTGGCGGACGCGGCCATCACCGCCCGCGTCGCCGAACTGGCCGAGGCGAAGATGCTGGCCGCCGTCAAGATCCGCGAGAAGCAGGAGCGTTACGCGACCATCGACGCCCTCAAGGGCGAGATCGCCGAGGCCCTGGCCGGCGAGTTCGAAGGGCGCGAGGATGAAGTTTCCGCAGCCCTCGGCAAGCTGAACAAGACCGTGGTCCGCCGCATGGTGCTCGAGGACAAGGTCCGCATCGACGGGCGCAGCTTCGACGCCATCCGCCCGATCCTCTGCGAGGTCGGCGTGCTCCCCCGCGCCCACGGCAGCGCCCTGTTCACCCGCGGCGAGACCCAGGCGCTGGTGGCTGCAACCTTCGGCACCAGCGTCGACGAGCAGCGCATGGACAACATCCAGGGGATGGAGTTCAAGAAGTTCCTGCTGCACTACAACTTCCCGCCGTTCTGCGTCGGCGAGACCAGCATGCGCCTCTTCCCCGGGCGTCGCGAGATCGGTCACGGTTATCTCGCCGAGCGCTCCGTGGCGAGCATCCTGCCGACCCAGGACGACTTCCCCTATACCATCCGCCTGGTCTCGGACATCCTCGAGTCGAACGGCTCCTCGTCGATGGCCAGCGTCTGCGGTTCCTCGCTGGCGCTCATGGACGCCGGCTGCCCGGTCAAGGACGCCGTGGCCGGGATCGCCATGGGTCTGATCAAGGAAGAAGAGCAGGTGGCGGTCCTTTCCGACATCCTCGGTGACGAGGACCACCTCGGCGACATGGACTTCAAGGTGACCGGGACCCGCGAAGGCGTCGCCGCCCTGCAGATGGACATCAAGATCACCGGCGTGACCAAGGAGATCATGAGCCAGGCTCTCGAGCAGGCCAAGCAGGGTCGCCTGCACATCCTCGGCAAGATGGCCGAGGCGCTCGACGCCCCCCGCGCAGAGCTCTCCCCGTACGCGCCGCGCATCACCACCATCCGCGTCAAGCCGGACCAGGTCCGCACCGTGATCGGTTCGGGCGGCAAGAACGTCCGGGGGATCATCGAAGCGACCGGCTGCGCCATCGACATCGAGGACGACGGCCGCATCAACATCGCGTCGGCCGACGGGGAAGCCTGCAAGCGCGCCATCAAGATGATCCGCGACCTGACCCAGGAAGCGGAAGTCGGCAAGCTCTACAACGGCATCGTCCGCCGCATCATGGAGTTCGGCGCCTTCGTCGAGATCTTCCCCGGCACCGATGGCCTGGTCCACATCTCCGAGCTCGCCAAGGAGCGGGTCAAGGCGGTGACCGACGTGGTCAAGGAAGGGGACGAGATCCTCGTCAAGTGTATCGGCATCGACAAGCAGGGGAAGATCAAGCTCTCCCGCAAGGAAGCGCTCGGTCAGGAACTCCCCGAGGAGAACTGACCCCTGCCGATGATCAGCAAAACAGTGCTGGATAACGGGATCCGTGTCATCACCGAGCGGATCCCGTCTCTTCATTCCGCGGCGCTCGGCATCTGGGTCCAGCACGGCTCACGCCACGAACCGCTCCACCTCAACGGCAGCTCCCATTTCATCGAGCACATGCTCTTCAAGGGGACGTCGCGGCGCGACGCCCACGAGATCGCGTGCGAGATCGACGCCGTCGGCGGCATCCTCAACGCCTTCACCAGCCGCGAGTACAGCTGCTACTACGCCAAGATCCTGGGGGAATCTCTCCCGCTGGCCCTCGAGCTGCTCGCCGACCTGGTCCTCGATTCGGTGTTCGCACCCGAGGAGCTCGAAAAAGAGCGTCGGGTCATCCTCCAGGAAATCTCCATGATCCACGATGCTCCCGAGGAGCTGGTGCACGAACTGCTGTGCAGCGGTGCCTGGAGTGGGGATGCTCTCGGCAGGCCGGTGCTCGGTACCCAGGAATCGGTCGCGTCGTTCCGGCGCGAGCAGCTGTTGGCGTTCATGCGCGAGCACTACTGCGGTCAGCGCCTGCTGGTCTGTGCTGCCGGCGACGTCGACCACGACCGGACGGTCGAGCTGGTCGCGTCCGCGCTCGGTTCGCTCCCGGCAGGTTCGCCGCTCCCGCCGCAGACACCCCCCCAGTTTCACCCCGGGGTCGACGTGCAGACCCGCGAACTCGAGCAGGTTCATCTGTGCCTGGCCGCCCCGAGCCTCCCCCAGGCCGATCCTAACCGTTTTCCGCTCTTTTTGTTCAACACCCTGCTCGGCAGCAGCATGAGCTCGCGGCTTTTTCAGCGAGTGCGTGAGGAACACGGGCTCGCCTATTCGATTTACAGCTACCTTAACGCCTTCTCCGACTGCGGCGCCCAGGTGGTCTACGCCGGGATCGCGCCGGGTGATGTCCAGCAGTCTCTCGACCTGATTCTTCGTGAACTCCGTGACCTGAGCACCCGGCCGGTCAGTGCCGCGGAGCTCGCCGCGGCACGCAACCAGCTCAAGGGCAACCTGTTGCTGTCGCTGGAGAGTACCGACAACCGCATGTCGCGTCTGGCCAAGGATGAGATCTACTTCGGTCGCAGCATCCCGGTCGAGGAAGTCGTCGCCCAGATCGACGCGGTGACAGCGGAACAGATTGTCGAGGTCTCCTCGACCCTGATGCACGGTGAGCGGTTTCATCTGCAGATGGTTGGCAGCGTCCGTGAAAGGGAGATCGGCCAGGTCGACTTGTGCCTGAGCCTGCCGTCGCCGCAGGAGTCGCCATGACGTCTATCGACCTGGAAATCAGCCGTCTCCGTCCGGGCGCGCGGCTCCCCCGTTACATGACCGAACACGCCGCCGGCATGGACCTGTTCGCCTGCCTCGAGGAACCGATGACCTTTCTCCCCGGGGAGAGGGGCGTGGTGCCGACCGGCATCGCCGTGGCGATCCCCCCGGGCTTCGAGGGGCAGGTGCGGGCCCGCTCCGGGCTTGCCCTGCGCCAGGGGCTGGCGCTGGTCAACGCCCCGGGGACGATCGATGCCGACTATCGCGGCGAGGTCGGCGTGCTGGTGATCAACCTCGGCCAGGAGTCGATCACCCTCAGCGACGGCGATCGCATCGCCCAGCTGGTCATCGCCCCCGTGGTCCGTGCGGATCTCATCGAACGGGAGCGACTCGCGACAACCGTACGCAATGAAGGGGGCTTCGGCCATACCGGCGTCGGGCACGACACGGGTGAGGAGTCATGAGCGACGAGTCTCCCCTCGACCTGCTCGAATTCCCGTGCGATTATGAGTTCAAGGCGTTCGGTCCCAACGATGCGGCCTTCACCGTGGCGGTGAAGGAAGCGGTCGGACGCGTACAGGCGGTTTCGCGACATGCCCTGCGCGAACGCGCAAGCCGCCAGGGCACCTACCGTTGCGTCACGGTGCTGGTGCGGCTGCAGTCCCGCGATCAGCTGGAAGCGATCTACCGGGCGCTGCGTGGGATCGAAGGCCTCCGCTACCTGTTGTGATTTTGGCGTGCAGCCTGTGCTAAAATCTGGTAAACAACACCTTGCACGAGTGTGGTGATGTCTTTGTCGACGGAATACGGAGGGTACCGATGCTGGTGACGATCAATTCGCAGAATCCTCAGTTGCGCCAGATCCATCGCGTGGTCGAGACGCTCAAGCAGGGGGGCGTGATCGCGTATCCGACCGATACGATCTACGGCATCGGGTGTGATATCTTCAACCGCAAGGGAGTGCGCAAGATCTACCAGATCAAGCAGCGCGACCCGCGCAAACCGTTCTCCTTCATCTGCGCCGACCTGTCGGACGTCTCCAACTACGCCCAGGTGAGCAACTTCGCCTACAAGATCATGCGTCGTCACCTGCCGGGGCCGTACACGTTCGTTCTCGAGGCGACCCGCGCCGTCCCCGATCTGCTCACGACACGCCAGAAGACCGTCGGTATCCGCATTCCGGACAACCCGATCGCCCTCTCGATCGTACGCGAGCTCGGTCACCCGCTGGTCACCACCAGCGCCAACCTGAGCGGGGATCACGTCATGAACGACCCCCAGGATATCGACCAGCAACTCGGTCGCCAGCTCGAGATGGTGATCGACGGGGGGATCCTGACCGGGGACCCCTCGACCGTGATCAGCCTGATCGACGACCGCGTCGAGCTGCTGCGGGAAGGGTGCGGAGATACCTCGTGGATCGTATGAGAGGGGGGCGGATGACGCGCGCATATCGACTGCTGTTTTCCCTGGGGGTGATCGTCCTGGCCCTGGCGCTGCTCGGCACCACCGAGGTCAAGGAGCCCGTTGCCGCGGGTGTCGGCCTGCAGGTCGTGCCGACCGAACGCGGAGAGGTCGTCGTGCTGGCGGTCCTGAAGGGGTCGCCCGCCGGTACGGCCGGCCTCCTTGCGGGCGACCTGATCCTCCAGGTCGACGGACAGCGCCTGGTCGGGACCGATTTTGTCGCCGTGACCTCGCAGCTTCTGCGCGGAAAGGCCGGGACCTACGTGGAGCTGGTCTACCAGCGCCCCGGCGTCTACGGCACCTTCAGCGTCGTCCTTGAACGAAAGACCCTGGTGACGGCACCGGTTCAGCTCCCCGGCGTGGAGATGCGGCCGTAGAAGAGGTAGACGTGAAAACCGATCGCGAAAAAATCTCCGTGGTGCTCCACGATGTCTCGTTCCCGCGGAACGACTGGACCTATGATCTGGATCGGGAAGCGCTGGCCGCGGCGGCCTGCGAGCTCGACCGCGACATGCGCCCGTTCGGGGTTGAGGTGGTGTTCAGCCTTGAGCTGGAGCGGCGTATCGAGGCCCGCGGTTACGGAGACCTCCTCAACGCCGTGCGGATCCGTTCCAGCAAACCCGGGCTCGGCAACCTCTGCCTCGGGCATGTCATCGGCTGCAGTGCCCGCCTCGACCTGCTCGAGGATATCCGCCGCGGGGTGAGGCGTATCGCCTTTGCCCCCGAGACCATCGAGCCGGACGGGAGCGACAAGGTAGTCTGTCACAACTGCGGTTGTGGTTGTTGAGAGGGCTCTGCTGACAAGACACGGAGAGGCCGGTTCGCGCGAACCGGCCTTTTCTTGTTTACGGATCGGGAGAGGTGAGGCTCCTGAGATAAAGGATCAGCGACTCCATCTCGGTCGACGACGGATCGAGCGGGGAGCCCCTCAGGGCGGAAGCGATACAGCGGTTGACCGTGGCGGTCAGCGTCGCGTCGTCCATGCGCCGGAGCTGCTCGAGGCCCTTCCCGTCAAGGTGGCAGCTGGCGCAGCTCTGGCCGCTGGTGCCGAGATGGGGGGTCTCGAAGAGGATCTTCCCGGTGGCCCGTGACGGGGCCTCGAGAGCCGATACGGCGCAGGGGAGGGCGAACATCAGCAGGATTGTCAGGGGGAGGCGCATGCAGGTCTCCTGGTGCGTTTTCACGAGCATAACGCATGCCTCGCGGCGTGCAAGCGGCAAACAAAAAACCCGGCCCTGAAACAGGACCGGGTTTTTGTTCACTGGTGCCGAAGGCGAGACTCGAACTCGCACGGGCTGTCGCCCACCACCCCCTCAAGATGGCGTGTCTACCAGTTCCACCACTTCGGCGAACGGCTTGTAGTTATACTGATTTGCACCGGGTCTGTCAACTGCAAATCAGGCAAAAAAGTCAGTTGCTTATTTGCCCTGCTCAGCCGGTGCCGGAGCGGCCGGAGCGGCCGGTGCCGCTGCCTCGGCCGGAGCGCTGACCGACTGGGCCGGCATGATGCTGTCGTCGCCGGGACGGCCGTAGAAGTAGGCCAGGGTGAGGCTGGTGAGCATGAAGATGACCGCGGTCATGGTGGTGAGCCGCGACATGAAGCTCTTGCTGCTGGCTGTGCCCATGATCGCCCCGCTGCCGCCGGTCCCGAAAGAGGCGCCGACTTCGGCCCCTTTGCCGGCCTGAAGCAGGACAATGATGATCATGGCGATGCTGACCAGGACGTGCAGTATAACCAGTAAGGCTGTAAACATGAGTTGCTGCTCCTTTAACGCGTTTGAAGAGCGGGACTATAGCACATGCCCCACACCGTGAAAAGCGTTAATTAGCTGCGCACGAAACGCGCGATGCGGGTGAAATCTTCGACTTTCAGGCTCGCGCCGCCGACCAGGGCGCCATCGACGTCGGCCTCGGCCATGAGCCCGTCGACATTGTCGGGCTTGACGCTGCCGCCGTAGAGGATGCGCATCTGCTGCGAGGCTTCGAGGCTGAACATCCCCATGACCAGACCGCGGATGAACGAGTGGGCCTCCTGGGCCTGCTCGTTGCTGGCGGTCTTGCCGGTGCCGATCGCCCAGACCGGCTCGTAGGCGATCACCAGCTGATCGAGCTGTGTCTCGCCGAGGCCGGCCAGCCCTCCGGTGACCTGGTTGCGCAGCACGTCGTACATCGATCCGCCCTCGCGCTCCTCGAGGGTCTCGCCGATACACAGGATCACCTTCAGGTCGTTTGCGAGAACTGACTGGACCTTGCGGTTGATAAAGGCGTTGTCTTCGCCGAACAGCTGGCGTCGCTCCGAGTGGCCGAGGATCACCCAGCTGCAGCCGGCGTCCTTGAGCAGGGCGGGGGAGACCTCGCCGGTGAAGGCGCCGCTCGCCTCGGGGTAGCAGTTCTGTGCGGCGAGCATCAGGGGGGATCCGTTGAGCGCATCGGCGACCCGCGAGAGGGCGGTGAAGACCGGGGCGATCACCAGGTCGACATCGTCGATGCTGGCCAGCTCCGTGGCCAGACCGGAGGCGAGCTCGACGCTCTCCTGAAGGGTCTTGTGCAGTTTCCAGTTGCCGGCAATGACGGGACGGCGCATGACTTATCCTTCCTGCTCTGCAGAGTCGGGGAGCTCGGGTCTGTCGCTCAGGGCGACGATGCCGGGGAGCTGTTTCCCCTCGAGGAATTCGAGGGAGGCGCCCCCACCGGTGGAGATGTGGGACATCTGCTTCGCCAGCCCCGAGAGGGTCACGGCGGCCACCGAGTCGCCGCCGCCGATGATGCTGGTCACGTCGGCATCGGCGAGTGCGCGGGCGACGGTGAACGTCCCTTCGGCAAAGGCGTCGAATTCGAAGACCCCCATCGGTCCGTTCCAGATCACCGTCCCGGCCTTGCGCAGCTCGGAGCAGAACAGGCGGCGGGTTTCGGGGCCGATGTCGAGGGCCATCATCCCCTCGGGGATGTCGACTTCGGGGCAGCTTCTCGGTTCCGCTTCGGCGCTGAAGGTCTCGGCCAGGACATGGTCGATCGGCAGCAGGATACGTACCCCGGCCGCATCGGCCTGGCTCAACAGCTGGCCGGCCAGATCGAGCAGGTCGCTCTCGACCAGCGAAGCGCCGACCTGGTGCCCCTTGGCCTTGAGAAACGTGTAGGCCATCCCTCCGCCGATCACCAGGGTGTCGACCAGGGGGAGAAGATTGGTGATCACCGGGATTTTGTCGCTGACCTTGGCTCCGCCGAGGATGGCCATGAAGGGGCGCTCGGGGTTCGAGAGCGCGGTCCCGAGATAGTGCAGCTCCTTCTCCATCAGCAGGCCCGAAACCGCCGGCTGCAGGAAACGGGTCACGCCCGCCGTCGAGGCGTGGGCGCGGTGTGCGGCGCCGAAGGCGTCGTTGACGTAGATGTCGCCGAGTCGCGCGAGCGCCTGGCAGAACTCCGGGTCGTTGTCGGTTTCTCCCGCGTGGAAACGCAGATTCTCGAGCAGGACGACGTCGCCGAGCGCCATCTCCTCGGTGAGCATCTCGGCGACCGGGCCGACACAATCGGGGGCCATGGCGACGGGGACGCCGATCAGCTTGCTCAGGTACCTGGCGACCGGGGCGAGGCTGTAGCGTGGATCGGGTTGACCCTTGGGGCGACCGAGATGGGAGCACAGGACCAGCTTCCCACCCTGGCCGAGGATGTGCTGGATGGTCGGCAGCGCAGCGACGATCCGGGTATCGTCGGTGATGTTGCGATCCTCGTCGAGCGGAACATTGAAATCGACGCGACAGAGAACGCGTTTGCCGCGGAAGTCGACATCCTTGAGCGTCATCTTTTCGAACATGGGTGCTCCTTGCCTGGACCCGTTGCGCGGGGCTGCTGTCCCGCGGCCCCGTCGGGGCAATCGTTTACTTGGAGATGTGGCAGACGAGATCGAGCAGGCGGTTCGAGTACCCCCACTCGTTGTCGTACCAGGAGAGGACCTTGACCATGTTGCCGTCGATCACCGAGGTGGACGTGGCATCGATCGACGAGGAGGCCGGGCAGCCGTTGAAGTCGATGGAGACCAGCTCCTCTTCGACGTAGCTGAGGATCCCCTTGAGCTTCCCCTCGGCGGCGGCCTTGAGGGCGGCATTGACCTCTTCGACGCTGGTGCTCTTCTCGGTCTGGACGACCAGGTCGATGATCGAGACGTTGGGGGTCGGGACGCGGATCGCCATGCCGTCGAGTTTCCCCTTCAGCTCCGGCAGCACCAGGGAGACCGCCTTGGCGGCGCCGGTGGTGGTCGGGATCATCGACACGGCCGCGGCGCGCGCGCGACGCATGTCGGAGTGGGGGAGGTCGAGGATCCGCTGATCATTGGTGTAGGCGTGGACCGTGGTCATCAGCCCCTTGACGATGCCGAAGTTCTCGAGCAGCACCTTGGCGACCGGGGCGAGACAGTTGGTCGTGCAGGAGGCGTTGGAGATGACCTGGTGGCGGGACGGATCGAACTCCGATTCGTTGACGCCCATGACCACGGTCAGGTCGACGTCCTTGCCGGGGGCACTGATGATGACGCGCGAAGCGCCGGCCTTGACATGGAGTTCCGCCTTGGCGCGGCTGGTAAAGAATCCGGTCGATTCGATCACCACGTCGACGCCGAGCTCTTTCCAGGGGAGAGCCGCCGGGTCTTTTTCCTGCAGGACCTTGATGCGCTGTCCGGAGATGACCATGCTGTCACCGTCCACGCTCACATCGGCGGGGAGTACCCCGTGCACCGAGTCGTACTTGAGCAGATGGGCCAGGGTGGCCGGATCGGTCAGATCATTGACGGCAACGACTTTGACAGCGGGGTTGGCGAGAGCCGCGCGCATGAAGTTGCGGCCGATGCGTCCGAAGCCGTTGATGGCGACAGTGGTTGCCATATTGGTCACTCCTTTGTGCGTTGGGATGATAGATCGTAAACTGAGGGCCGGGAACTGAATACACTGTATGCAGTATACGTATATAAAACCCGCAAATGATATAAAACAGGGTGCTGAAACGTCAACCGATTTTTCGTCCTTTCAGGCCTTTGCAATTGACAACGCCTGCGAATCCGGGTCTAATCTTGGGCGCGCGCAGAAGCCTGATTTTGTAAGAATATCCCAATCTCCCAGGTCGGTTCGAGTGGGCGAAGCCATCCCCGGCATCACATGATGACAAGCCTGAAAAAACGCATTCTCTACTTCTACTTTTTCGCCCTGCTGATCCCCTTGGCACTGAGCGCCTATTTCGACGTTCAGGCTATCTTCGACTCCTACCGGGACTCCCTTGTCCTCCGCCTGCAGATCCACGCCGAGTCGCTCCGCTTCGCGATCGAAAAGGTCCACAACCTCGGCATCCCTATCGAGGAGATGGAGGGGCTCAATGCCCGTTGCCAGGAGATCGTCAACAGCGACCCCGATGTGGCCTACTGCCTGGTGGAGGATGTCAACGGACAGGTCCTGTTCGCGCATGACCCGTCACTTCCCAACGCCGTGAACTTCCCCCCCCGCGGCAGCGAGCGGGTCATCCTCCTCGAAGGCTTGCGCAACTGGGGGGAGGTGTACGATGTCAGCGTGCCGATCCAGAACGCCCAGCGAGACGTCACTGGCTGGATTCGGATCGGTTTCTCGCGCGGTGTCCTGCTGTCACTGGCCCAGGATACCATCATTCGCAACCTGCTGATCCTGATCGGGGTGTTCTGCGCGATCTACGCCCTGGTCGTGGCCTACCTGCAGCGTCATCTCCTCTCGCCGATCGAAGGCCTTTGTAGCGTGGCTCGGCGGGTCAGCCAGGGGGATTTCCAGATCAGCGCCCCGAAGCTCTCCACGCGTGAACTTCAGAATCTCGCCGACCACCTTGCCACGATGGCCGATTCGCTGATCGAGCGGGACGAGCAGATTGCCGCCGGCATGGAGGAGCTCGAACATTCCAATCACCTTCTCCAGGACGCCTACGAAACCCAGGAGTCGATCAGTATCGAGCTCCAGCGCAGTCAGCGCCTTTATCAGACCCTCGTCGAACAGGCCTCGGAGGCGATCCTGGTCTGCAACGACGCCGATGAAATCCAGATGTTCAACAACCAGGCCGAAGCGCTTTTCGCGATCGACGCCGACAAGGCGATTCACGCCAATCTGCTGCAATTCTTTGAGGAGATCGGGGTCGCGGATGTCGACCCGCTCTACGAAATGTACCAGCAGGTGCTCGAATACGGCCTCGCCTCCGAAGAGTTCACCTTTGCCGGGGCCGCAGGCGAGCAGATGATCGGGTTGATTCGTGCGGCCTCGGTCCGTGGAGTGGACAACGAGATCCTCGTGCAGATGATCGTGCATGACATCACCAGCGAGCACGAAGTGAAGCAGAATCTCGAGCGGAGCGCTCGTGAGCTGGCACGCCTCAACCGCATGAAGAACGCTTTTCTCGGGATGGTATCCCACGAACTCAAGACTCCCCTGACCATTATCCTCGGCTATGCCGACCTGCTCGAGACCCAGAAGGAAGCCCTGGGCGATCCGACGCTCAAGGAATCTCTCGGGCATATCATCGACGCCGCCGAGCGGCTCGGTCGCATCATCCAGGACATGGTCGATGCGTCGGATTTCGACGGCAACCGGGTGGCCCTTCAGCGGGAAAACGTCCAACTGAACGACCTGCTGGAGACCTGTGTCGACCGGGCCGCCGAGAGCGCCGCCCAACGTCAGCAACTGATCAGCTACCAGCAGTGTCCTTCTCTCCCCACCGTCTGCGCTGATCCCAGGCGACTCGTGCAGTTGTTCGACAACCTGGTCAACAACGCCATCAAGTTCACCCCCGACGGCGGCCGGATCGAGGTCCGCAGCAGCTATCTCGCCCCGGGGAGCGAGGCGGCGCAGAGCTGTTCCTGTGATGCCGACCCCCAGTTCGGCTGTGTCGAAGTCGTGGTCGCCGACACCGGCATCGGTATACCGGTCGAAGAGCGGGAACGCATATTCGACAAGTTCTACGGCGCGGGCCCCATCGAGGAGCACACCAGCAGCAGGGTCTCCTTCAAGGGGAAGGGGGTTGGTCTCGGCCTGACGATCGTCCAGGGGATCGTCGAGCTGCATGGTGGCGAGGTGTGGGTCGCAGGCCTGAATGGATCTGAAAATACGGCGGGGCAGGGATCGACGTTTCACGTCCGTCTGCCGGTCCGACCGGCATCGTCCAGCTGACCGTCGACGGTGTGATTAATCCTTGCGGTACCACGGAAATTTCGGTATATAAGGGCCCGATTTCTGCGGAGGAAACGTGCGCACCTGTCTGCTTGCCAGCGGTAGCCGTGGCAATGCCGTGTTCGTCGAAAGCGGCGACACGCGCCTGCTCATCGATGCCGGACTGTCGGCCCGAGAACTTTCTCGCCGTCTCGGCCAGATCGGCGTATCGCCGGACTCCCTCGATGCCGTGCTCGTTACCCACGAACATCGCGACCACTGTCAGGGGCTCGGTCCGATGGCGCGACGTTACTCCCTGCCGGTCTACATCCACCCGGAAACCCTGAAGGCACTCGGCGACATCGGCCAGCTCCCGGAAATCAGAGAATTCGATACCGCGTCCACGATCTCGCTGCGCGACCTGGAGATCGACGCCTTTCCCATTACCCACGATGCCGCCAACACGGTCGGCTTCACCTTTACCGGGAGCGATGGGAAAATCGGACTGGCGACCGACCTTGGCAAGACGACCCGCCTGGTTCAGCAGCGACTCCAGCACTGCCGGGTTCTGATCGTCGAGTCGAACCATGACGAGGAGATGCTGCTCCAGGGACCTTATCCCTGGCCCCTCAAGCAACGCGTCCGGAGTACCCACGGGCACCTCTCCAACCGTGACGCGGCGCAGCTGCTGGGCGATGTGCTCTGGGAGGGGCTTGAAGGGGTCTTCCTGGCACACCTGAGCGAGACCAACAACCAGCCCCAGCTCGCCTTCCGCCATGCACGCGACATCCTGACGCGCCAGACGGTCTGTAATCCGCAGCTGTTCGTCGCCAGCCAGGCCGAGGTGAGCGCCTGCCTGCGCCTGTGAAATATATCGATCCCCCACGGGATGAGGAGGATATGTACCGATGATCGAACGTTACACCCGCAAGGAAATGGCCCGGATCTGGGAACCTGAGAACCGCTTCCGGATCTGGCTTGAAATCGAGACGCTCGCCTGCGAAAAGATGGCCGAGCTCGGGATCATTCCCGCCGAGGCGGTCAAGACGATCCGCGAGAAGGGGGACTTCGACATTGCCCGCATCGACACCATCGAGGCTGAAGTCAAGCACGACGTGATCGCGTTTCTCACCTCGGTGGCCGAGTACGTCGGCCCCGACGCGCGCTTCATTCACCAGGGGATGACCTCGTCGGACGTCCTCGACACCTGCCTGTCGGTGCAGCTGACCCAGGCGGCCGACGAGCTGCTCGCCGACCTCGACATGGTCCTGGAGGCGATCAAGGTGCGGGCCTTCGAGCACAAGGATACGGTCTGCATCGGCCGCTCCCACGGCATTCATGCCGAGCCGGTCACGTTCGGCCTCAAGCTCGCGAGCTGGTACGCCGAGATGGCGCGCAACCGTCAACGCCTGGCCGCCGCCCGCGAGGACATCGCCACCGGCGCGATCTCCGGCGCTGTCGGGACCTTCGCCAACATCCCGCCGGCGGTGGAGGAGTACGTCTGCGAAAAGCTCGGCCTGAAGCCCGAGCCGGTGTCGACCCAGGTCATCCCCCGCGACCGGCACGCCATGTACTTCAGCGTCCTCGCGGTCATCGCCTCGTCGATGGAGCGGATCGCCGTCGAGATCCGTCACCTCCAGCGCACCGAGGTGCTCGAAGCCGAAGAGTTCTTCTCCAAGGGGCAGAAAGGGTCGAGCGCCATGCCTCACAAGCGCAACCCGATCCTCTCCGAGAACCTCACCGGCCAGGCCCGGTATGTCCGGGGGCTGGCGATCCCGGCGCTGGAGAACGTCGCCCTGTGGCACGAGCGGGACATCTCTCACTCCTCCGTGGAGCGCTATATCGGCCCCGACGCCACCGTGGCCCTCGATTTCTCGCTGCGTCGCCTGGCGGGTCTGATCAAGAACCTGGTGGTCTATCCGGAGAACATGCTCAAGAACCTCAACCAGATGCGCGGCCTGGTCTTCTCGCAGAAGATCCTGCTCGACCTGACCCAGGCCGGAGTCAGCCGCGAAGAGGCCTACCGCATGGTGCAGCGCAATGCCATGAAGGTCTGGGAGCAGGGGAAGGATTTCCTCACCGAACTGCTCGCCGACACCGATGTGGTTGCGGCCCTCGGCGAGGCCAAGATCCGCGAATCGTTCGACCTGAACTACCACCTCAAGCATGTCGAGACGATCTTCGCCCGGGTCTTCGCGGATTAACGATCACCGGCAGGCCGCGCGCCTGCCTTTTTCTTGGTACACGACGCAGGAGAAACTATGGCTTGGCGAATCGTCGTCGGTTTGAAGGATGGTATCCGTGACGCCCGCGGTGAGCGGGTGCGACGGGAAATCCGTGAACATCTCGGAGTCGAACTCGCGGGTGTGCGGACCATCGATGTCTACACGGTCGATGCCGAACTCGACGGACAGCAGATCGAGGCTGCGGCCCACGGTCCGTTCTCGGACCCGGTCATCCAGGACGTGGAGATCAACCGTCCCCTGGCCCACGACTTCGATGTCCTGATCGAGGTCGGGTTTCGCCCCGGCGTGACCGACAACGTCGGCCGAACCGCCAAGGAGGCCCTCCAGTACCTGGTCGGTCGTCGTTTCGCCGATACCGAGGGGGTCTACACCTCGGTCCAGTATCTCCTCACGGGAGAGGTCAGCCGGGAGCTCGCAGAGCGGATCGCCGCCGACTTCCTCGCCAACGGCCTGATCCAGCGCTGGTCGATCGTCACCCCCGGCGAGCTCGATCCGCAGAAAGGGATGCCGGTGGTGGTGCCGCGGGTGACCTCGGACGTCAAGCCCGAGATCCGCAGCATCGACCTCAACGTCACGGATGAGGAGCTGATGCGGATCAGCCGCGACGGCATGCTGGCCCTGAACCTCGAGGAGATGCGCACCATTCAGGCGCATTTCCGTGACCCTGCGGTCATCGCGGCGCGCGAGGCCCACGGCCTGGGCGGCCAGCCGACCGACGCCGAGCTCGAGGCGCTGGCCCAGACCTGGAGCGAGCACTGCAAGCACAAGATCTTCGCCGCGCGCATCGACTACCAGGACGGGGAGGGGGGGCGCGAGAGCATCGACTCGCTGTTCAAGAGCTGCATCGTCCGCGCCACCAAGGAGATCCGCGCCGCCCGCGGCAACGCCGACTACTGCCTCTCGGTCTTCAAGGACAACGCCGGGGTGATCCGCTTCAACGACGACTGGAGCCTGGCCTTCAAGGTCGAGACCCACAACTCGCCCAGCGCCCTCGACCCCTACGGCGGCGCCCTGACCGGCATCGTCGGGGTCAACCGCGACGGGGTCGGCACCGGCATGGGGGCTCGGCTGATCTTCAACACCGACGTCTTCTGCTTCGCTTCGCCGTTCTACGACCAGCCGCTCCCCAAGCGCCTGCTCCACCCGCGACGGATCTTCGAAGGGGTCGTCGAGGGGGTCGAGCACGGCGGCAACAAGAGCGGCATCCCGACGGTCAACGGCTCGATCGTCTTCGACGAGCGTTTCGCCGGCAAGCCGCTGGTCTACTGCGGCACCGCCTCGCTGATGCCGGCCGAGGTCAACGGCCAGCCGGGTCACGAGAAGAAGGCCAACGTCGGCGACCACATCCTCATGGCCGGCGGCCGCATCGGCAAGGACGGGATCCACGGTGCGACCTTCTCCTCCGAGGAGCTTCACGAGGGCTCCCCGGTGACGGCCGTGCAGATCGGCGACCCGATCACCCAGAAGCGCATGATCGACTTTCTGCTGATCGCCCGCGACAAGGGGCTCTACAGCTCGATCACCGACAACGGCGCCGGCGGTCTCTCCTCGTCGGTAGGGGAGATGGCCGAGGATACCGGCGGCTTCGAGATGCACCTCGAGCGCGCGCCCCTCAAGTACGCCGGCCTGCAGCCCTGGGAGATCCTGATCTCCGAGGCCCAGGAGCGCATGACCCTGGCGGTCCCGCCGGAGAAGCTCGAGGCCTTTCTGCAGCTGGCCCGCGAGATGGACGTCGAGGTGACCGATCTCGGTCGCTTCACCGACAGCGGCTACTACCACTGTCTCTACAACGGCGAGACCGTCACCTTCCTGTCGATGGCGTTTTTGCACGAGGGGGTTCCGCAGCTGGTGATCCCCGCCAGGTGGACTCCCCCGAAGCGCCAGGAACCCGTGCTCTCCCCGCCGCAGGACATGAACGCCACCCTGCGCCAGATGCTCGGACGCCTCGATATCTGCTCCAAGGAGAGCGTGGTAAGGCGCTACGACCACGAGGTCCAGGCCGGCACGGTGGTCAAGCCGCTCACCGGGGTGGCCAACGACGGCCCTTCCGATGCCGCGGTCTTCCGCCCGCTGCTCGACTCCTTCGAGGCCGTGGTGGTCTCTCACGGTATCTGCCCGAGCTACTCCGACATCGACACCTACCACATGATGGCCTGCGCGATCGACGAGGGTCTGCGCAACTACGTGTCGGTCGGTGGCGACATCGAGCACGTCGCCGGGCTCGACAACTTCTGCTGGTGTGATCCGGTCAAGAGCGACAAGACTCCCGACGGTGAATACAAGGCCGCCCAGCTGGTGCGGGCCAACAAGGCGCTCTACGACTACTGCGTGGCCTACGGCGTACCGCTGATCTCGGGCAAGGACTCGATGAAGAACGACTACCAGATCGGCGACACCAAGATCTCGATTCCGCCGACGGTGCTCTTCTCGGTGATCGGCAGGATGACCGACGCCCGCCTGGCGGTGACCATGGACGCCAAGCGCCCCGGCGACCTGGTCTACCTGCTCGGCGAGACCGCCGATGAGCTCGGGGGCTCCGAGTACTACGCCCTGCACGGCGAGATCGGCGCCAACGTCCCGAAGGTCGACGCAACTTCGGCCCTGGCGCGCTACCGGGCCCTCAACGCCGCCCAGCGCGAACAGCTGGTCGCCTCGTGCCACGACCTCTCCGACGGCGGACTGGCGGTGGCCCTGGCCGAGACCGCCTTCGCCGGCGGCTACGGCCTGCAGGTCGAGCTGGCCCAGGTCCCCGTGCGCGGCACGCTGCGCGACGACCATCTCCTCTACTCGGAAAGTCAGAGCCGCCTGCTGGTGACGGTCCGCCCCGAACTGCGCGATCGGTTCGAGGCGCTGTTCGCCGGCCAAACCTGTGCCTGTATCGGCCGAGTTACCGCCGAACCGCGCCTGAAGGTGAGCGGACAGACCGGACAGACGCTGCTCGACAGCCACATCGATGAACTCAAGGAGGCGTGGCAGGCGCCTCTCAGGGAGCTGTAACCATGGCAAAACAGGTCAGGGCCATCGTGATCGCCGGCAACGGCACCAACTGTGAACGGGAAGTCGCCTTCGCCTGTCGACAGGGGGGGGCTGACGTGGCCGATATCGTCCATGTCGCCGAGCTCCTCTCGGGGCGGGTGCGTCTCGACGACTACCATTTCCTCAACCTCGCCGGCGGTTTCCTCGACGGTGACGACCTCGGCAGCGCCAAGGCCGGAGCCAATCGCCTGCTCAACGCGCCCGTAGCCGGCAGTAGCGAGAAGCTGGTCGACCAGGTGTTGCGCTTCATCGCCGACGGCAAGCTGGTGATGGGGGTCTGCAACGGTTTCCAGCTGATGGTCAAGATGGGGCTGCTTCCGGCGCTCGACGGGAGCTACGGCGAACAGAGCTGTACCCTGACCTTCAACGACGGCGGGCGATTCGAGGACCGCTGGACCTACCTCAAGGTCGACCCCGCGTCACCCTGCATCTATACCCGGGGGCTGGACGGCATCTACCTGCCGGTTCGGCACGGGGAAGGGAAGTTCGTCGCTGCGTCGCCGCAGCTGCTCGATACCCTCGAGGTCAAGCACCTGGTCCCCGTGGTCTACAGCGACCCCGACTACGCCGGCCCGATCATGGAATACCCGCTCAACCCCAACGGCTCTGAACGCGCCGTCGCCGGGGTGTGCGACGAGAGCGGCCGGCTCTTCGGCCTGATGCCGCATCCCGAGGCCTACGTACACCGCACCCATCATCCCCGCTGGACGCGCGAGCCGGAGCTGCCGGAGGAGGGGATGGGGCTGTGGCTCTACCAGAACGCGATCACCTTTATCCGTGAGGAGTTGCTGCGCTAGGGCGGTGACTATCTTTTCCGCGGCAGCCTGTGGTAGACTGCAGCGGAACCCGGAGAGCAATCTCCGGGTCGACTTTTAAGCAGGACGAAAAGGGTTCTATGTTCGACAAACTCAAAGAAGAATGCGGGGTCTTCGGTATCTGGGGCCACCCCGAGGCCGCCAACCTGACATACCTGGGGCTTTACGCCCTGCAGCACCGCGGGCAGGAAAGCTGCGGCATCGTCGCCAGCAACGGCCATAAGCTGCGCGCCCACAAGGGGATGGGGCTGGTGGCCGACGTTTTCAAGCACGACAGCGTCTTCGACGAGCTCCCGGGCAAGGCGGCGATCGGCCATGTCCGTTACTCCACGGCCGGCGGCAACGACTTCAAGAACTGCCAGCCGATCATGGTCGACTACGCACGCGGCAGCATCGCGGTGGCGCATAACGGTAACCTGGTCAACGCCCAGGAGCTGCGCAACGAGCTCGAGGAGAGCGGTTCGATCTTTTCGACCATCGCCGACACCGAGGTCATCATCCACCTGCTGGCGCGCAGCTCGCACGACAAGCTGACCGACCGGATCGGTGAGGCCCTGAACATCGTCAAGGGGGCCTTCAGCGTGGTCTTTCTGACCGAGACCCGCATGGTCGCCGCGCGCGACCCCAACGGTTTCCGGCCTCTGGTGCTCGGCAAGCTCGACAACAGCTACGTGGTCGCCTCGGAGACCTGTGCCTTCGACCTGATCGAGGCCGAGTTCATCCGCGAGGTCGAGCCGGGCGAGATGATCCTGATCGACAAGCACGGTCTCAAGAGCTTCTTCCCCTTCAAGGAGGCGACGCCTTCCCCGTGCATCTTCGAGCACATCTATTTCGCGCGTCCCGACAGCCATATCTTTGGCAGTTCGGTCTACGAGGTCCGCAAGGAGTTCGGCCGACAGCTCGCCCGCGAACATGCGGTCGAGGCCGACATGGTCATCCCGATCCCCGACTCGGGGGTCCCTGCGGCGATCGGTTATGCCGAGGAGTCGGGGATCCCGTTTCAGCTCGGGCTGATCCGTAACCATTACGTCGGCCGGACCTTCATCGAGCCGCAGCAGAACATCCGCCACTTCGGCGTCAAGCTCAAGCTCAACCCGGTGCGCAGCGTTATCGAGGGGAAACGGGTGGTGGTGGTCGACGACTCGATCGTGCGCGGCACCACCGCGCGCAAGATCATCAAGATGATCCGCAACGCCGGGGCGAGCGAGATCCACCTGCGCATCTCCAGCCCGCCGACCAGCTTCCCCTGCTATTACGGCATCGATACGCCGACCCGCAAGGAGCTGATCTCCTCGTCGCACAGCATCGAGGAGATCAACCGTTACGTCACCTCCGACACCCTCGGCTACCTCTCGATCGAGGGAATGCGGCGAGCCGCGGGGGTCGAGGACGGCAGCGCCGGGCGCTTCTGCGACGCCTGCTTCAGCGGGGTCTACCCGGTGAAGTTTCCGCGCCTCAAGGCCGACAGTCAGCTCGGCCTGTTCTGATGAATGTGACGCCCGGCTCGCCGGGCGTTTGATGATGATCGAAGGAGAGAGAGATGACCGAGCAGGAACGCCAGGAGCTGACGGCGATCGTCCGTGAGCTCTCGTACGAGGAGCGCGAGGTGACCCTCGCCTCGGGACGCAAGAGCAACTTCTATTTCGACGGCAAACAGACCACCCTTCACGCCAAGGGGGGGCTGCTGGTCGGCAAGGCCTTCTGGGACGAGGTCAAGCAGTTCGAGGGACCGATCCACGGTGTCGGCGGACTGACCCTCGGGGCCGACCCGATCGCCACCGCCACCTCGATCGCCGCAGCTCTCGAGGGGGCGTCGGTGCATGCCTTCATCATCCGCAAGGAGCCGAAGGGGCATGGTACCGGCCAGTGGCTGGAGGGGCGCAAGAACCTGCCGCCCGGCTCGCGGGTGGTGATCGTCGAGGACGTGACCACCACCGGAGGTTCGTCGATGAAAGCGGTAGAGCGCGCCCAGCAGGAAGGGCTCGAGGTGGTCGGGATCGTTACCCTGGTCGACCGCGAGGAAGGTGCCCGCGAGAACATCGAGGGGGCAGGGCAGGCGCTGCGCGCCGTCTTCACCCGCACCCAGGTGGTCGGGTAAACGATTGGATCCGCAACACATGAAAGGCCGGGGCAACCCGGCCTTTTTTTGTGGCGCACGTCATCTGCCCGAGGGTTAAAATCTTTACAGATTAGCCGCTTCCGGCAATAATAGAACCCTTTTTGGCTCAGGCAGCTCCAATTGACGAACGGGGGGGACCATGACGTATTTAAGGATGGTGGCCACAGCTGTGCGCAGGGGGATGGCGCTCGGAGTTTTACTCGCGTGGGGGGGGCTGATATCCGGTTGCGGGCAGGATGACGGTCTCGGTGCCCAAGGCCAGACCGAGGCGGACCTCTTCATCACCCAGCCGACGCCAACCATTCTCACAGCCACCCCGTCATCCGACCCGATCCTCAACATCGAGCTGCAATTCAGCGGCATCAGCGCCGAGGCTGACGAGATCATCGTCTACCGCGTCGAAGCCGGCAGCGGAATCGCCTGCCAGGACGGCGAGAGCGTCGATATCCTCGGCGTCAACTACGGTAACTGGTTTGATACCTCTGTCGACTGGGGGACCGATTATATCTACTGTGTGCGAACCGAGGGGGACACCTCCCGGTCGCCTTTTTCGGATGAATTCCCGGTCTCTACCCCCGCGATTCTCCCCCCCAGTACTCCCAACATCTCGGCTGCGGTGATCTGCAGCGGCGACATCATCGTTCGCTGGGCCCTGGAGCCGCAGCGCCAAGTCGACACCTACAACATCACGATCAGGGACAGCGTGACGTTGACCGACCAGGTTTTCTCGCGTAACGGCAGCACGGATATGCTCATCTACTGCAGTCCGCCGGCGGCTCCCAGCTATGACGTCACCGTGATGGCCACGAATGCCGCCGGCTCGGCCAGCACGATCACGACCATCACCGGGCCACCCCAGCAGCCCGCTCCTCCCGGGAAGCCATCCTTGCTGCAGGCTGGCGGTGATGCGCGGAGCGTGCAGATCTCTTGGGTCGACAACTCCGGCGACCCGGCCAACAATGACGAGGAGGCCTATTTCAATGTCTACCGCTCGACCGACAATTTCGTCACCAGCACCCACGTCGGTCAGGTGGACGGGGTGGCCGGTTTCGGCGCGACACTCAACTTTACCGACTCGGGCCTGTCACTCGGCACGACCTATCGTTATGTCGTCGAGGCGTACAACCCTCTCGCGACCACGGTGAACAACTTTTCGGTCGCGAGCGACCCGATCACGACACCGGCCGCGCCTCCGCCACCGACCAGCCATGCCGCGTCGGTCGTTCTGATCAAGACCACCAGTTACATCCAGTACGACTGGACCTACAGCGCTGCGGACGTCACGAATTTCAACGTCACCGGCTTCAAGCTGTACATCGCCAATCCGGACTATCGTGGTTCGTGCCTGCGACCGTCCGGAGCAGTCCAGATCCCCGTCAGTCCGTCGTCGTCTGCGCGCAGCTATCTGGTCTCCGAACAGTCTCTCGGCAAGTTCGTACCGACCGGCACCACGGTCTGTACCTATGTGTACGCGAACCGGAGCGACTACAATTTGAATTCGGCTCGTTCGAATATCTACACCTTGTCCCGTTAAATCGGCTTTTGCTGTGGAGATGAACATGAAATGGGTAAAGAGGGGTGGGATGTCGCTGGTGGCGCTGATGTTTCTGTCGACGCCGTGTTCGCTTCTTGCTGCGATCAACCCGGCCGCGAAGCTGGTGCTCGACAAGGGGGTCGAGCTCTACGAGAAGGGTCGTCTCAAGGAGGCTTCGGACAAGTTCGTGCAGGTGGTCGAGATCGATCCCGAGGCCGCCGAGGCCTACTACTATCTCGGCCTGGTCCATCTCAAGGCCAATCAAGCCGCCAAGGGCTTGGGGCTGCTCGAGCAGGCTTACCGTATTGACCCCGAGGTTCCCGGGCTGCGCACCGAGCTGGCCACGCTGTACCTCAAGATCGGCAGGCCCGGATTGGCGCTCCCCCTGCTGGGGGAAGCCTACGCGGCGAGCCCCGACGCTACCGAGCTCGGTGTCCGGTACGGCAAACAGCTGGTCGAGCAGGGGGCGTTTGCCGAGGGGGAACAGGTGTTCCTGGGGCTGCTGGCGCAGGATGCCGAGGTCGATGCCGCGGCCTTCTATCTCGGGGTGATCCGCACCGGTCAGCAGTTTTACGCCACGGCCGCAGACTATTTCGAGCGGGTTGACTCAGAATCCCCCTACGGAGACGCTGCCCGCACGTATCTCGCGGCCCTGGAGCCGGCGACCCGCCCGGTCAAGCTGATGGCCTCGGCCGAATACTTCTACAACGACAACCCCGAGGCCGACTCGGTGACCATGGTGCCGGGGCTGGTTTTCGGCCAGGATATCCAGGGGAGCCAGGGGCACACCCTGATCGGGTCGATCTCGACCCCCAACTACGACTTCGCCGAACGCTGGCAGGCGCGCATCGGCTACGTGTACTACGGCAACTTCTATCGCCAGGACTTTGCCAAGGACAACGACTACGAGGGTCATTTCGTCACCCCGGTGATCGGCTTCCGCTTCGGCGACCGGGACCGACTCGATTTCGAGGGGCGCTTCTCGACCAGCGACTTCAACGAACAGGACCTCTCGGACGTTTATCGGCTGATGGTCAAGTACAGCCGGGTCTACCGCAACACGTTCACCCTCTTCGTCGCGACCGGCTGGCAGGGGGAGGTCTACACCGACAGCTATCGCTCGTCTCCCGCGGACCCCGTCGAGTCGCTCGCGTACAAGGACAGCAACAACCTCCTGCTCGAGGCCGGAGGGAGACTGCTGGGCAAGGAGGGCTACGGCAGCCTGAACTGGAAGGCCGGATACCTGGAGTCGCTGACCGTCTCGCAGGGGGACCCGCTGCTCGAGGTCAAGGCCGACGATTACCGCCACCGCGACTTCAGCTTCACGGCCAACCTGGCGATCCCCGGTTACGGGGTCCTCGAGGATCTCACCTTCAAGGGGATCTACGACATCAAGTACCGCGACTATCTGAACACCCAGAGCGGCCAGCTCTACAGTTCGGCGGTCGGCAAGGATATCGACGAGGTCAGCGTCAGCTTCTCCGGCGAGCTTCACTACCAGCTGTCCAAGCCGGCCGGGCTGCTGGTGGTTGTCGGCGCCCAGCACAAGGCCAATGAGTCGGCGGCAGACGAGCTGGTCTACAACCAGAACCGCTACTACCTCAAACTCTCGGCGAGCTACTGATATTAGCGGGGTGGGGCGTCGTCGTCCCACCTGTTTTGGCAAGGGGCAGACGTGGAGAAGGTTCTCAAGGAAACACCGGAGCTTCAGCACCTCTATGACCTGCAGGTCGAGGAGTGGGTCGCCGGTTACCGCAGGCGAGGCGGGACGATCTCGTGCCGCAAGGGGTGCAGCAACTGCTGCCGGCTGGTGGTCAACACGACCTTTCCGGAAGTCGTGGCGATCGCCCGGCATCTTCCCGAGCGCTTCGAGAACCGCCTGGAAAGTTACGTTAAGGGTTTGGCCCGTATCGCCGCCGAGGCCGACGGGCTGAAGAGCTACCTGCGCGGCGTACGCAACCGGGCGGGTGGGTGTCCGTTCCTCGACCCCGACGGCAGCTGCGGCATCTACGACTGGCGCCCATTAAGCTGCCGCTCGCTCCTCTCGACCGATGACCCGAAATACTGTGCCGCCGATTTCGCGAACATGCCCCAGGAGGAGAAACAGGCCTTCGTCGCAGGCCTCGACCGCTCGGTGGTGCGTTTTCCGACCGCGTACGTGGAGATCACCCAGCAGCTGGCCCAGCAGATGGAAGGGCTGCTGCTGGCCAGCATGCTCAAGGAGACCGGTGTGGCCCTGTCCGGCAACCTGCCGTACATGGTGTGGCTGGAGCGCCAGCACGAACTGCTGCTCCGCTTTTCGTGGGGGAAGGGGGAGGTGCTGCGTTACCTGGCCGCCAACGACCTGGGACGCCGTTATCTGCTCGACGTGCAGAAGGGTGAAACGAAGGTTCACCTCACTCCTCGTCGGGAATCTTGAAGACCTCCAGCACGCCCGGTAGGCCGCGCAGCTCGTCGCGGTCGATGGTGTGGGTGTCGCCGATCACCCCGAGGATCACCCGGTTGACGCCCGTCGACTGGTGAAAGTCGAAGTCCCGGTCGACCAGGTACTGCTTGACCGCCGTCAGTTCATCGTCGTTGACCGCCTTTTTCATGATGATCAGCATCGCTATATCCCCTTGGTGCGCAAGCGTTCGAGGCTGCGTGATTCGTCGACAACACGTTCGAAGAGGCGGACGATCGCCTCGTTGTCGAGCGGTCCCGGGTTGTCCTGGCGCATGCGATCGAAAATGCGTTTTTCCCTGGCCGGGTCGTAGACCGGCAAGCCAAGTTCCTTCTTGATCTCCCCGATCTGCAGGGCCAGCGCGGCACGCTCATTGAAGATCTTGAGCAGTTCGCGGTCGAGTCGGTCGATCTCCATGCGGATCTCGTCAATCGTCACAGCAGTCTCCTCGTTCAGTATTCCTTGCGCAGGACCGTGTCGCAGCGCCAGTGCTCGTCGTCGCACACCGGGTAGTCGAGGGTGTAGTGCAGCCCGCGGCTCTCCTTGCGGCGGAGCGCCGAACGGACGATCAGCTCGGCGACGGTGGCGATGTTGCGCAGCTCGATGAGGTCCGAGGTAATGAAAAAGGTCCAGTAGTAGTCGGTGATCTCTTCCTGGATCATCATGATCCGGCGCAGGGCGCGGACCAGGCGCTTGTTGGTGCGCACGATGCCGACGTAGTTCCACATGCAGCGGCGGATCTCGTCCCAGTTGTGGGCTACCACCACCTCCTCCTCGCTGTCCCGGGCCCCGGTGGTATCCCACGACTGGATGGCCGGGAAGGGTTCGAACGGCTGTTCGAGGCGCTCCGCGGAACGGGACGCGGCCCGGGAGGCGAAGACCACCCCCTCGAGGAGACTGTTGCTGGCCAGTCGGTTGGCACCGTGGAGCCCTGTACAGGCGCTTTCGCCGATCACGAACAGGTTGTGGATGTCCGACTCGCCCCAGGAATCGACCCGCACACCGCCGCACAGGTAGTGCGCTGCCGGGACCACCGGGATCGGCTCGCAGGTCATATCGATGCCGTAGGAGAGGCAGGTCTCGTAGATCAGCGGAAAGCGGTCGCGGATGTAGTCGGCGCCGCGATGGGTGATGTCGAGGAACACGCAGTCGTCGCCGTGAATCTTCATCTCGCTGTCGATGGCGCGGGCCACGATGTCGCGCGGAGCGAGGTCCTTGAGGTCATGGTAACGGGCCATGAACGGTGTGCCGTCCTGGCGCTTGAGGATCCCCCCCTCGCCACGCACCGCCTCGGAGACCAGGAATGACTTGGCGTAGGGGTGGTAAAGGGTGGTGGGGTGGAACTGCATGAACTCCATGTTCGCCACCGAGGCTCCGGCGCGATAGGCCATGGCGACGCCGTCACCGGTCGCCACATCGGGGTTGCAGGTATAGAGGTAAACCTTGCCGGCCCCGCCGGTGGCGAGCACGGTGATCCGTGCGCCAAAGGTCAGGACTTCGTCACGTTCCTTGTCGAGGACGTAGGCGCCGAGGCAGCGGTTTGACGCCAGGGCGCGGTGGGTGACTTTCGATTCGGTGATCAGGTCGACGGCGACATGGTTCTCGTACACCGTGATATTGGGGTGTTTGACGGCCGCGGCGACCAGGGCCCGCTCGATCTCTCGGCCGGTACTGTCTTTGGCATGAAAGATGCGGCGATGACTGTGACCCCCTTCGCGGGTGAGGGCATAGCTGCCGTCTTCTTCGCGGTCGAACTGCGCCCCCCAGGCGATCAGGTCGTTGATGCTCTCGGGACCGTGTTCGACCACCAGCCGGACGATCTCCTCGTTGGAGAGATAGGCGCCTGCAACCATGGTGTCGCGCACGTGGTCGTCGAACGAATCGCTCTTGGAGAAGACGCTGGCGATCCCACCCTGGGCCAGGGCGGTGGCGGTGTCGTCGAGCGCACGTTTGGTAACGAGGGAGACGCTGCCGTGTTCGGCAACCTTGAGGGCGTAGCTGAGGCCGGCGATGCCGCTGCCGATCACGAGAAAATCGCTTTTGATTTTCATAAGGGCTCCACGTCGGTGCAAATAAATGCAAAAAGGAGCTCATTATCGTGCCCGGATCGCACCGTGTCAAGAAAGCGAACAGTCCAGACAGTTGAAATCCATAAACCTTTCGGGTATATTTGCCGAACCCTCTGAAGGAAGCGGCTCATGAGAAAACGGACATTCCTCTTCGCTAACATCTGCGCGCTGCTGATAACGACCGCCCTGGCCTCCACGGCATTCGCGGATATCTACCGTTACGTCGCTCCCGATGGGACCATTCATTTCACCAACACCCCGACCCACAGTCAGTATGAGGTTTACCGGACTATCGGCTCGGACTGGTCGATGCGTGATTTGATCAACCACTACGCGGTCACGTACCGTCTCGACCCCGCCCTCGTCAAGGCGGTGATCAAGGCCGAGAGCAATTTCGATCCGCGTGCCGTTTCACTTAAAGGGGCCCTGGGTCTGATGCAGCTGATGCCGACCACGGCACGCGAGCTCAACGTCCAGGACCCGATGGAACCGGCGTCCAATATCCGCGGCGGCTGTCACTATCTGCGCAAGATGCTCAACATGTTCGACAATGACCTGGAACTCGCTTTGGCCGCCTACAATGCCGGTCCAACGGCCGTTCGACGCTTCAACGGCATCCCTCCCTACGACGAGACCCGTAACTACGTGATCCGCGTCAAGACGTATCTCGATTACTTCCGGCGTAATCGGGAAGTCTGACATGGCCGCGTCCTTACTCAATCTCCCGAATATTTTGACCCTCGCGAGAATCGCCGCCGTGCCGGTGATGGTTGTCGTGCTGCTGTTCGATTCGCGTACTGCGGGACTGTGGGCTGCCGCCATTTTCGGCGTCGCGGCGATCACCGACTGGCTTGACGGGTACCTGGCGCGCCGCTGGGAGATCGTTACCATTCTCGGCAAGTTTCTCGATCCGCTGGCCGACAAGCTGATCGTCATGGCGGCTCTGATCATGATGATCCCGCTCGGGCGGGTTCCGGCCTGGGCCGTGTTCGTGATCCTGGCACGCGAGATGGTCATCACCGGTCTGCGCTCGATCGCCTCGTCGGAAGGGATCGTCATCGCTGCCAGCGACCTCGGCAAGTACAAGACCATCTACCAGATGGCCGCCATTCCTGCGCTCTGCCTGCACTATGATTACTACTGGTTCTTCGGGGTCCGGCTCGAGTTTCTGCATGTCGACATGCATAACGTCGGGACGTTCTTTTTCTGGATCGCCTTTGCCCTGACAGTCTGGTCGGGGCTCGACTACCTTTTCAAATTCTTCAAGGTTATCGCACGTTAACAACACATCGTCGGGCTGTTTTTTGGGAAAATTTTTTATTGACTTGCCGGTATCCTTTTGATAAATATTGTCCCCGTTCGCGCTGCGGACAACAATTTAAGCGGGAATAACTCAGTGGTAGAGTGTCACCTTGCCAAGGTGAAGGTCGAGGGTTCGAATCCCTTTTCCCGCTCCAGATAACAACAGCCGTCCCGAAAGGGGCGGCTTTTTTTGTCTCGGGCACCGACTCTCTGGCATACTAGGGGTTGGAGGTGGTCCATGTCGGTCTATGTCCAGCTCATCGTCTATCTCGGTGCCCTGCTGTGTGTTCTGGTCGGTACGGGTGGATTCGTACTCCTGCGCTTTATGCCGCCCGCTTTGCACGCCGCATGGTTTCTTCCACTGGCCGCGCTGCTGGTCGGGGTGGTCATTCTGGTCCGCCAGCGCAGCATGGCGCATGCCCTGGTCGTGACCCTGGCCTCCTTTGCTCTGGTCTGGTTCGGAAGCATGCTCGTCTGGCCTCGTAGCGAGGCGGAGTCCTCTGACAGCGCCTTCACTCAGGGTATGTCGCTCCGACGCATCGAGCTCCAACTTCCGCCGTCAACCTACCGCTCCAGCGTCTTCTCCTCTCCCCGCTCTCTCTACGCTCCTGCCGGGACGAAAATTGCTGTTTTCCGCAATGGGCTGAAAGGCGTCCGCTGGCTCGCCTTCAGTCCCACCGGGGTCCTGTTCGCCAGCAAACCGCGTTCAGGTGAGGTCGTCAGCTTACTTGACGAAGACCGTGACGGTTATGCCGAGCGCGTTCAGCTGATCGCCTCAGGGCTCGACAACCCCCACGGCCTGGTCTTCGACGGGGACGACCTGCTGGTGGCGGGTGAGTCGACCCTGTATCGGCTTTCGGGAGCGGCACGCAGAGCTGTCCCCGAGGTCAAAGTGATCAGTTCCGATCTGCCCGGAAGGGGAGGGCACTGGACCCGTTCACTCGCCCTGGACGCCCAGGGGAATATTTACCTTTCCGCCGGTTCATCCTGCAACGCCTGTATCGAAAAAGACCCACGCCGGGCATCGGTGCGCGTCTACTCCCCGGAAGGGGGGCAGGGCGCACCCTTTGCCGACGGTCTGCGCAATACGGTGGGGCTGGCATTTCATCCCGTAACGGGCGATTTGTGGGGGAGTGACAACGGTCGCGACATGCTCGGGGACGATCTCCCCGCGGAGGAGGTCAACCTGATCCGCCAGGGGGGCGACTACGGTTGGCCTTACTGTTATGGAGACCGGGTTCCCGACCCGGAGTTCGGGTCGGCGGCGCGCTGCGAGGCGACGCAGAATCCGGCCGTGTCGATGCAGGCCCACTCGGCCCCTCTCGGAATCCTTTTCGGTGCTCCACTGGCGGCGCCCGGGGACGTTCGGGAATCTTTGCTGGTCGCTTTCCATGGTTCCTGGAATCGCAGCGAACCGACCGGGTACAAGCTGGTGTCGATCCCCTTTGCTGAAGGCCGACCAACCGGGCCGCCTCGTGACCTCGTCACCGGCTGGCTTGACGGCGGTCAGGCCTGGGGGCGGCCCGTGGCCCTCGCAGCCGGACCGTCCGGAGCGCTGTACGTTAGTGACGATCGCGCCGACTGTATCTATCGAATCGAATTCAAACAGCCCAAGGGGAGTTGACGATGGCCGTGGTGGAAATCAGTGTGACCCCGCTGGGGACGGGAACGTTGAGTGTATCTAGGTACGTCGCGGGGTGCGTTAAGATCGCACGCAGCTCCGGTCTGAAGGTCGAACTGACCCCTATGGGGACGATTCTCGAAGGGCCGATGGAGAGCATCTGGCCGGTACTGGCCGAGATGCAGGCACACCCGTTCAGCCAGGGGGCGCAACGGGTATCGACCCTGATCAAGATCGATGACCGTCGGGACGGTCAACTCCATACCCTCGAGGGGAAGGTTCGGTCGGTTGAGGAGAAGCTGGCTAACGGTTAATTGAGCGAGGCGACCCTGGTCGGGCCGGAGGCCTGGCAGCCCGTACGCAGGGGAGATACCGGTGCGCTGACCTTGAAGATCTTGGCGTACTGCAGCAGCAGCAGTTTTTCCCCGGCGTACTCGAAGCTGACGTGCACCTTGCCGTTGTGCGAGTCTCTCAGAACTTTGCCGGGCCCCCATTCGGGGCGCCCCAGCAGTCTTACCCGGTCACCTTTGCAAAAATCCATGCGTAAACCTCCTCTCGTGAGAAGCGAAAGACAGGTGATTGCGAAGCGTAGTCAGGTGGCGTGCGGGGAGTCATCGGGATGACATTGACAGTTGCATTACAGGTCGGCCGTGCCCGGAGGCGTGGCAACAGTGTTCATTGATATAGCTTTTTATCGCCTTGTCAAGCCCCGCCACAGGATGTGTTTGGGGGCCGCGTGAGGGTCTTGCCGGACATCCATGCGATCTCTTCAGGTTGCACCTGAAAGCTCAGGGAGATTCTAGCTCCGGCGGCGTTAGACGTATATGCGTCGCCCGTCCACACGGCCGGGTGTCAACGGGGGATCGAAGGCTCGGGCTTTTCCCTTGACACCGCAGGGTGCGATCTGATAACTATACCGAGCTTTGACGGCTGACAGATGCTGTCGTGGCCCCGTCGCCAAGTGGTAAGGCAGAGGTCTGCAAAACCTCCATCACCAGTTCGAATCTGGTCGGGGCCTCCATTCAAAATCAAGCCAGCCATTCCGGCTGGCTTTTTTATTTCTTGCCCATGGAATCGTTGACCCTCGAAATCCTGTTGATGTTTCTTGCCCTGGGGGCTCTCGCCGGGTTCCTGGCCGGCTTGCTCGGGATCGGTGGGGGCGTGATCCTGGTGCCGTTGTTTCTGTGGGCGATGCCGCTGGTCGGGTTCCCCGTTCAGCATGTGACCCACATCGCCTTCGGAACGAGCCTGGCGATCATCTTCCCGACTGCGATCAGCAGTACCTTCGGGCACCGCAAACGTGGCAACGTGGAGTGGCACGAGGTCATCCCCCTCGCCGCCGGCTCGGTCCTCGGCGCCCTGGCAGGTTCCGCGGCGGCGGTGGCTATTTCCGGAGACCTGCTCAAGGCCCTGTTCGGCCTGATGCAGATCCTTATCGGCCTGAAGTTGCTGATCTTTCACCCACACCTCCCTGAAGATCACGATCCTTCTCCTCGCCTGGTCTCGCTGTGGACAGTCGGTTTCGCGAGCGGCGCGTTCTCCTCTTTTTTCGGGGTCGGCGGCGGGGTCATCGCCGTTCCTCTCATGCTGCTGCTGTTGCGACTGCCGATCCACTATGCGGTCGGCAATTCGAGTGCCATGATTGTCGTCGCCTCGTTTATCGGTATGCTTTCCTATGCGTACCACGGCATCGGCCACGACGATCTTCCAAGCTATCAGGTCGGTTTCGTCAATTTCGCGGCGACGCTGGTCATCGCTCCGATGAGCATCGGCTTCGCCCGCATCGGGGTCAGAGCCGCCAACCACCTGAATCACAAGCGTCTCTCCCAGGTTTTTGCCGCGCTCCTGATCCTCATCGGTCTGCGCCTGTTTGTCCGCCTGTTCCTCTAGCCCCGAGGAGGCAGCTATGCTTCGTCCCTCAGCCGTTGCAGGACAGTTTTACCCTGACGACCCCCTTCGGCTCCGGCAAGACGTGTTGTCTTACATGCCGGAGCGCGATAAGCAGTCGGCCATCGGGATCGTCTCCCCTCATGCCGGCTACGTGTACTCGGGGGGGATCGCCGGAGAGACCTTTGCCCATGTCCTTGTCCCTGACACGGTGGTCGTGCTCGGCCCGAACCACTACGGGCTGGGTGCCCCCCTGGCCCTCTGGCAGGGTGAGGGGTGGGAATCTCCCCTCGGGCCTGTGTCGATCAATCAGCAGGTCGCGGGGCGTCTCCTCGATCTGTGCCCTCAACTTGCCGTCGACTCTCGCGCGCACCAGCGTGAGCACTCCCTGGAAGTCCAGGTCCCCTTCATTCAGGTGGCCAATCCCAGGGCCGCGCTGGTGCCGATAGCGATCGGAGGGACTACCTTGGAGGCGCTTCAGTCACTCGGCGCGGCGCTCGCCCATGCCGTACGTGACGCGGAGACGCCCGTGCTGATCGTTGCCAGTAGCGACATGACCCATTTCGAGTCCGCCGAATCCGCCGACCGGAAGGACCGGCTGGCTCTGGCGTGTGTCGAGCGGCTCGACCCCGAGGGGCTGTTCCGGACCGTCCGGGAGCACCGGATCTCGATGTGTGGTGTCCTCCCGGTGGTGGCCATGCTGTTTGCCGCCTGCCACCTCGGGGCCTCTTCGGCCGACCTGGTCCGGTACGGCAACTCCGGTGAGCAGACCGGTAATTATGCAGATGTTGTCGGTTACGCCGGTCTCGTCATCCACTAGCCGACTCTCAGGGCTTGCCATTCCCCGACAGCTGGATTATAAACAGCGCTTTACCATGACCGTCGCCTGACCGGTCCCAGGAGTAGAGGATGTCCAAGCTTAGAGTCCGTTTCGCCCCCAGTCCCACCGGGTATCTCCATATCGGCGGTGCCCGCACCGCACTCTTTAATTATCTGCTGGCCCGCAAGCAGGGCGGTACGTTTGTCCTGCGCATCGAGGATACCGACGTGGTCCGCTCTACCCAGGAGTCGGTCGACGCGATCCTGCAGGCGATGGACTGGCTGGGACTGCACTGTGACGAGGGGCCCTTTTACCAGTCGCAACGCTTCGATCTCTATCGCGCCAAGGTCGACGAACTGCTCGCCGCCGGCAAGGCCTATCGCTGCACCTGCTCGCCCGAAGAACTCGAGCAAAAACGCGATCAGGCGATGAAGGCGGGCCTCAAGCCGAAGTACGACGGGACCTGCCGCGAGCGCACCGACCACCCTGAGGGGAGCCCTTACGTCATTCGTTTCAAGGCCCCCCAGGAGGGCGAAACGGCCTTCGTCGACCGCATCAAGGGGCGCATCGCCTTCCAGAACCAGGAACTTGATGACCTGATCATCCAGCGCACGGACGGCACCCCGACCTACAACTTCGTAGTCGTGATCGACGACGCCACCATGGAGATCAACCTGGTGGTCCGCGGTGATGACCATATCAACAATACGCCGCGCCAGATCCAACTCTACGAAGCTCTCGGTTACCCGGTCCCCGAGTTTGCCCACGTGCCGATGATTCTCGGTGCGGACAAGTCCCGCCTCTCCAAGCGTCACGGCGCGACGTCGGTGATGGCGTACCGCGAGATGGGCTACCTCCCCGAGGCGATGGTCAACTACCTGGTGCGTCTCGGCTGGTCGTTCGGGGACGAGGAGATCTTCTCGATGGCGGATCTGATCGAGAAATTCTCCCTCGAGAATGTCGGGCGCTCGGCGGGGGTCTTCAACCCCGACAAGCTCCTTTGGCTCAATGCCCATTACATCAAGAACGGCGATCCGCAGCGCCTGGCAGGGCTGGTCAAGGAGTTCCTCGACCAGGACGGGATCGACACGTCCCGAGGCCCTGACCTGTCCGCCGCCGTCGCCACGCTGCAGGAGCGCGGACGGACCGTGAAGGAGCTTGCCGAGGGTGCCCGCATGTACTACCTGCAGGAGGTGGTCTACGACCCCGAGGCGGAGGCCAAGTTCCTGACAGAAGACAAGCGCCCCGTACTCGAGTGTCTGGTCCGCAACCTGCGTGCGCTCGTCGGTTTTGACGCAGCGTCGATCGAGGCGGCGTTCCAGACGACGCTCGAAGAGCTCGATTTGAAGATGGGGAAGGTCGGTCCGAGTGTCCGGGTTGCCCTGACGGGGGTCACCCAAAGCCCGAGCCTGTACGAGGTGATGGCCGTTCTCGGGCGCGAAGAGACCCTGCGTCGCCTCGAAGCCGCGGTCCGGCATCTGGTGGCATTAAACCCTTGACCCGCCTGCAAAGGTCTGCTAAAAGACAGCTTCTCTAGACATTGGGGCGTCGCCAAGCGGTAAGGCATTGGACTCTGACTCCAACATTCCGAGGTTCGAATCCTCGCGCCCCAGCCAGAATTCAACGGCGTTTGCCGTATCGAGATACCGCTCTCCCGAGGGGGGGCACCGAGGTGGAGTTTCGACTCCACCTTTTTCTTTATGTCCTGCGTGTTGACAGCTTCCGCAGCGCTCCTTCATAATGCCGCAGGGAATCGTCATGAGTGATCCAATTGTCGAAAATTACGAAGAGTTTGCATTCTGGACGCCGTCACCCTCGGCCTCGGTGACGGTCGGACCCGAACAGCAGGAAGTCCCGCTCCCCCAGGTGCCTCTTCCCGTCTACCCCCGCCACCTTGACGAGGGTGAACCCTCGGTCGCTGCGATCGGCGAGGGGGTCTATGATTATCTCCGGCGTTTCCCCGATTGTGACAACAATCGCCAGTACGCCGAGTTGCTGCGCGATGCGTATCCGCATTATATCGCCGATATCGGCTCCCACGCGGTCATGCTTGACGCCCGTGACGTCTCTGCAGCGTACCTGCAGAGAAAGATCAACCTGCTCAAAATTCTGAGTTTGCTCGATCCCGGGAATGTCGGTCTTTCCTTCCTGCTCGGGCAGACCTGCTTTGAAATGCTCCATGAGGTTGCCGAGTTTGCCCGGGCCCGCAAGCACCTGCTGGCCGCACACGGTTTCCTCACCCGGGCGCTCAAGCTCGGCATGCACGACGTGTCGGTCTTTAACCTGCTGGCAGAGCTCGACTTTTTGCTGGGAGATTTCCCAGGCGCCCGTAGAAACTGGCTGACGGCAATCGAGTTGTTAGATTCCGGACAGACGGTGCTGGCCGTGCAGCTCAAGGAACGGATCGCAACTCTGGATCACCAGCCACCGGTCGCCTTGCTCGACGAGATGGAGACGGTCGGGCTCGCACTGATTGAAGCGGGACAGGGTGACTACGCCGAAGCACTCGGACTGCTCGAACCGATCGCCGAGCAGGGACGCCTGGTCGATTATTTCCAGTGCGTACAGGTCCCCTACATGATCGGTGTGTGCCGGGAGCGACTCGGGGATGCCCCCGGAGCGCTGGTCGCATTCGAGGAGGCCCTGGAACTCGATCCGGGATATCAGTTGGCGCTCGAAGGGCGTGAGCGCATCATCGACGGAGGCAGCGATGAGTAACGTGTCGTTCGGGGATGTCCTCTTTATCCTGGTCGTGTTCGGGATCATCTACGGTTGCCTGTTCCTGGCTCGCAGGGGAGGCTCGTCCACGTCGAAGGAGAAGAACAGCAAGCCTGAAGAGAGCTAGGGGCGATGCGAAGCGTTCCTTTTTTTTTCACGGCTCTGCTACTCGTCATACCGCTGATGGCGCCGTCTCAAGCCCTGGCTGACGGGGGCTCGCCAGGGCGCATTTTTTCTCTCTGGCCCCTGGTCGATTATCGCAGTTCCCCCGAGGTGGATTACCGCAGCCTGCATCTTTTCGGACCGTTGATCAAGGATGAGGTCAAGGAGACGGAGCATGAGTTCGCCCTGCGCCCGTTATGGTACCGAGCCAGCGATAGGCGAAGGGATGCCTCGCTGACCGAGTTTCTCTTCCCCGTGTATCAGCGCATTCACGAGAGCGACACCACGACCTCGCGCACGTTCGGCCTGATCCACAACACCTCGGCCCCCGACGAGAGCTCCTTCATGCTCTTCCCGTTGGTTTTTTACCGTCAATCGGATCGCCGAGGTAACGAGTTGGCGCTTTTCCCGGTGGGCGGGCACCTGGAAAATCGTTTCGGACGACGGACCATCGATTTTGCGCTTTTCCCCCTTTACAGCCGCACGACGCGTCCCGAAGAGACCATAACGCATAACCTGCTGTGGCCGATTGTCTCCTGGAAAAAAGGCCCGGACAACGAGACCGGTTGGGGCGTCTGGCCGCTTTACGGTCATGGTCGCCGTGACCAGGCCTATCGTGAACGATTCGTGCTCTGGCCGTTCTGCGTGCTCCGTGACGAATACCGTGAAGGGCGCTATGTGCCCGCGCGCAGGGCCTATTTCCCGTTCTATCTGTATCGTAACGAGCCGCAGCTTGTGGAGCATACCGTACTGTGGCCGTTCTTCGCCTACCGCGAGGACTCGCGTGATGGCTACCGTGAGTGGGATCTCCCCTGGCCGCTGGTGCGTGTTAGTCGAGGGGAGGGGAAACAGGCCAACCGTTTCCTGCCGTTTTATTCCGACGAGAGGTTCCGGAACAACCATAAGCGCTGGGTACTCTGGCCGATCTACAAATTCGAGGAATCGGACGCGGCCGATTACCATCGCCGTCGTCATCGGGTCCTCTTCTTTCTCTACGGGCACAGTGTTGAAACAGACCCAGCTACCGACACGGTGCTGCGTCAACACAGCGCCTTCTGGCCGTTGTTCTCCTTTATCCGCCACGGCGAGGTGAGAGAGTTGCGGTTTCTCTCTCTGCTCGATCCGATTTTCCCGGAGACTCCTGCGCTTGAGAGGAACTGGGAACCGCTCTGGCGCCTTTATGCCCGGCGCTGGGACAGCTACGGAAATTCCGCGGTCAGTGTGCTCTGGAATCTGTACTGGCAGGAGCGCCGTGGGGACGATGTCGCCAGGGAGCTATTTCCGCTCTTTGATTATCGTCGCGAAGGCGATAAGATCAATTTTGGTATCCTGAAAGGGTTGATCCGCTATCGCCACGACAACGGACGCTCGCGTTTGAGCTTTTTCTTTTTCTGATATGGTCGAATACCTGGGACGAAACATACTGCACCTTGCACAGGTGACGGGCGAGATGCTGGCGCAACTCGCGAAGACTCTGTACTTCTTCAAGGAGGCGCCGCGCAATTTCCCCGTGATCCTGCGCCAGGTCAGCAATATCGGCATCGACACGATGCCGGTCTCCTCGCTGATGGCCTTTTTCGTCGGCATGGTTCTGGCCTTGCAAACCGGTTCTGAACTGGTCGAATACGGCACCCAGGAAGCCATCGGATCGATCGTCGGCCTGTCGATGGTCAAGGAGCTCGGTCCGGTCATGACGAGCCTGCTGGTGGCGGGGCGTGTCGGTTCGGCGATGGCCGCCGAGGTCGGCGCGATGCAGGTTTACGAGGAAATCGATGCCCTCAAGACCCTGGAGATCAGCCCTATCCGCTACCTCGCCATGCCGCGCCTGCTGGCCTGCCTCATTGCCGTACCGCTCCTGGTCATCTTCGCGATTTTTATCGGCATTCTAGGCGGGAGCCTGGTCAGCAGCGTCAACCCGCGGATTAACGTGCCGGTCAATGTCTATTTCGAGAACTTGACCCGGTCCCTGGAGGGGTTGGATATTCTCAAGGGGCTACTGAAAGCCTTCTGTTTCGGCGGGATTATCGCCCATGTCGGTTGCTATGTCGGCTTCAAGACTACCGGAGGCGCGCGCGGGATCGGTGAGTCGACGACGCGCTCGGTGGTTATGTCGTTCATGCTGATCATGGTGGCCAATTATTTCATCACCCGCCTGATGATGTGACTTATGACCACAGCGACGATCAAGCCATTTTGGGGGCGACTTGCCGAGCAGCTTCGAACCCTGCTGCGGCACGGTGAAGAGGAGATCACGGATTACGGAGAACCGCGAGGTGTGGGCGTCCGGATCGAGCACCTCAACAAGTCCTTCAACGGCAGCAAGGTGCTCAAGGATATCAACCTCGATATCGAGGCCGGTGAAACCTTTTGCATTATCGGCCCCTCCGGGACTGGGAAGAGCGTCCTCCTCAAGCACGTTGTCCGCCTCCTCGATCCCGATAGCGGCAGGGTTCTGATCGATGGGCACGATATTTATGACGATGCGGCCAAAGGGATAAAGCGGAACTTCCGCTACAGCATGGTTTTTCAGACGTCGGCACTGTTCAACTCGCTCACCGTCGGGGAAAATGTCGGTTTGTGGCTGAGGGAGAAGCGCATCTGCCCGGAGCCGAGGATACGCAGGATCATCCGCCGGAAACTGCGTCTGGTCGGCCTGGAAGGGAAAGAAGGGCTCCAGACCTCGGAACTTTCCGGGGGGATGAAAAAACGCGTCGCCATTGCTCGCTCGTTGGCGATGAATCCGGACCTGATCCTGTACGATGAGCCGACGGCAGAACTCGATCCGGTGACCTCGGACGAGCTCGCCAAGGTTATTATGAGCCTCAAGCAGGAAGTGAAGCTGACCACCATTATCGTCAGCCACGACCTTAACTTTGCACTGTTTCTCGCCGATCGTGTCGCCATGATCCATGATGGAAAAATTGTGGAGATCGGCACCCCGAAGCAGATTAAAGAGAGTGACAACCCGGTCGTGCGCAATTTTATTTACACGACGACCAAGGGTATCAACCAGGGATAGACCTATGGCATTGAGTATTGAGAAGAGGGTGGGGATATTTTTTCTGTTGTCCCTGGTCGTTCTGGCCGTGATGATCGAGATGGTCGAGGAATGGTCTCCTTTCGAGGACAAGTATCTCTTCAAGTCCCAATTTCAATCGATCATCGGACTGAACATCGGCGACCCCGTGCGCATCGCCGGGGTCCAGGTCGGGAAGGTCATCGCGATCGGCCTCAACCACAACAAGGTCCAGGTCGACTTCTATGTCAACGACCTCACGATCGTGCGTACCGGCACGGTTGCATCGGTACGCCGCACGAATCTGCTCGGGGGGGTGTTTCTCGGTCTGGAATTCGGCGATGCGAGTGGGGACCTGTTGCCGGAAGGATCCCTGGTGCAGAGTATCGAGATGGCCGACATCGACCAGGTCATCGCCAACATCGATCGGAACCAGGAGCGCGTCCTGGGGGGGCTCGGCGCCCTGATCGAAGACAGCCGAGAAAAACTGTCCCGGACAGCCGAACATTTGGAGAGCATCACCCGCAAGATCGACGAGGGGGAGGGGCTGCTCGGTCAGGTGGTGAACGACAAGCAGCTCTACCTCGACCTGCAGCAGGCCGTCAGCGGCCTGCGTGAGATTACCGTCAAGCTGAACAACGGCGAGGGGAGCCTGGGACGTCTTCTCAGTGACGATCAACTCTACGCCGACATCCACGCAACGATCACCAACCTCCGGGACGTGACCGGCCGAATTCAGCAGGGCGAGGGGACGGTCGGTCGCCTGCTGGTCGACGACGCTCTTTACGAGGAGGGAGTGGTTGCGCTGGCTCAGATACGCGAAATCGCAGAAAAGATGAATCGCGGGCAGGGGAGTCTCGGGATGCTGGTCAACGATGATACGCTCTATCTAGAGACCCGCGACATGATGAGCCGGGTCAACAGTATCGCGACCAAGATCGACGATGGTGACGGAACCCTGGGGCGACTGGTCAACGACGACGATATTTACCGCGAGGCGAGGACAACCTTACGTAAGGTTGAAAAGGCCGCCGACGGCCTGAGCGACTCCGGCCCGATCTCGGCTGTCGGGACCGTAATCGGTACCCTGTTCTGAATCTGTCGGCCGCAGCCCGTCTAGAACCGCGCTTGCACGTTTCTTGCACTCTAATGCTCAAACGCGCACTCTGTTTTTCGGACGGATACCGATTTTGGCCATGACCTGCCCACTGCGGATACTTCTGTTGTTTTGCGTGTTGACCCTGCTGGGGTCGACAGGTTTTGCGTTTGCGGCCGCGGATCAGGTCGGGGTCATCTTCAGTGCCCCTAACGACACTTATCAACGCGTCTATCAGGCGCTTTCCACCTCCCTGCGACAAAAAGGCTATGGGGCCGAACGGCTCCGCTTGATCCCCCAGCACCCCAACCCCGACTACATCTCCTGGGCCAACAGCGCTCGTCGTCTCGAAGCCGCCGGTTCCAGAGTCATCGTAACCCTGGGGGCGCCCGCGACACGAGTCGCCCTGAAAGAGGTGGGCCGTACCCCTGTGGTTTTTGCCTCACTACACACCCCCTGGAGTTCACCCCTCGAGTCGATCCCGCAGGTCTCCCCCAGAGAAAGGCGACAGGCCATCGGTGCGACGTCCGTTGTCCCATTGGCAACCTTGGTCCAGGTCTTCTCGGAGATCGTTGAGCCGTACGAGCTGGTTACCGTTTTCCTCGAGAACGACCCGGAGATGGCCTACCAGTTTGCCGAGATAAGCCGCGCGACCTCGATTTACGGTTTGAGATCGCGTTCGCTTGTGCTCTCCGCTGCGGAGTTTGCAAGCGGCCTGCGCCCTCTCGAAGAGGTCCGCGGCGCTCTCTACCTGCCGGTCGGCATCTATTCCCAGGAACAGCTCGATGCGCTTTTCGCCAAGGCCGAAAGCCTCGGGGTGCCGGTGATCTCCTCGGGGAGCGGCTCCTCGGTCCATGGCGCACTGGTTTCCCTGGAGGCCAGCAGCGAAAATCAGGGGGAACAGGCGGCCCTCGCCATCATCAAACTTCTCGAGGGTGCCCGCGTCGAGACCCTCGCTAGCCACGACGCACGCAACATCGAGCTGGTAATCAACCTCGAGGCAGCACATCGCCTCGGGATTACAGTCCCTTTTCAGGCGCTCACCGCCGCCACGAAAGTCATCCGCTAAAGGCCTTGTCGGGTATACACACCGGCATCCATATTCCCATTGACAGCGGTGGTTAGTGCTGTTTAAATGACCCGTCGCACGACCCGTAGCGGCCAAATTTGTCGAGGGGGATCCGCATGAATCCGCTTGCTGCAGAACTCAACGCCATTATCCAGGAAGAAAATCCCAGCGTCCTGAACATGCTCTCGAGCCTGGGGAAGAACCTGTTTTTCCCGAAGGGGATTCTGACCCAGTCGGCCGAGGCCAAGGAGAAGGCCCACAAGTACAACGCCACCATCGGCATCGCAACAGAGGGTGACGGGCCGATGTATCTGCAATGCATCCAGGATAAACTTGGAAGCTTCGACCCCAAGGACATCTATCCCTACGCCCCGCCTGCCGGCAAGCCCGAGCTGCGCAAGCTGTGGCGTGAAAAGATGCTCGCGGAAAATCCGAGCCTGCAAGGCAAACACTTCTCCAACCCCATCGTCACCAACGCACTGACCCATGGTCTTTCCATCGTCGGCGACATGTTTGCCGGGGAGGGAGATTGTATCGTCCTTCCCGACATGATGTGGGGGAACTACAATCTGACCTTCGCGACCTGCAACAAGGCCGTCATCAAAAAGCACAATACCTTTACGCCCCAGGGCGGCTACGATGTCGCGGCTTTCAGGAGTACCCTGGAAGGGGTCGCCAAGGAGCATGGCAAGGCGATCGTGCTGCTCAACTTCCCGAACAACCCGAGCGGCTATACGCCGACCGTCGCCGAGGGAGACGCGCTGGTCGCGGCCATCAAGGATGTCGCTGAAGGGGGCTGCGATATCGTCGCCATCACCGACGACGCTTACTTCGGGCTGTTCTACGAAGACTCATTGAAGGAGTCGTTGTTCGGCAAGCTTGCCAACATCCATCCGCGGGTACTCACCATCAAGCTCGACGGCGCGACCAAGGAGGAGTATGTCTGGGGCTTCCGGACCGGCTTCATCACCTTCGCCGCCGGAGGGGCGGATGCCCAGCCGCGCCTGCTCGAAGCTCTTGAAAAAAAGACCATGGGAATTATCCGGGCCAAGATCTCCAACTGCCCGCACCCGTCTCAAACCTTCGTCATCGAGGCGCTGCGCTCGCCGGAGTTCAGAAGCCAGAAGGAGCAGAAGTTCCAGGTCATGAAGGGACGCGCGCTCGAAGTCAAGCGGGTCCTAGACTCCGGCGACTTTGGCGATGCCTGGGACTACTACCCTTTCAATTCAGGGTATTTCATGTGCCTCAAGCTGAAACAGGTCGATGCGGAGAAACTGCGCGTCCACCTGCTCGACAGCTACGGTGTCGGAACGATCTCGATCGGCGCTACCGATTTGCGGATCGCGTTCTCCTGTATTGCGAAAGAAAACATTCGCGAACTGTTCGAACTGATCTACAAGGCAGTCAAGGATCTCTCCTGAAACCCTATGCCACCGTAATGGAAAGGGCCCGTCACGCGACGGGCCCTTTTTTTGTTTGTTAAGCTAGGTGAAGACACGCCGCGATGAAAGGAGGGGGGATGATCCTCCCACACGGCTTTCTCAGCTTGGGACTGCACCGCTTGCTGATGCACATCGTTCCCGCCACGACAAGGTGCTGGCTGGTCGGCGGAGCCCTGCGCGATGATCTGCTCGGACGTGCGTCGCGCGATTTCGATCTGGCCCTCGATACGGATCCCACCGCCATTGCCCGATCGGCGGCAAGAGCATTGGGGGGGACGTTTGTCCTGTTGGACTCTGGGCGCAACCAGTCGCGCGTCGTTTTTCAGCACGACGCGCGGAATTACACCCTCGATTTTGCCCCCTTGCGGGCCGCGAGTCTATCCGAGGACCTCCGCCTGAGAGATTTCACCTTCAATGCTCTTGCCTGTGACCTGCAACATCCGGATACGTTGATCGATCCTCTCGGCGGCAAACAGGATCTGTCTGACGGGGTTTTACGGCCCTGCTCCCAAGGGGTTCTCACCGCCGACCCTCTGCGTCTCTTGAAAGGTGTGCGTCACATGGTGGAGTTCGGGGTCCGCGCGCATTCCGAACTCGAGCAGGCCTTTGAAGGCTCGCCACAGACGTTGCTCGAAGTAGCCCCCGAACGGATCAAGTCAGAACTGGGCAAGATCTTTTCCTCGCCGCAGGTTGTGCGCGGGACAGGTTGTTTGGCAAAATTCCGGCTTCTCGATCCGCTGCTGGAACCTTTCCTGGGCGAGGGTCTCGGCTATGACGAATCCGCCGTGTTCCAGGTGCTCGGTGCCGACTCTCGCTTCGAGGCGGTTGGTCTGACGGACCTACTGGCACGGGGTGTCGAGGAGCACTGGACTTTGACCGGTCTGGTACGCATGTGCCGCTTCCTCGGGGCTCCGACGGTGGGCCTGAAGCTCCGTAAGGCCTTGACTGGACTGCGCTTCTCTCGCCGTGCCCAGTCCATCGCTGAGATGCTGACCAGCATCGGTGAAGATTCTCCTTCCGGTCAGTTGAATCCGGCCTCTCGTCGCGCCGCGCTCTGGCTCGATCGTTTCAGGGGGTCACCCTGTGCGGCTGCCCTTTGTCTGGCCTCGCTGCCGGCTCTGGTCGCAATAGACCTCCCCGTGATGCTGGCCACCTGGCAGGCGCAGCAGGTTCGGGGAAGAGTCCCCGATCTTGTCCCGGCCGCGACCCTCATGGAACGCTTCGGGCTCTTACCCGGGGAGAGAATCGGGAAGGCTCTCGACTTTGTCCGGGAGGAGGAGATATCTGGTCGGATTTCTTCGGTTTTTGAGGCGATTGAAAGACTCAGTTTACGCTTGAAAAAAGATTGACAAGCGTGTCGACAGATTCATATAATCACGCCTCGTTTGCGGGAATAACTCAGTGGTAGAGTGTCAGCTTCCCAAGCTGAAGGTCGCGGGTTCGAATCCCGTTTCCCGCTCCAAAAGCACAAAGGGCCAGGTTTATCCTGGCCCTTTTTTCATTGCTGGAATGGTCTCAACGCGCGGAATCATTGCTTAAATTGAAGAGTTGCAGCCCCGAGCCCATTTTGTCCTCGGCGCGTTCTCTCGGGATCCAACCGCAACCTCCGCATACCGTACACGCGTTGTCTTCGCCCCCGGGTTGCTGAGGGCAGGATGGACAGACCTCCCAGGCCTGAACATCGAGGGCGCAGACGATGGCGCCTTTACAGGGTGTGCCAAAATGTTGGTGTGCACAGGGTGCACTCAGGTCCGAAAGTTGATAAATCGGACGTCGGCAGGAACTGCAGTAACCGACCGGGCGATAGGTGCTCATGTCCCTCTCCCCTCCACGCGGCTTTGCAAGCTTTCATTGAAAAGATTAACAAATCGGTCCACCTTGTCATGTCAGGTTTTTCCTGATTTTTTCTGTACGTTTAGGTGAAGCGCCGAGGCGTGAGCTTCGACGCGGATGGGTTTGGGGTTGAATTGCTGACCATGTTAGACTATTTTCGTACCTCGACGTTCGATAGTCGACTCCAGGTATCTGTACTTTGAGGTTGCATGTCACATCCATCATCAAAGATCAAAGTCCTCAAGCTCCGTTGTCCCCAATGCGGGGAGCCGACCTCGTGGAAAGGGAATCCGGATCGTCCGTTCTGTTCCGAACGCTGCAGAAACCGCGATCTGGGCAACTGGGCTGACGAGCACTATCGAGTCCCCGGCGATCCTCTGCCTCCGGACCCTGAGACCTACGACTAAATTAAGCACTCGGAGAAGAGCATGTACCATCTGACCATTCAGACTCATTTTGCCGCAGCTCATAACCTGATCCATTATCAGGGGGATTGTGAAAACCTGCACGGGCACAACTGGAAAGTTGAAGTGACCGTAGCGGCCAACGAAATCGACAACGCCGGCCTGGCTATTGATTTCAAGATCCTCAAGGCCCGGACTAAGGCGGTACTGGCGCAGCTCGACCACAAATACCTCAACGACCTCGCCCCCTTTCGAGACCTCAGCCCGTCATCAGAGAACATCGCCTGCTTTCTCTTTGATCAACTGAGTGACGATCTCAATGACAAGGGTGTGACCGTCGAAATGGTCAAAGTCTGGGAGTCGGACAACGCTTGCGCCAGCTACACCCGTGATTAAAGGCGACCTGATCGAAATCTTTTCTTCCTGCCAAGGGGAGGGTCCCCTGGTCGGTTGCCGCCAGGTCTTCATCCGCTTCAGCGGTTGCAATCTGACGTGTGATTACTGCGATACCCCCTGGCAGCCGCAGCCCTGTTGTCGTCTGGAGCGAGCGCCCGGCTCCGGCGATTTCCGGGAAGCGAACAACCCGGTCGAGTTTGAGCAGGTCAGTCGGCTGATCTCCGCATGGGTCGAGGACGACCCGGGTCTGCATCACTCCATCAGCATCACGGGTGGTGAACCGTTGTGCCACGCTGAGGTGCTGCAATCCTGGCTGCCGGAGCTCGCTAATCTGCTGCCGATCTATCTCGAAACCAACGGGACCTTGCCCGAGCGCCTCGACGGGCTGCTGGAACATTTGAGCTGGGTGAGCATGGACATCAAGCTCCCGAGCATGACGCGTGAGGAACCGTTCTGGGACGTGCATGAGCGTTTTCTCGTGCGTTGCCGTGAGGCGTCAACCGAGACGATCGTCAAAGTCGTCTGTAGCCCCGAAACGCCTCGCGGGGAACTTCGAGAGGCCGCCGAACTGGTCGCACGCTCCTGTCCGCAAGCGGTTCTGGTCCTGCAGCCTGTCAGCCGGCGCGGGACCCAATCCTCCATGGTCCCGTATTTTTCCATGCAGCAGGAGCTGGCGCATGTCCACGAAGACGTACGGATCATTCCCCAGGTTCATGTCCTGCTCGACATGCCCTAGGAGAGCGGATGCAGATTGAATCGATGACCATGGACGAGTTTGTCGCCGGCCTGGGGCGGACACGCTCGGTGATCATCCCCTTTGGCGCGACCGAGGAACACGGTCCGCACCTCCCTCTGTCTACCGACACCTTGCAAGCCGTCGATATTGCGGTTCGGCTCTCACAAAGACGCGCGGTATTTGTCGCCCCGGAGGTCCCGTACGGGGTCTGTCGATCTTCTTCGGACCACCCGGGGACGGTCGGCATCTCCACCGAGACCCTCAAGGCACTGGCTCTCGACATCGTCGAAGCCCTGTATCGGCAGGGGCTGCGTTGCTTCGTACTTTTGAGCGGGCATGCGGGGGGGACTCACCTCGCGGCGCTGATTGATGCCGGCGAAATGCTGCTCAGAAGATATGCGGATCTGCAGGTTGCGGTGTTGAACGAGTTCATGCTGGCAGGTGAGAAGGGGAGAGATATCGTGGAGACGGCCGGAGATTCCCATGCCGGTGAAATCGAGACCTCGCGCCTGATGGTGACGCACCCGCAGCTGGTGAAGGAGGGGCTTTTCCCGCCGGCGGAGTTTCCCTGCTTCCCCGCTCGCGGCGTCCTGGTACGCGAAAAGCGCCACTACTGGCCCGGTGGAGTCTGGGGTGACCCGAGTAAGGCCAGCCGCGCGAAGGGGGAGAAGTTGATCGCCCTGCTGGTCGGCGAACTCGACGGTGTGGTCACAGATCTCGAAACGCGCTACTCGTCGGAACTCTAGACTCGCCTATTCGTTAATGACGCGGTTCAATTCTTTCAGGAGCTGCTCCACGTCGACCCTGTGGACACCCGCGCCGTGTTCCACAGCCTCGTAAGCCGCGATCTGGCATTCGTTGCAGTCGAGCCCGAATTTCTTGAAAACCGCTACGGTTTGCGGATAGCGGCGAATGATTTCCTCTATCGTCATGTCGCGACGAATCATCGGTACCTCCCGAATTATTTCGATGCAAACTTGCCGGTCAGCGCCTTGCTGACCACCGGCGGGACAAACTGATCGACAGGGCCTCCAAGCGAAGCGACCTCCTTGACGATCGATGAACTGAGATAGCCGTAAGGGACGGATGTCATCATGAAGAGCGTTTCGACCTGCTCTTCGACGTTGCGATTCATCTGGGCGATCTGAAACTCGTATTCGAAGTCGGACACCGCGCGTAAACCGCGCAGGATGACGCGAGCTCCCTGGCCCACGACGTAGTTGACCAGAAGCCCATCGAAGGTGTCGACGCGCAGACGGGGATGATCACCCGAGGCTTCTCGAATCATGTCGATCCGTTCCTGGATCGAGAACAGCCCGACTTTTTCGGAATTGCGCGCCACAGCAACGACGAGTTCGTCGAACACCTCGAGCCCCCTGTGGATGATGTCGAGATGGCCATTGGTGATCGGGTCGAAGGAACCGGGGTAGACGGCTATCTTCTTGGTCATTTTAGCAACCTTCCGAAGCGGGTGTGCGAACATAGTAGCGAATGGTCGTGCTGCCGTAGGCCTTTTCCATCTCGAGCGCCAAAAGCTCGATGCGTTCCGGCATCGATTCTTTGCGCGCCGTTTCGACTACGACCCAAGAGTCTTTGTGGAGCAATCCGGGAGTCAACGTCAGTGCCAGCGCTTTCCCTGCCAGTTCTTGAGCATAGGGCGGGTCGATAAAGACGATGTCGAAGGGGGCATACGTCTGGGCCTTGAAAATGTACTTGAAGACGTCGCCACGAATCAGCGTGGAACGCTCTTCGAGTCGGCAGTCCTGCAGGTTGCGGGCAATCAGGCGCTGACTCGCAGGGGCCGAATCGAACAGTACCGCGTGTTCGGCGCCCCGGCTCAACGCCTCGATCGAGAGAGCGCCACTCCCGGCAAACATGTCCAGCACCCTGGCCCCGTCCCAGCTTCCGATACGGCTTAGAAGCGCGCTGAAAATCGCTCCCCGTGCCTTGTCCGACGTCGGCCGGACCGAATCCCCTTGAAAACCTGAAAGAATTTTTCCTCGAAGGGAGCCAGCGATGACGCGCACACGTGCCTTTCTTTGCGGCTACGGTTAGTGTTGGAAAACATTGAAAAAACTAGCATGGCGCCGAGAGGTGGTCAAGCAAAGATCGGTGACTTGACGCACTCCAGCGAGGCATGTTTAATGACTCAATCCAACACGTGAAAGAGGAAAGATCATGGAACGTCCCGACCTGGCCCCGTACGCTGCCAGCAGCTCTCAGAGTCGCGGCCGAAAGTACCCCGAACAGTTCAAGGATGGGCGTCCCGCCTACGAGCGTGATCGCGACAGGATCATTCATTGTGCGGCATTCAGACGTCTCGAATACAAGACCCAGGTGTTCGTGAACCACGAAGGCGACTACTACCGCACGCGCCTGACGCACTCGCTCGAAGTGGCTCAGATCTCTCGCGGGATTGCACGACGACTCCTGCTTAACGAGGATCTTGCCGAGGCCCTGGCGCTGGCGCACGATCTCGGGCATACCCCCTTCGGTCATACCGGCGAGGAGGTCCTCGATGGGTTGATGTCAGAACACGGCGGGTTTGAACACAACCTGCAGTCACTGCGCATCGTCGATCTCCTTGAAGAGCGCTATGCGGGCTTCAACGGTTTGAATCTCAGCTACGAGACGCGCGAAGGGATCGCCAAGCACTCCTCCGAATACGATCGTCCGACCGACCAGGCCCTGGTCGAGTTCGAATCGGACAAGCAGGCGCTGCTCGAGGCCCAGATCATCGATCTCGCCGACGAGATCGCCTACAATAACCATGACATCGATGACGGTCTCGAATCGGGCTACATAACTCTGGACGATCTTTCTGACGTGGAGTTGTGGGGCAGGACCTGGGAGAGGGTCGGGAGAAAGTTTCCCGGGATCGACGGGAAACGCCAAGCGCGTCAGACCATCAGCCACCTGATCGGCTACCTGATCGAGGATCTGGTCACGACAACGCGGGAAAACCTTGAGTGCTCGACGATCGTTTCGACGGCCCAGGTCCGGGATCACGCAAAACCCCTGATCCAGTTGTCGGAGGAAGTGGCGGATTTGAATCGTTCTCTCAAGAAGTTCCTGCACGCACGCCTTTACCGCCATTACAAGGTCGAGAGGATGCGTCTCAAGGCCCAGATGTTTCTGACCAGGCTCTTCGAGTGTTACCTCGAGAACCCGACGCTCCTCCCGCAGTCGTGCCAGGAGCGCTACGACCAGTATGGACGGGAGCGGGTGATCTGCGACTTTATTGCGGGGATGACCGACCGGTATGCTCTGGACGAGTACAAGCGGCTCTTCGAGCCGTACGAGCGGGTCTAGGGGTCAGGGGAGGGTGATCTTGGGTTCTTCGGAGCGACGGTAAAGGAGAAAGGTGCGCCCCAGAACCTGTACCAGGGAGGCCTGCGTGACCTTGGCGAGCGCATCGGCAACCTCCCTGCGGTCGAGCTCGCAGCCGTCCTGAACTTTCAGCTTGATGAGCTCGTGCTGGTCAAGGGCCTCGCTGGTCGAGGTGACGATCGCTTCGCTCAGGCCTGCCTTGCCGATCATCACGATCGGATCGAGGTGATGGCCGAGTCCTCGCAGGTAACGTTTTTGTTTGCCAGTCAGTTTCATGCGCCCCTCGTGTCGTATCGAGATTTGGGGGCGCATCCTAGCACCCCTGCTCGTACAGGGATAGAAAAAAACGAGGCCGAAGTGATTCGGCCTCGTTTCGGTCAAATAAGATGGCTGGCTACTTGACTAGGGAAAGCATGTAATGGACCGCGTTGGCGACCTCGTCTTCCGAAAGGCTGCTCTTCCCGCCCTTGGGCGGCATGAACCCTGAGCTTCCCCTGAAACCGTCGATGGAATTCCGGATCAACACGTCTTCACCTTTGGCGATACGATCTTTCCAGGCCGCCTTGTTGTCGATCGAGGGAGCCCCGGCAATACCCGAATTATGGCACATCGCACAGGTGCTTACGTAAACCGATTTTCCCTGGTCAAGATCGGCGGCCGTCGCAGTGAAGGGGAGGGATGCCATGGAGAGAGTCAGGACTGCAAGAACGATTCGTTTCATGTGAAGACCTCCTGTCTGGTGTGTCTGAGCATATGAATTTATACTTGTAACAGAAATATGTCCGGTTTCCGTAAAAAAAATCTAGGAGCCAGGTATGGCTACACCCTACGGCCTGTCACGCGACCAGGCGTTTGCGCTGCTGTGCGAAACCCTGAACGGGTCCAACCTGATCAAGCATTCTCTTGCCACTGAAGCGGTGATGCGGCGGCTCGCCGTGCATTTCGCTGAGGATCCTGAAAAATGGGGTCTGGCCGGACTGCTTCACGACCTCGACGCCGAATCACAACCGGACCTCACGACCCATACGCACGAGACCAGGGAGGTTCTGGAGAGGCTCGGAGTCGACACGGAGATCATCGAGGCGATCTGTCTCCATAACGAGCAGGCTCATGATCAGAAGCGCTCGACGTCGTTTCAGCATGCCTTGGCCGCCGGGGAAACCATCACCGGCCTGATCGTGGCCACAACGCTGGTCTACCCGGACAGGAGACTCGCCAGCGTGAAGGCGAAGTCGGTGCGCAAGCGGATGAAGGAGAAGCAGTTTGCCGCCGGGGCGGATCGGAGCATTATCCTTGAGTGCGAACAGATCGGCATACCTATCGACGCCTTCTGCGAGATGTCCCTGCTGGCCATGCAGGAAATCGCAAGGGACCTGGGGCTGTAGCGGTATGACGCGAGCTCGGCTTTTTTTCATCGTTGTCGGAGCCTTGACGGTCTCTATCGCCGCCTGTTCCGATTTTGCCTTTTATCAGCAGAGTGTCCGCGGTCATCTTCAGGTCATGTCCAGGTGTCGCCCGGTTTCGGAGCTCCTTGAGGATAATGGGACACCCGAGTCGTTACGGCATCGACTCCTGCTCGCCGAGGAACTGCTTGCCTTTGCCTCCGAGCAGCTTCAGCTCGACCCGAACGGAAGCTACAACGAATATGCAGACCTGCAGAGGCCTTACGTGGTCTGGAACGTCGTCGCCGCTCCGGCTCTTTCCTTGTCTCCGAAAACCTGGTGTTTCCCTTTCGCCGGCTGTGTCCCCTACAGGGGGTATTTCAAGGAGGAGAGGGCTCGAGAGTATGCAAACCGGTTGGTCTCACAGGACATGGATGTCGACGTTTACGGGGTGAAGGCCTATTCGACGCTCGGCTGGTTTGACGATCCGCTCCTGAATACCTTCCTGTTCGACGATCGATCCCAGCTGGCCGAGACCCTGTTTCACGAATTGGCTCATCAGCGGGTCTATGTCAAGGACCACACCGAATTCAACGAGGCGTTCGCCGTCGTGCTCGCACGGGCGGGGACAGCGATGTGGCTCGAGCAGCAGGGCGACGCGGAGGAGTTGAAGCGCTGGGAGGTTCAGCACGCCCGTACAGAGGAGTTCCTGAAGTTGTTCGACGTCACCCGGGACGCGCTGCAGCGTACCTATGCCGGCCCGGAGGACGCATCGGCGAAACTCGCCATGAAAGAGTCGATCTTTCGTGACTTTCGGGGAGCGTATGCACACCTGCTCGCGAGCTGGGGGGTGCAGGGCCGGGGAGGCTGGTTGGACCGCGACCTGAACAACGCCCGCTTTGCTTCGGCGATGACCTACCGGGAGCTGGTCCCGGCCTTCGAGCGGTTATGGGTCTCATCCCTGAATGAGCCCGAACGCTTCTACCAAGCCGTCGAGGGACTGGCGCGACTGCCGAAAGACGAACGGTCGGCCCGCCTCCATGCGGAGGTTACTGTTCCGAAGTGATGTCGGCCTCGACGGCGAAGCGCTTGATCTTGCGCGTCGTGGTTTTGGGGAACTCCTCGTCGCGCAGGGTGAAGCGCTTGATCCGCTTGTAGTCGGCCAGGCGCTGACAGACCGACTGCACTTCAGCACGAATCAACGCCTCGACATCCTCGATGCGGCTGAGCGCAAGCCTGTTCTCGGCCGCATACTGGTCGAGCGCCTCCTGGTCGGGGAAGATCATGGCGTGGACTTCTTCGGCGTGAGCATCGAGCTTGTGGCCGTAGACCATGGCCTCGGCAATCAGCGGACTCTTGAGCAGCTCGTTCTCCACCTCCTCGGGGTAGACGTTCTTCCCGTTGGGGGTCACGATGAGGTTCTTGACCCGGCCGCAGATACTCAGGTAGCCGTCGGGAGACACCCGCCCCAGGTCGCCGGTCCGATACCAGCCGTCCTGGAGCACTTCTGCCGTCGCCCCGGGATTCTTGTAATACCCCTGCATCACGTTCGGACCGCGCACGACGATCTCGCCGACCCCCTCGGCGTCAGCCCCGTCGATTCGTACTTCGACCCCCTCCAACAGGGTGCCGACGGTGCCGCGACGCGACGTGGCCGGTGACTCGGCACTGATGACCGGAGAGGTCTCGGTAATCCCGTACCCCTGGTAGATTTCGAAACCGAGCTCCTGGAAGCCCCTTTGTACGTCTGGATCGAGGGCCGCCCCTCCGCTGACGAACTTGACCTTTTCGCCGAAGGCCTTGCGGACCTTGCCGGTCACCAGGCCGCGCGTCAGCGGGAACTGGAAGAGGGAGCGGGACAGCGCCCCGGCCTCGATGTTCCTGCGGATGCGGTCGAGGAACAGCCGGTAGACCGCCGGGACTCCGAGAAAGAAGGAGGGCTGGATTTCGCGTACGTTCTCCCCGAGTTTCTTGAGCGACTCGGCGAAGGTGATCCGTCCCCCCAGCGCGAGGGGGAGAAGGATGCCGCACACCTGCTCGAAGACATGGTTGATCGGCAGGAAGGAGAGGGTGTGGATCGTTTCGTCGAGGTCGAAGTGATGGCTGGCGCCGAGGATGTTGGAGACCAGGTTGCCGTGGCTGAGCATCGCTCCCTTGGAGCGGCCGGTCGTGCCGGAGGTGTAGAGAATGACCGCCGTGTCGGACGGGCTGCGCATCTCGGGGCCATCCGTCGCGCGTGACAGCAGGTCCTTGAGCGACAGCAGGCGATTCTTCTTGAGCAGTCGCTGGCGGATCTTTCCCAGGTCCGAGAACAGGTCCGCAGAGAGCCGGTCCTGGCCGCCTCGCTTGGGGGATCGGGTTAGCAGCTTATGGGCCTGGAGGGCCAACTCTTCGAGGCGCTCGACGCGCTCCCGGGGGAGATCGAACGATTTCGCCAGCTCTTGCCATTCCTCCACCAGGCTGGCTACGGCGCGTGCCGGTTCGGAAAAAACCGGGTGTCCGGAAAGGTCCTGGTCGATCAGGACGATCCGTTCGAGCGTCGGGATGTCCTCGTACAGCTCGAGGATCGGATCGAGGTTGGATTCCGTCGTGAAGAGCACGGGGGCTTCGCAGTCGCTCAGAACATGTCTCAGTTCGGCGCTCTTGAGATCCTTGTCGACCGGCACGGCGATGCCGCCGGCGTGCAGGATGCCGAGATAGGACGCGACCCACATCGCCGAGGACGGGGCGAAGAGGGCGGCATGAGCGGCGGACTTGAAACCGTGGCTGCGTAACCCGGCAGAGATCTGTTCGACCTCCTGCCAGAGATCGGCGTAGGACATCTCTCGCCAGGACGAAGCTATTTTCTCACTCAGCGCCGGTCGGGATGCGTGCTTGCGACAGCTGTCGCCGATCAGGGTGATGACAGTAGGCATGGCGTCCTCCACGCGGGCGAAAATATCCGGACATGCTAGCGTCCGCTGTCGGCCTGCGCAAGCAAAAACACATGGATTTAAGCGGGTTTTGCGGGGGATTCCCCTTTACAAAAGCCCGCCCATCCGGTATATCTGTCGGGTTTCAGAGCTTGAACCCGAGGTTATTGTTGCCCATGTCCCTAAGAGAACGAATCCGCAACTTTTCGATTATCGCGCACATCGACCACGGCAAATCGACCCTGGCCGACCGACTGCTCGAAGATACCGGCACCCTGAGCGCGCGCGAGAAGAAGGACCAGTTTCTCGACAAGATGGATCTCGAGCGGGAGCGCGGCATCACCATCAAGGCTCAGGCGGTCCGCCTCAGCTATCGAGCAGACGACGGTAAGGACTACATCCTCAACCTGATCGATACTCCGGGGCATGTCGACTTCAGCTACGAGGTCAGCCGTTCCCTCAAGGCCTGCGAAGGGGCGTTGCTGGTCGTCGACGCCTCCCAGGGAGTCGAGGCGCAGACTCTCGCCAACGTCTACCTTGCCCTTGACCAGGATCTCGAAATCCTTCCGGTCCTGAACAAAATCGACCTCCCCAGCGCCGAGCCGGATCGGGTCAGGGAGGAGATCGAGGAGATCATCGGTCTCGATACCGCCGATGCCGTTTCGGCCAGCGCCAAGGAAGGGCTGGGGATTCACGAGATCCTCGAACAGGTGGTGCTCAAGGTGCCACCGCCCAGTGGCGACCCGGATGCACCGTTGCAGGCCCTGATCTTCGACTCCTGGTACGATTCCTACCAGGGGGTCATTACCCTTGTCCGCGTCATGCAGGGGACCCTGCGCAAGGGAGACAAGCTCCTGTTGATGGCCAACCGCAAGGCCTGCGAAGGGATTAAGCTCGGTGTGTTTGCTCCGAACCCCGTCGAGGTCGAGAGCCTGTCGGCCGGGGAGGTCGGGTTCCTGATCAGCGGCATCAAGGTGGTCCACGACGCCAAGGTCGGCGACACCGTGACCCACCTGCACAGGCCCGCCGACAAGCCCCTGTCCGGATTCATGGAAGTCAAGCCGATGGTCTTCTCGGGGCTCTATCCGATCGACTCGGGGGACTACGACGCGCTGCGCGACGCCCTCGAAAAGCTCAGCCTCAACGACAGCTCCTTCACCTTCGAGCCGGAAAATTCCGTCGCCCTCGGCTTCGGTTTCCGCTGCGGTTTCCTCGGCCTGCTGCACATGGAGATCATTCAGGAGCGCCTGGAGCGAGAGTTCGGCGTCGACCTGATCACCACCGCGCCGACGGTCGTGTACCATGTGACCACCACCAAGGGCGTACACATCGACGTCGACAGCGCCAACAAGCTCCCCGAAGTGCAGCACATCGAGACCATCAAGGAGCCGTTCATCCTCGCTTCGATCCACACCCCGAACGAGTTTGTCGGCGGGATCCTCGCGCTGTGCGAAGAGAAGCGCGGCGTCCAGCGCGAGATCAAGTACCTGACCGCCAACCGGGTGATGGTCGTCTACGAGCTGCCGCTCAACGAGATCGTGCTCGACTTCTACGACCGCCTCAAGACCATCTCCCGCGGCTACGCCTCGCTCGATTACGAGCACCTCGACTTCCGTCCCAGTGACCTGGTGCGTCTCAACGTGCTGATCAACGGGGATCCGGTCGATGCCCTGTCGCTGATCGTGCACCGCGAAAAAGCCCAGTTCAGGGGGCGCGAGCTGGCCGCCAAGCTCAAGGAGTTCATCCCGCGCCAGCAGTACGAGGTCGCTATCCAGGCGGCCATCGGCAACAAGGTCGTGGCCCGCGAGACCGTCAAGGCCCTGCGCAAGGACGTGACCGCCAAGTGTTACGGCGGTGACATCACCCGCAAGCGCAAACTGCTGGAGAAACAGAAGGAGGGGAAGAAGCGCATGAAGCAGGTGGGGAGCGTCGAACTCCCCCAGGAGGCGTTTCTGGCCGTCCTCAAGGTCAAGGAAAAGAAATAGACAAGGGAGCCATTGCCGATGCTATTTGGACGCAAGAAGAATCCGCTCGATCCCGTCAAGCCCAAGAAAGGCTTTGTCCGCGAATGGTTGGAAGCGATCGTGGTGGCCCTGCTCATTGCCCTTGTGCTGCGCACCTTCGTTGTCCAGGCCTTCAAGATCCCTTCGAGCTCCATGGAGGATACGCTGCTGATCGGCGATCATCTGCTGGTCAACAAGTTCATTTACGGCACCAAGCTCCCGTTTGTCGACGGACGTTTCCTGTCGATCCGCGATCCCCAGCGCGGCGACGTCATCGTCTTCGAATTCCCGCCCGATTCGATCGACGACCGCCTGACCTTCTGGCAGAAGCGCGATTTCATCAAGCGCGTCATCGGTCTCCCCGGTGACAAGATCGCGATTCGCGACAAAGCGGTCTACGTCAACGACCAGCCGTTTCATATCCCCCAGGAAGTCTTCAAGGATTCCCACGTCAGCCCGTACTGCTCGGATATCGGGGACTGGCGAACCGACAACATCATCAACACCACGGTCGTGCGTGACTGCATGCTGCCGACCACCGTCCCCGATGGATACTACTTCGTCATGGGCGACAACCGCGACCGTTCCCACGACAGCCGCTTCTGGGGCTTCGTCCCCAAGGAGAACATCAAGGGGCTGGCGTTCATCAAGTACTGGTCGTGGAATTCCGATGAGAACTGGCCCCGTTTTTCGCGTATCGGGCGCCCCATCGAGTAAAAATAGTTCGACCACAAGGTTTGGTGTTGACTGCGGCGAAGCGCGGTTGATATAGTGCCGAAAATCGCAACTTCCACCTTTTAAGTTAATCCCGAGAGGTTAACAAAGGCGGCCAACATGCACCCTACGAACAGTCTACGTACGTCTATTCGAGTACCTCGTCGCATGCAGCCGGCGGGGTACTTTTTTGTTGTCTGAGCGACACGTTTTCACGAAGGGGAGGCGCATGGCACACGGGGCAACGATCATTCTCGACAATGCGGGCGTCAACCGGGCCCTGACCCGGATCGCGCACGAGATCCTCGAGCACAACAAGGGGGTCGACCAGTTGGTCATGGTCGGCATCCGCAGCGGCGGAGACCATATCGCCCGTCACCTGGCCGCCCGGATCGCCCAGATCGAAGGGGAGGAGCCTCCCAAGGGGGCCGTCGACATCGCCATGTACCGTGACGATCTCGCCTCGCGCGGCACGGTCGAGGTCGGCCGAACCGAGATCCCCTTCGACCTCGACGGCAAGCGGGTCGTCCTCGTCGATGACGTCCTCTTTACCGGCCGGACCATCCGCGCGGCCATGGACGCCCTGATGGACTTCGGTCGCCCGAAGAACATCCAGCTCGCCGTCCTGATCGACCGCGGTCACCGCGAGCTGCCGATCCGCCCCGACTATGTGGGGCGCAACGTCCCGACCGCCCGCGAGGAGCAGATCGAGGTTTTGCTCGACGAAAAAGACCACCACCCGCTCGAAGTACGACTGGTCAAACCCTGAGCCCGGAGGAGCCGCCATGACGTTTCCACACAAGCACATTCTCGGCACTCGCGATCTCTCCAAGGAGGACATCGTCACGATCCTCGACACCGCGGAGAGCTTTCGCGAGATCAACCAGCGGGATATCAAGAAAGTTCCGACCCTGCGCGGCAAGACGGTGATCAACGCCTTCTTCGAGGCCAGCACCCGGACCCGGCTCTCCTTCGAAATCGCCGGCAAGCGCCTCTCGGCCGACACGGTCAACATCTCGGGGTCGACCTCGTCGGTGGTCAAGGGGGAGACGCTCGAGGACACGGCCAAGAACATCGAGGCGATGCACCCCGACATCATCATCATTCGCCACGGCCACTCTGGCGCTCCGCATTATCTCGCCGAGCGCGTCGGCTGCTCGATCATCAACGCCGGCGACGGCGCTCATGAACACCCGAGCCAGGCACTGCTCGACCTGCTGACGATCCGCGACCACAAGAAGACGTTCGAGGGGCTCAACGTTGCGATCGTCGGAGACATCTCCCACAGCCGTGTGGCCCGCTCCAACCTCCACGCCATGAGCAAGCTCGGGATCAATGTCCGTCTCGCCGGTCCGGGGACCATGGTGCCGCGTGAATTCGAGAAACTCGGCGCCGAACTGCATACTCGCCTGGAGGATGCCATCAAGGGCGCCGACGTCGTGATGATGCTGCGTATCCAGCTCGAGCGCATGGGCAAGACCCTGCTCCCCTCGCTGCGTGAATATGCACGCTTCTACGGCCTCAACCCCGAGAAGCTCAAGCTCGCCAAGGAGGACGCGATCGTCATGCATCCCGGTCCGATCAACCGAGGCGTCGAGCTCTCGAGCTACGTGGCGGACGGTCCGCAGAACGTCATCCTCGATCAGGTCGAAAACGGCGTGGCGGTCCGTATGGCCCTCCAGTACCTGGTCTCCGGCGTCGAGCGGGGAGAAGAGTAGGGGAACCCTTCAACCAAGTAACGTTTGCGAGGAGTAGACGATGAAACTTCTGATCAAGGGTGGCCGCGTCATCGATCCGGCCAACGGCATAGACGAGACCCTGGACATCCTGGTCGTCGACGACACGATCGACAAGGTCGGCAAATCCCTCAAGGCGGACGGCGCCACGGAGATCGACGCCCGGGGGAAGCTGGTAACGCCCGGACTGATCGACATTCATGTCCACCTGCGCGATCCGGGCCTCGAGTACAAGGAGGACATCGCCACGGGGACCCTGGCGGCGGTGGCCGGTGGGTTCACCTCGATCGCCTGCATGCCGAACACCAAGCCGGTTAACGACAACCACGCCATCACCCGGTATATTGTCGATAAGGCTGCCAAAGTCGCCTCCTGCAACGTTTTTCCGGTCGGCTCCATCACCCAGGGACTCAAGGGGGAGGCGCTCGCCGAGATCGGCGACATGCAGGATGCCGGCTGCGTCGGTTTTTCTGATGACGGTCGTCCCGTCACCAGTGGTGAGCTGATGCGCCGGGCCCTCGAATATGCTCGCCCGTTCGGTGCGGTGATCATCTCCCACGCCGAAGACCTCTCGCTGGTCGGGGAGGGGGTCATGAACGACGGCTATGTCTCCGCAGAGCTCGGTCTCAAGGGGATCCCCTGGGTTGCCGAGGATGCGGCGACCGCCCGCGACGTGATGCTCGCCGAGTTCACCGGCAGTCGGCTCCACGTCGCGCACGTCTCGACCAAGGGGTCGGTGGAGATCGTTCGCGCTGCCAAGGCACGCGGCGTCAGGGTAACCGCCGAGGCGACCCCGCATCACTTCACACTCACCGAGGAAGCCGTGCGGGGCTACAACACCGACGCCAAGATGAACCCGCCACTGCGCACCGCCGAAGATGTCGCCGCCGTGCGACAGGGCCTGGCCGATGGAACCCTCGACGCTATCGCCACCGACCACGCCCCGCACCACCTCGACGAGAAGAACGTCGAGTTCAACCTGGCGATGAACGGGATTGTCGGGCTCGAGACGGCCCTGCCGTTGACCCTCAGGCTGGTCGATGAAAAGGTTCTCTCCCTCGGGAGCGCGATTGCCCGCCTGACCAGCGGCCCGGCTACCTGCCTCGGTCTCGATCGTGGGACCCTTTCGGCCGGAAGCAGGGCTGATATCACCCTGATCGATCCCGAGCTTGCCTGGACGGTCGAACGCGACAAGCTGCGCAGCAAGAGCAAGAACACCCCGTTTGACGGCTGGGCCATGAAAGGTGCGGCAACCCACACTATCGTATCCGGTAAGATAATTTTTCAACGATAACATATTGTTTAGGGTTTAACTTAAAGCAATTTCTAGGAGTTGGTGAGCGATATGAAAGCGATACTGGCACTGGCTGACGGCCGTGTCTTTACAGGCAGGGCGCTCGGCGCCACCGGGGAAGTCACCGGCGAGGTGGTGTTCAACACGAGCATGACGGGCTACCAGGAGATTCTGACCGATCCGTCCTACGCGGGCGAAATTGTCACCATGACCTATCCGCAGATCGGCAATTACGGCATCAACCTTGAGGATGTCGAGTCGGCGCGTCCGCACCTGCGAGGCTTCGTGGTCAAGGAGGCGAGTAATATCCCCAGCAACTGGCGCTGCGAGATCCCCCTCGGTGAATACCTGCGTGAGCACAATATCGTCGGCATCCAGGGGATCGACACCCGCGCCCTGGTGCGGCACATCCGCGACAAGGGGGCCCAGACCGGGATCATCTCCACCGAGGACCTTGATCCCCAGAGCCTGGTCGAAAAGGCGCGCAAGGCCCCCTCGATCGTTGGTCAGGACCTGGTCAAGACGGTGAGCTGTGACGCTCCCTACCATTGGGAAGAGGGCGCCTGGGACATCGAATCCGGTTACGCCAAGCCTGAAGGCATTGCACGCTACAAGGTGGTTGCCTACGACTTCGGCATCAAACGTAACATTCTGCGCAACCTGGTCGCCCGCGGCTGTGACGTCACGGTCGTCCCGGCCACGACCCCGGCCAGCGAGGTCCTGGCGCTCAACCCCGACGGGGTTTTCCTGAGCAACGGCCCCGGCGACCCCGAGCCGATCGAGTACGCGCAGCAGACCATCCGCGAGCTGCTCGGCAAGGTCCCGCTGTTCGGCATCTGTCTCGGCCACCAGCTGCTGTCCCTGGCCCTGGGCGGCAAAACCTACAAGCTCAAGTTCGGCCACCGCGGCGGCAACCAGCCGGTGCGACGCGAGGACGGCCGCCAGGTCGAGATCACCTCGCAGAACCACGGTTTCGCCGTGGCCGCCGACTCGCTGCCGGAGGAGGTCGTGCTGACCCACATCAACCTCAACGACAACACCGTCGAGGGGCTCGAGCACAGCAAGGTTCCCGCGTTCTCGGTCCAGTATCACCCCGAAGCCTCTCCGGGACCGCACGACGCACGCTACCTCTTCGAGCGCTTCACCGCACTGATGGACAACCACCGCCGCAAGGCCTGAGCATTCATAGCCGACAGAAGGACCCGACATGCCCAAGAGAACTGACCTGCAGAAAATCCTCATCATCGGGGCCGGACCGATCATAATCGGCCAGGCCTGCGAATTCGACTATTCCGGCACCCAGGCCTGTAAAGCCCTGAAGGAAGAGGGGTACACGGTCGTGCTCCTCAACTCCAACCCGGCGACGATCATGACCGACCCGGATTTCGCCGACCGCACCTACATCGAGCCGGTCACCCCGGATTCGCTGCGCAAGATCGTCGAGCAAGAGCGCCCAGACGCGATCCTGCCGACCCTCGGAGGTCAGACCGCCCTCAACACGGCGGTGGCCCTGGCCAAGGACGGCACCCTCGAGAAATTCGGCGTGGAACTGATCGGCGCCAAGCTCGAGGCGATCGAAAAGGCCGAGGACCGAACCCTGTTCAAGCGGGCCATGGAGAAGATCGGCGTCGGCATCCCGCGCTCCGGCCTGGCGCACAACTTCCAGGAGGCGATGGAGGTCATCGAACACGTCGGTTTCCCGGCCATCATCCGCCCCTCGTTTACCCTCGGCGGCACCGGCGGCGGAATCGCCTACAATATGGAAGAGTACACCGAGCTGGCCCTGACCGGGCTCGACGCGTCGCCGACCGACGAGATCCTCGTCGAGGAATCGGTCATCGGTTGGAAGGAGTTCGAGCTCGAAGTGATGCGCGACCTCGCCGACAACGTGGTCATCATCTGTTCGATCGAGAACTTCGATCCGATGGGCGTGCACACCGGCGACTCGATTACCGTCGCCCCGGCGCAGACCCTGACCGACAAGGAATACCAGATCCTGCGGGATGCCTCGCTCAAGATCATCCGCGAAATCGGCGTCGAGACCGGCGGCTCGAACATCCAGTTCGGTGTCAACCCGAAAGACGGGCGCCTGGTGGTCATCGAGATGAACCCGCGCGTCTCCCGTTCCTCGGCGCTGGCGTCGAAGGCGACCGGCTTCCCGATCGCCAAGATCGCCGCCAAGCTCTCGGTCGGCTATACCCTCGACGAGATCCAGAACGACATCACCCGCGAAACGCTGGCGAGCTTCGAACCGACCATCGACTACGTGGTCACCAAGGTGCCACGTTTCACCTTCGAGAAATTCCCCCAGGCGGATGCGCGCCTGACCACGCAGATGAAGTCGGTCGGGGAGGTCATGGCGATAGGCCGAACCTTCAAGGAGAGCCTGCAGAAATCCCTCCGTTCCCTTGAGATCGGATCGGCCGGCTTCGAGAGCCGTCTTTTTGCCGGTTTCGAAGACTACCGCCGCGCCCTGAGCGAAGACGAGCAGGACCTGCTGCGCGAGAAGCTCCGCGTGCCGAATTGGGAGCGACTCTGGTACCTGGCCGACGCTTTCCGCGCCGGGATGAGTATCGCAGAGATCCATCGCCTGACCTACATCGACCCCTGGTTCCTCGACAATATCGCCCAGATAGTCGCGATGGAGCAGCGCCTCTATGAGGCACGCGAAGACCTTCCCCAGGACGGCCCCGAGTTCGCCGACCTGCTCCGCCAGGCCAAGCAGTACGGGTTCTCCGACAAACGCCTCGCCACGGTCTGGGGCGTCACCGAGAGCGACGTGCGCGAACTCCGTATCGACGCGGGCATCCACCCCGTCTACAAGCGGGTCGACACCTGCGGCGCCGAGTTCGAAGCCTTCACCCCGTATCTCTACTCGACCTACGAGGAGGAATGCGAGGCCGCGCCCAGTGACCAGCGTAAGATCATGATTCTTGGCGGTGGTCCCAACCGCATCGGTCAGGGTATCGAGTTCGACTATTGCTGCGTCCACAGCGTCTTCGCCCTCTCCGACGCAGGCTACGAAACGATCATGGTCAACTGCAACCCCGAAACCGTTTCGACCGACTACGACACCTCCGACCGCCTCTACTTCGAGCCACTGACGTTTGAGGATGTTCTGGAGATCGTCGAGCTCGAGAAACCCGAAGGGGTGATCATCCAGTTCGGCGGCCAGACGCCGCTCAAGCTCGCCGTCGCCCTCGAGAAGGCCGGCGTACCGATCATCGGCACCTCGCCCGACGCCATCGACCGCGCCGAAGACCGTGAGCGTTTCCAGGCGCTGCTGCACAAGCTCGGCCTGCGCCAGCCCGAAAACGGCACCGCCCGTTCGGCCGACGAGGCCGAGAAGGTCGCCGAGCGGATCGGCTATCCCGTCGTGGTGCGGCCTTCGTACGTCCTCGGCGGCCGGGCCATGGAGATCGTCTACGACGCCGAGCAGTTGCGGCGTTACATGACGCACGCGGTCGAGGCATCGCCGGAGCACCCGATCCTGGTCGACAAGTTCCTCGAAGAGGCGATCGAGATCGATGTCGATGCCTTGTCCGACGGCAATGAAGTGATCATCGGCGGTGTCATGCAGCATATCGAGGAAGCCGGCATCCACTCGGGAGATTCCGCCTGTGCGCTTCCGCCGTTCTCCCTCGGCAAGGAGCTGCTCGACGAGATTCGCCGCCAGACCGTGGCGCTGGCTCTTGAGCTGAACGTTATCGGGCTGATGAACATCCAGTATGCCGTCAAGGGGGAGACGATCTATCTCCTCGAGGTTAACCCCCGCGCCAGCCGAACCGTCCCCTTTGTCTCCAAGGCCACCGGGCGCCCTCTGGCCAAGATCGCCGCCCTGGCGATGGCGGGGAAATCCCTCCAGGAGCAGGGTGTCCAGGGCGAAATCGTGCCGAAGTACATGTCGGTCAAGGAGTCGGTCTTCCCGTTCGTCAAGTTTCCGGGTGTCGACCCGCTGCTCGGGCCGGAAATGAAGTCGACCGGCGAAGTGATGGGGATCGACTACGATTTTCCCAAGGCTTTCGCCAAAGCCCAGGCGGGGGCGGGGGTCAAGCTCCCCAAGGGGGGGAAGATCTTCATCAGCGTCAAGGACGCGGACAAGAAATACATCCTGGAGCCCGCCCGCAAGCTGGTGGAGGGCGGATTCGAAATCGTCGCAACCCACGGAACCGCGAGCTTCCTGGAGCAGCACCAGGTCCCGGCGACCCACGTCAACAAGGTCAAGGAAGGACAGCCTCACTGTGTCGACGCGATCAAGAACCGCGAAATCGGACTGATCTTCAATACCACCTTCGGCGCCCAGTCGATCATCGACTCCTTCTCGATCCGGCGCTCCGCAGTGGTCTACGACGTCGCCTACTTCACCACCGTCGCGGGCATGAATGCAGCTGTAGACGGGCTGCTGGCGCGCAACCGGGAAAGTCTTGACGTCAAGCCTCTCCAAGAGTATTATGCCTAAGAATTTTGTCGGAAAACTGCACAAAAAACTTCATTCGGGCGGGTTATCCCGCCCGTTAACTTTGTAAGGCGCAGAGGTTAATCGTTTTATGTCCAATTCTGTCCCCATGACCCAGGAGGGCTACCAGCGTCTCCAGGAAGAACTCAAACACCTCACCAGGGTGGAGCGCCCGAAGGTCGTCAAGGATATTGAAGAGGCACGCGGCCACGGAGACCTTTCCGAAAATGCCGAATACGATGCCGCCAAGGATCGACAGGGGTTTATTGAAGGGCGAATCCGCGAACTCAACGACAAGATCGCCCGTGCTCAGGTTATCAACCCCGCTGAACTCGATACCGACAAGGTGGTTTTCGGTGCCAAGGTAACCCTGTTCGACGTCGACAGCGGCAACGAGGTAACCTACCAGATCGTCGGCGAGGACGAGGCCGACATCAAGGACGGGAAGATCTCGGTGACGTCACCGGTTGGCAAGGCCCTGATCGGCCACCGGCTCGACGACGAGGTGCGGATCAAGGTCCCTTCCGGGCTGAAGATCTACGAAGTCATCAACATCAAGTACGAATAACCACGGAAGCTGAGGGATGCGCACATGAGCCCCAAGGTAACGGGAAGCACCACCTTCCAGCAGGTGATCGAATTGGGCCCTAAGGCCGTTGACGTCCTGAAGCGCTACAACCTCGCCTGTATCGGCTGCGGTGGGGCGCGTAATGAAACGATCATCAAGGGCGCCCAAGCCCACGGACTCGATGCCGAAGAACTGATCAGCGAAATCAACAAAGCCCTCAAGAACTAGACGGGGAGGGGAGATGCCCCCTGGCCCTGACGCACCCGCGAACAATCCTCTCCAGACCCCATTAAGCGCGATCAAGGGGGTCGGTCCCCGCGTGGCTGAAAAGCTCGCACGCATGGGGCTGCATACCGTCGAAGACGCTCTCTACACCCTCCCGATCCGCTACGAAGACCGCCGGCAACTGAAGCGTATCGCCCAGCTTCAGGACGGACGCCGCGAGGTTTTCAGCGGTGAACTCCTTGCGGCCGGGCCGGCTCAAACCCGTAAGACCAGGCGCCGGATTTATGAGGCCGTGGTTTCGGACGGCAGCGGCCAGATCCTCCTCAAGTGGTTTCACTACAAGGCGTCGTGGATGACCTCTCGCTTCAAACCGGGGCGCCGGGTCGTCGTTACGGGTGATATCAAGCGCTTCGGGGCGTTGCGTGAGGTTCATCATCCGGATGTCGAGTTTCTCGCCGACGGCGAAACGGCCGAGCAGGCTCTTTCACGTGACCCGCTCGAATTCGGACGCATTCTTCCTGTTTATCCCTTGACGGAGGGACTGCACCAGAAAACCGCCCGCAAGATCTTCACCGAGGTCGCGCGGACGTACAGTGCGTATCTCCAATCGCCGATTCCCGAATCGATCCTTGCACGCCACAACCTGATGTCCCTTGCCGAAGCAGCCCGTCACATACACCTCCCCGACAACCAGGCCTCGATCGAGTCCCTTGAAAAAACGAGCAATCCGGCACGCCAGGCGCTGGTTTTTGACGAGTTCTTCTTCCTGGAGCTCGGTATGGCCCTGCGCCGCAAGGGGTGGGAGGCCGAGGCCGGCATCGCCTTCCGGTTGGAGCATCGCTATACCAAGCCCCTCGCCGAGAAGCTCCCGTTTGCCCTGACCGGGGCGCAGCGCCGTGTGCTGGGCGAAATCAAGCATGACATGCTGGAGCCGACGCCGATGAATCGCCTGATCCAGGGAGACGTCGGCAGCGGCAAGACCCTCGTGGCGTTGATGGCGGCCCTGATTGCCATCGAAAACCATTACCAGGTCGCCGTTGTTGCACCGACCGAGATCCTGGCCGAGCAGCATTATCGTTTCTTCAGGCACTGGCTGGCAGAGCTGGGCCTATCCGCGACGCTTCTCATCGGCTCGCTGTCCGGCGCGGATCGAAAGGGCGCCTTCGAGCGCATCAGGACGGGAGCTGTCGATCTCGTGGTCGGAACACACGCGGTCCTTCAGGAGGGTGTTGAGTTCAATCAGCTCGGCCTCGGCATTATCGATGAACAGCATCGATTCGGGGTGCGCCAGCGCGGTGTTCTGAAGGGGAAGGGGGAGAGTGCGCCGGATATGCTGGTCATGACTGCGACCCCGATCCCGCGTACGCTGGCGATGACGGTCTACGGCGACCTCTCGCTGTCCGTCATCGACGAGATGCCGCCGGGGAGGTCCCCGATCCGCACCCGGGTTGTCACCGAACATGCGCGGCCCAAAGCCTACAACTTCATTAAAGAACAGCTCAATGCCGGCCGACAGGCCTACATCGTCTATCCGCTGGTCGAAGAGAGCGAAAAGAGCGATCTCAAGGCCGCCAGCGAGGCCTTCGAGCAGCTTCGAGACGAGATTTTCTCCGAACAGCGACTCGGGCTGCTCCACGGACGCATGAGGTCGGACGAAAAAGACCACGTCATGCAGTCCTTCGTCCGGGGGGAGCTCGACGTGCTGGTGGCCACGACCGTCATCGAGGTCGGCATCGATGTCCCCAACGCCACGGTCATGATGATCGAGCACGCGGAGCGATTCGGTCTTTCGCAGCTCCACCAGCTGCGAGGCAGGGTGGGACGGGGTGCCCATGAGAGCACCTGTATCCTGGTCAAGGATTTCCGCTGCAGCGAGGACGGGCAACGCCGACTCGAGGTCATGGCCGAGACCACGGACGGATTCAGGATCGCCGAGGCCGACCTCGAGATCCGCGGACCGGGAGAGTTCCTCGGCACCCGACAGTCAGGGCTTCCGGACTTCCGGGTGGCCAACCTGCTGCGGGATGGAAGGGTTCTCGAGTCAGCACGTCGGGAGGCCTTCGCAATGGTTGCCCTGAAGGACTTCCCCGAAGCTCCGACGCATCGTGCGATTCTCGAGACCCTCGAGCACCGCTGGGGGGGGAGACTTGAGTTGGCAACCATTGCATAAGACCCATGAGAGTCTAATCGTATCCAGACGCCTGTCTTAGTTTACATAATATATCTTATGCGACATTGTGCCATGGATGCCGGTAGAGACCCTCTGCCAAGGGGGTAAGGATGCGACGCGCTGCAGACCCAACCAATAAGGTGGACGAGAAACTCCCATAAGACAAAAACTTCCCCTGAGGGCAGTCTCGATAGCAAACCTCGCCGCAAATCCCCTGGGCAACCCCTGCCTAGGCTTGAGATCGTCGATCTGGGGGCAAATTTCGCAGCCCCTTTTTTGTGCAAAACGTTGGAATATCGGATTGTTGTGTAATTCAATGGACTCGGTTCAACATGTCGTCGAAATATTCGCGGCCAGCGACGAATCGCTGGATCTCGACACCCATGCCTGCATTGGGGTCGGCCCAGACCAGGT
>QKBP01000039.1 GCA_003246035.1 Desulfuromonadaceae bacterium | reverse complement strand
CGGCACCCTGATTCAGGTGCAGTTTAAACAGGACACCTCGGCCGCCGAGGTCAAGGAGAAGCTGGCAAGCCTCGACCTCGGTTCGCTGGTGGTGCAGACCTTCGGCGACGAACCGAACGAGTTTCTGGTTCGCGTCCAGGGGGAGGAGGAGCAACTCGCCGCGATCTCCCGTTCGGTCGAAGAGACCCTCGGCGCGGCCTACGGGGCCGGCAACGTCGACATCCGCCGGGTCGAGATGGTCGGCCCCCAGGTCGGCAAGGACCTGCGCTACAAGGGGATGATGGCGATCCTGTACGCCATGATCGGGATCCTGATCTACGTCACCTGGCGCTTCGAATTCCGCTACGCGGTCGGGGCGATCCTCGCCCTCTGTCACGACGTGCTCGTCACCCTCGGCGCCTTCTCGCTGACCGGTCGTGAGATCGACCTGCCGATCATTGCCGCGTTTCTGGCGATTATCGGCTATTCACTCAACGATACCATCATCATCTTCGACCGGATTCGCGAGAACACCGGCAAGGTGGCCAAGGAGAGCTTCCCGCAGCTGGTCAATCGCAGCATCAACGAGACCCTCTCGCGGACCCTGCTGACCTCGGGGACCACCCTGTTGGTCGTTCTGGCCCTTTTCATTCTCGGCGGCGGGGTGATCCACAACTTCGCCTTCGCGCTGATCGTCGGCATCGTGGTCGGGACCTACTCGACGATTTTTGTCGCCAGCGCGTTCGTGCTTTACTGGGACCGTCGCCGCAGCGCTGTCGCTGCGGGGTAACAACGGGAGTCAACGATGGAAGAAGCGAAAAAAGGTAACGAAAATCTCTTGCTGCTGGTGATGGCCTTCATCATCGGCCTGCTGGTCGGTGTCCTGGGGAGCATGTTCTTCTCCGGTGGGAGCAGCGCTCCGGTCGCCACCGCTCCCTCCTCTCAGGCCCCTCCGGCCGCGGCGGTCAACCTCAAGCAGAAGATCGCCACCCTCGAGCAGGTAGCGGCCGCCGACCCGGGCAACCGCAATACCTGGGTCCAGCTCGGCCACGCCTACTTCGATACCGATCAGCCGATGAAGGCGGTCGAGGCCTACGACAAGGCGCTGGCGATCGACGCCAACGACCCCAACGTGCTGACCGACCAGGGCGTCATGTTCCGGCGTCTCGGCTGGTTCGACCGGGCCATCGAGAACTTCCAGAAGGCCAACCAGCTCGATCCGCGCCACGCCCAGTCGCTGTTCAACGAGGGGATCGTCTACCGCTACGATCTCAACGAGTTTGACAAGGCGATTGCGGCCTGGAAGAAGCTGCTGGCGCTCAATCCACCCGAACCGATGGCCAGCCAGGTCCGCTCCGAAGTCGAGTTCCTTGAAGGCCATCCGCCGGTGAGCGGTCAACCTCCCAAGGGCTTCGGTCAATAAACGTCTCAATCAACGGGTCGGCCGCAGCCGGCCCGTTTCTGCTTGGACCATGCACGAACAGTTTCTCGCCATCCCACGACTGATGCTGTCGGTCCTGCCGCTCCTGTTCCTGTGCGGCTGCCTCGGCACGGTCACTCCGCTTAGCGACCCTCTCCCTGCGGGGCTTACGGTCTGGCAGGGGGAAGTCCATATCCGCGGCGACCTGGAGGTTCCGGTTGACGCCGCGCTGCAGATTCGTCCCGGCACCGAGGTGATTTTCCACCCCGGGGGAGATGCGGACCGGCGCAGGGAACATCCCCACTTTCCCGGGAGCGAGCTGATTGTCTCCGGCCGTCTGGTCGCGGAGGGGACGGCCGAGGCGCCGATCCGCTTTCGCTCTATCGATCCCGATGCGCCAGCGGGGAGCTGGGGGGGGATCAACCTCGTCGCGTCTCCCGACGCACGATTTGCCTATTGCCTGTTCCGCCAGGCGGACAGCGCCGTCCACAGCCAGGAATCCCGGGTCACGATCCGTGAGTCGGTTTTCGAACAGAACCTGGTGGCGATCCGCTTTCACAGCTCCATAATCGTGATTGAGCACAACCTGATCCGTGACAACGGTGCCGGGATCCGTTTTCACTACGGAGCCCCGACGATCCGCTTCAACCGCATTGTCTCCAATGGCAAGGGGATCTTTATGACCTCCGAGCCGCGCGACCTGCAGATCCGCGACAACGTTCTGCTCGGAAACTGCCCCTACCACGTGGTCCTCGGTGCCGCGGTCAGTGACGACGTCGACCTCTCCCACAACTGGTGGGGGGGCCTGACCGATGACGACCGGCAGCGCCTGTTTTTCGATGCCGAGCGTGACCCCGAGCTGGGGCGCGTGCTTCTCGAACCCCGACTGCCACAAGCACCCGACCGGGCCGGACCGTCATGGACCCCGTAACCCGACGCGCATGGTCGCTGCGACCCGAACAGCAGCGTGCTGCCGTGGCGGCCGTCGCCACGGAGCTGAAGCTCCCCCCGCTGGCCGTCGAAATCCTCTCACGCCGCAACTTCCCTGACTGCGACGCGGTACGCGGCTATCTGACCGCCGGTCTCGGTGACCTCCCCGATCCCGACGGTATTCCGGGTATGCGCGAAGCGACCGAGCGGGTCGTGAAGGCGGTCCGAGCCGGGGAGTCGATCCTGGTGCACGGTGATTACGACGTCGACGGGATCACCGGGACCACCCTGCTGGTGGAGTTTCTCCGTGCCTGCGGAGCCCGGGCCGATTACCATGTGCCACTGCGGCTTCGCGATGGCTACGGGCTTTCGGCGACAGCCTTGCGTCAGGCGGCGTCCGAGGGGGTCACCCTGGTGATCTCCGTCGACTGCGGCATTTCGGCCGTGGCGGAAGCGCGCCTCGCCCGCGAGCTCTCACTCGACCTGGTCATCACCGACCATCACCTCCCCCCCGCGGACCTTCCCGCAGCCACCGCCCTGGTCAACCCGCGGCTCGAACCGTGCGACTTCCCCGATCGTGACCTTGCCGGCGTCGGGGTGGCTTTTTTCCTGGTTGTCGCGCTGCGACGGAGCCTGCGTGAACTCGGACATTTCGGCTCCGGGGAGCCGGACCTGCGTCAGTTGCTCGATCTGGTCGCCCTGGGTACGATCGCTGACGTGGTCCCGCTGCAGGGCGTCAACCGTCTGCTGGTCAAGAAGGGGCTGGAAGCTCTCTCCCGCGCGGCACGCTCCGGCATGGCCGCGCTGCTGGCCGCCGCCGGTGTAGCGCGGGTCAGCTGCGGCAGCGTCGCCTTCCAGCTGGCCCCCCGCCTCAACGCCGCGGGTCGGCTCGAGGATGCGGCCCTCGGGGTCGAGCTGCTGCTGTGCCGGGATGCGGCACGCGCTGCCGAGATCGCACGCCGGCTCGACGGCTTCAACCGTGAACGTCGCGAGATCGAACAGGAGACCCTCGACGAGGCCCTGCTGCGGGTCGCCGAACTCCCCGATCAGGCACGCGCGATCGTACTCGGCGCAGACGGTTGGCATCCCGGCGTGATCGGCATCGTCGCCAGTCGGCTGGTCGAGCGTTTTCACCGCCCGGTGCTGTTGGCGGCCTTTGACGGGGATGAAGGGAAGGGCTCGGCGCGCTCGGTCCCCGGTTTCAACCTCTACGACGCATTACACGCCTGCGGCGAATCGCTCGTGGCCTACGGGGGGCACGCCGTCGCCGCGGGGTTCTCGGTTCGGCGCACGGCCTTTGAGGATTTTGTCCGTCGTTTCGAGCAGGTCTGCACGGCCTCTTCGGACCTCGCCCGTGCCGAACCGATCCGCAGCTACGACGCCGAGACATCCCTCGACCAGCTCGCGCTCCCGGTCATCGAGACCCTCGAGTCCTTCACCCCTTTCGGGGCCGGAAATCCCGAGCCGCTCGTCTGTCTGCGCGAAGTCCGGGTCCAGCAACTTCAGTCTCTCAATGGCGGGCATCTGCGCTTTACGGTCCGCCAGGACGGCGTCACCCTCCCGGGGATCGCTTTCGGTTTCGCCCCGCGCCGGGATGAGCTGCAGGGGGAGCTCGATCTGCTGGTGGCTCCTCAGGTCAATCGCTGGAACGGACGCAGTTCAGTGCAGCTGGTGGTCAAGGACCTGCGTCGCTCCGGGGAGGTGGGGTGATGCTGCGCCGGTTCTTCTGGGTCCTCCTCTTTCCGGGCGGGGTGGTGAGCCTCGGGATCTGGGCTGCCCGGCGCTGGCTTCCGGTCAACCCGACCAGCGACGCCGTCTGGCTGCTGCTCCCCTACCTGGTCCTGCTGCTCGGCGCCTTCTACGCATTCCGCTTCGGGCGCATCCGGATACTCTACCTGCTCGCGCTGCTGGTGATTCTCGAGCGCTTCACCCTCACGGCCGGCGCCGGGGCCTCCGGACGTTTCTTCTACCTGTGCGCCGCAACCCTGGTCCCCGTTAACTTTGCCCTGGTCGGCTGGATGCGCGAGCGCGGGCTCTTCTCCCGTGCCGGCATCCTGCGGCTGATCTTCTTCGCCCTGCAGGGCGGAGCGATCCTCTGGCTCGAGCGGTCCCGGCTCCCCGGTGCGCTCGCTTTTCTGGAGCAGGACTGGCTGCCCCATACCGGCTCCGGGCTCGTTGTGCCGCAGACCGTGCTGATCGGCGTCGTCGTGGCCGCCGTGCTGCTGCTGCTGCGCTTCGTCCGTCAGCCCGGAATCTTCGAAGCGTCGCTCGGCTGGTCACTCGCCGCGATCGTGACCGCGCTGGTTCACCCCGAGCATTCCCGCCTGCTCCTCGCGACGGCCGGGTTGATCGCGACCGTCGCGGTGATCGAGGTGACCCACTTCATGGCCTTCCGGGACGAGCTCACCGGGTTGCCGGCGCGGCGCGCGCTGAGCGAGTACCTGGCCCGGCTGAGCGGGCGTTACACCCTGGTGATGGTCGATGTCGATCACTTCAAGAAGGTCAACGATACTCACGGTCACGACATCGGGGACCAGGTCCTGCGCATGGTCGCCACCCGCCTCTCCCGGATCGGCAGCGGCGGGCGGGCCTTCCGCTACGGTGGCGAGGAGTTCACCCTGGTGTTCCCGGGGAAGAGCCTCGAGACGGCCCAGGGGACTGTCGAGAAGGCGCGCGATGCGCTCGCCTCGGAGCCGTTCGTCATGCGCCGTCCCGGCCGTGCTCGAAAAAAGCCGAACAACCAGAAAAAATCGAGCTCCGATCCCCGCACCGCCCTGCAGTTCACGGTGACGGCGAGTTTCGGCATGGCCCAGCGCGACGACGCGGGGGTCTCGGCACACGAGGTGATCAAACGGGCCGACGAGGCCCTTTACCGGGCCAAGCGGAGCGGTCGCAACCGCGTGGCCTACTGACGATCATGACATCGGCACACTTCTCCCGTTACCGCTGGTCGGTATTCATCATTCTCTCCAGCGGCTATTTCCTGGTCTATTTCCATCGCCTCGCCCCGGCCGTTGTCGCCGTCGACATGATGCGCGACCTCGGTGCCGGGGGCGCGCTGATGGGGATGCTCGGCGCCGCGTATTTCTATCCCTATGCCCTCATGCAGCTCCCGGCCGGGCTGCTCGCCGATTCGTGGGGGGCAAGGAGGACCATCACCCTGTTCATGCTGGTCGCGGCCTGCGGTTCGCTGCTGTTCGCCCTGGCCCCCACGGCGGCGGCGGCGATTCTCGGCCGAACCCTGGTCGGCTTCGGGGTCGCGATGTTGTTCGTCTCCTCGCTCAAGGTCCTCACCGTCTGGTACTCCCCCCGCGAGTTTGCGACCATGACCGGCATTCTCTTCGCGATCGGCGGCATCGGTTCGTTGACCTCCGCGGGCCCCCTGGCGCTGGCGAGCGACCGTTTCGGCTGGCGCCTGGTGTTCGTTGCTATCGCCGTGGCCACCCTGGCCCTTGCGGCCCTGGTCTGGTTCGTGGTCCGCGATCGCCCCGAGGAGATCGGCGCCTCCGCCCCGGCCGTGCAGGAGGAGGGCGAGGCGGCCACCATCCCCATGGGCGAGGCGGTGGCCAGGGTCCTCGCCAGCCGGCATTTCTGGCCTCTCGCAGTCTGGTTCTTCGCCCTGTGTGCGATCTTTTTCAGCTTCGCCGGTCTCTGGGGGGGGCCGTTTCTCAACCACCTCTACGGACTCGACCGAGCCGCGAGCGGCAGACTGCTCTCGCTCCTGTCGCTCGGGATGATCCTCGGCAGCCCTTTGCTGACCTGGCTGTCGTCGCGGGTCTTCAAGGCGCGCAAGCCGGTGATCGTGCTGTGCAGCGCCCTGTCGATCGTCCTGACGCTGCCGCTGGTGCTCTGGACCGACGCCCTGCCGCTGTGGGGGATCGGCACCATCTGCCTCGGTTTGGGAACCTTCACCAGTGCGGTGGTGGTGATCGGTTTCGCTGCCACCAAGGAGCTCTTCCCCCTGTCGATGGCCGGCACCGCTATCGGGCTGGTCAATCTCTTCCCGTTTGCCGGCGGGGCGGTGATGCAGCCGGTGCTCGGGACGATTCTCGAACGGCTCGGTCGAAGCGGCGAGGCGTTCACGGTCACGGGGTACCGTACGTCCTTCGCCGTGTTGTGCGGATGCGCGGTGCTGGCTTTGCTGGCCAGCTTGTGTATCCGTGAACCGTCCCGAGCGGCGGGGCAGGGTGGCCGAAGCGCCGATTTGCCGCTAGAATGATGTACGATCTGCGAATTCGTAACGCTCAGGAGAACTGATGGCACGCAAGATCTTTATCGCCGCGACGGGTCAGAACAGCGGTAAGACCACGACCAGCCTTTCGCTCATGCACATGGCGCGCAAGAAGTACGCGCGGGTCGGCTTCGTTAAGCCGATCGGGCCCAAGCCCGCCTTCTACAATGGCCAGGTTGCCGACAAGGACGCGATCCTGATGGCGCGGGTCTTCGGTCAGGAGGAGGACCTGTCGCTGATGTCGCCGTTCGTGCTGCAACCCGGTGACACCAAGCGGGTCCTGGACGGAGAGCTCTCCCGCGAAAAGATTCGCACCGCGATGCTCGAGGCGATGGCCGAGCTTGACGCCAAAAACGACTTCCTGATTATCGAGGGGGCGGGACACAGCGGGGTCGGCTCGGTGCTCGGCTTCGGCAACGCGGCGGTGGCCAGCGCCATGCAGGCTCCGGTGCTGATGGTCTCCGGCGGCGGGGTCGGCAACGTGGTCGATTCCGTGCATATGAACCTGGCGCTGTTCGAAAAGCTCGGGGTGCCGGTGGCGGCCCTGATGGCCAACAAGATCATTCCGGAGAAACGCGAACAGACCCTCCATTATCTTTCGCGGGCCTTCGCGTCGGAGTCGTTTGCGGTGCTCGGAGGATTCAACTACCAGCCGATCCTCGCCAACCCGACCATGCGCCGGATCAGCAGCGTGCTCGGGGTCGAGCTGCGGGCCAGTGAAGAGGAGGCGCAGCGCATCGTGCATCATGTCCAGATCGGCGCGGCCTCGACCCAGCGCGTCGCCGAGCTTCTCAAGGAGTCCTCCATGCTGATCGTCAACAGCAGCCGGGACGAACTGCTGGTCACCCTCGCCAACCTTTACCAGATCCCCGAATACCGTGAAAAAATCGCCGGCATTGTTGTCCCCGGGGTCGCTTCGGTCAGCACCATCACCCAGAAGATCCTCGACCGCAGCGGTATCCCCTATATGCGTTCCCACCGCACATCGACCGATGTCTTTCAGACGATCAACGAGGACGTCTCCAAGCTGATCGCCGAGGATACCCACAAGATCGAGCTGATCGAACAGCTGGCCGAATTGCGCTTCGACTTTGATGCCATCGATGCCCTGCTGAACGTCTAACCTGAAGTCGGGAGGTCGCCATGCCGCATCTGCAGTTCGAGTTCAACTTTCCCCTCTCCGACGACGACAAACAGGCATTCGCCGCGACGGT
>QKBP01000029.1 GCA_003246035.1 Desulfuromonadaceae bacterium | reverse complement strand
GCAGGTGGTCACAAAGGCCGTCATGCTCGGGTGGTTGTTGTGATGGGTCAGGCCGTTGGGATAACGGGCGCCGGTCTCGTCGAAGTGGCAGGTGAAGCAGCTCACCCCGGTCGTGCCGCCGCGGAAGTCGCTGCCATGGCAGAGGGCGCAGTCGGCCCGTTCGAGGGCGGTGTCGGCCGCGGTGCCATGGAAGTTGAGGTTCGAATTGTTAAGCCAGGTGCTGCTGGCCGGATGCGGCCAGGGGAAATTCGCGGCCTGGTGGCAGGGGGCGCAGCTGACGCCGGTGATCCCGCCGAGGTAGTCGTTGCCGTGGCACATCTTGCAGAGCTGGAAGTCGGCCAGGGCACGCGGCCCGTGCACCGCCGGGTCGCTCATCCCCGGGAGGTGCCCGCCGCGGACGTCGTCGTGGCAGGCATTGCAGCCCGGGACGCCGCCGCTCCCGAGCAGGTCGACACCGTGGCACTCGGCACAGGGCGCGACGTCGACGTCAAAGTCGATCAGACTCGCGCTGTGAAAGTCCGCCCCGGTGAAGTTGAGCGGGTCCGACCAGGCGAGCGGGTGCAGCTTGTCCGGTGGAATCTCCGAGTTTTCGTCGGAGCAGGCCGCAACCAGAGAGAATACCGCCGCACCGAGTGCGGCGGCGATCAGGACACGATACAAACTACAAAGTCTCAGTTTCATGTTTTCCTCGTTCATCATTTTGGCGGCGACATCACATCATGGACTCAATCAGGGGATCGCCCCGTTGTCCGGACCACCCGCCTCTGTAGTCCAGGGGGTCACCAGGTTCCAGCCGCTCCCCATGGAGTTGCTGAAGGCCGGGTCCTTGACGCGGTGACAGTTCTGCGCCGAGGTGGCGTTGGAGAAAGTCACCAGGCGGTTCTCGGTGGAGACCGCCGTGCCGACGCTGCTGCTGGTCGACGGGATCGTGTCAATGCCGGCGCTGTCGTCCCAGGTGTTGTGCTTGGTGTCGAGGCAGTTGCTGATCATCAGCCGCGGCAGACGCGAAGCGTGCGGGTTGTGGCACTTGGAGCAGGTGAACTTGTGGTACTGGTTGTCGGTGGTCCCCTCGTTCACCGTGGCCCCCCAGTTGTAGTAGTTGAAGCCGTACGGGCGCCCGATGCTGTTGTCGGCCATCTTGGGGTTGAGATTCCACCCCTCGGCATCGTCAATGGTTTTGTCGGTGCTGCGGAAGCCGTAACCGCGGTCACCGGTCGCATTGCGATACGCCATGAGCGGGTTACCGGCGCCGGTCCGGTCGAAGATCACGGTGCTGGTCTGGCGGTCGCTGGTGCGGAAGATGTTGGCGGCCAGCCCCGAACCGGTCCCCCCGCCGCCGAGGACAGAGTTGGCGTGGCCGTTGCTGCCGACCCAGGCGCTGCTCGCGGTGCCGAACTGGTTGAGGCTGTTGATTTCGGCCGAAGTCCAGCTGCCGTTGCCGCCGCCGTGACACAGCTCGCACAGCCCCGAGGTGCCGTCGGCGGTCAGACCGTTGGTCGGGTTGCCGTTGTTCTGGTCGATCTGGTACCCGCCGTAGGTGGAGTCAGTGTTGGCGCCACGCGGCACCCGACCGAAGCGGTCGTTGTTGGCGTAGTTGGTGTTGAGCTGCGGCGCGCCGTCCTCGAGGTAGGGGTTGCCGTGCCAGGAGCCGCGCAGGTAGGGCGCGCCGGTGACAGCGTCGCCGGGGGCGCGGTTGAGGTCATGGACGTCGTGGCAGTAGCTGCAGCGGATGTCGCCGACGGCGTCGACTCCGGCGACGGTGACCGCCGGGTTGACCGAGTGGGTCGAGCGGACCTGGCCGGTCTTATAGGCGAATTCGCTGCGCGCCGATTTCCACCAGGCGTTCACCCAGTTGGAGGTGGGGGTGGTGGTGCCGGAATCGGTATAGATCTGGCCGTAGTTGTAAATGATGTTACCGGTGTTGGCCTTGCTGTTCTGCCCCCACTCGGAGATCGAACCGATGCTGTCGTGGCAGTTCCAGCAGATCTGCGCCTCGGTGGCACCGGTGGCCACCGCGCCGCCGAGGGATATCCCCCCCTGGTGCTCGGCGTCGTTCGGGTAGTTGATACCGACGGCGGCGTTGTTGGGGATGATCAGCGTACCGCCGCCATGCGAGGTGTGGCAGTCTTCGCAGGTCCAGGCGCCGGTGTGAGCGGTGGTGCCGGCGATGACCACCGGGGCTCCGGCCACGCCGGTGGTGTGGCAGGCGTCGCAGGCGCCGGCGCCACCGCCGCTGCCGTAGCTGTCGAGCACCACGGGGAGCCCCGAGTCGCTCAACTGGAACTGCGCCGTGTTGCCATGGCAGGCGGCGTTGCAGCCGAAGGTGGCCTGGTCGTACTGGGTGTCGAGGTTGAGGTTAATGTTGCCGTCGGCATGGTCCGTGGCGACGTCGTAGTTGCCGGTCGGCACGTGCGTCCCGGTGCCGTCGTCCTTGACCCCGTGGCAGGTCGAGCAGTCGTTGTGGGCGAGCAGGAAACCGGCCAGGTCGGTCACGCCGGTGTGGTTCACCGGGGTCGGAGAGCCGGTCAGATCGGCCGTACCGTCAGGGGGGTAGCCGTGGCAGAAGGTGCACCCGGGACCGGGGTCGTTGCCATAGCTGCCGTACTCGACGGTCAGCGCCGAGTCGCTGAGGCGGTAGGGGACGTCGCCGGCGTGGCAGGCGTTGTCGCAGCCGAAGGTGGTCTCGTTGTAACCGGCCCCGGTGGCAGGCGTGGGGCCGTTCATCTCGATGTTGCCATCGAGATGGTCACCCCCCTGGGCCAGGGCCGGGGTGTTGCGGTCGAACAGCTGGTAGTCGGTGCCGACCGTGGTCAGGTTGCCGGTGCCATCATCCTTGGCCCCGTGGCAGGTGGTGCACTGGTCGTGGGCGGCGTTGAAGCCCGCGGGATCGGTGACCGCGGTGTGATTGACCGGGGTGGCGCCGGTGAGGTCACCCGCGCCGGCCGGCGGCGAGGCGTGACAGAAGGTGCAGTTGAGGTCGAACTGCGGCGCGCCGGTATGGCAGGAGAAGCAGCTCGGGCCGCTGCCGCCGACCCCATCGAGGGCGGCACCGTGACAGAGGGCGCAGGCGTTGAGCACGTTGCCGGAGGCGAAGTGGGTGCGCCGGGTGGTGGCGGCGTCGCCGCGGAAGGTCCACCGGTCGGTGGTCGTATGCGCTGTGCCGACGGTGTGGCAGTCTTCGCAGCCGTTGACCAGGTTGCCGACGGCGAGGTTGAAACGCGGATTGCTCCCTGCGCCGCCGAGCTCGCCATGACACTGCTGGCAGAAGGTCAGGTCGGCTTTGGCGGCCGGACCGTGCAGGTTCGGGTCGGTGAAGGGGACGGCGTGCGGAGCCGCCCCGGGACCGCTAGGATGGCAGCTGGTGGCGCTGCCGTTGCCGTTGGTGAACCCCGAGGCGAAGCAGCTCGGAGCTCCGGGGAGCGGCCCGCTGCCGGTCGAGGTCGTGAGATGGCACAAGGCGCAGCTGCGCTCGATCGTCAGCGCCGAGACCGTGCGATGCGTCGAGTAGTAGCCGTTGGTGGAGGTGTCGTCGTTGGTCCCCTGCCAGTTGGTCGGATGGGCCCGGGCCGCAGGGTGACAGGCAGAACAGTTCCCCTCGGGGTTGGCGACGATGGCCGGGTCGGAGACGAAACCACCGTCGAAGGTCGTACCGGGCCGACCGTGGCAGTTCTGGCAGACGTTCATGCTCTCCTCGATGACCACACCCCCCTTGGCAGCCGGCCCGTGCAGGTTCGGGTCGGTAAAGAGGGTGCGGTGGTTCACCGAGGCGAAGGGTTGCGTGGCGTGGCAACTGACGGCGCCGATCTGGTCGGAGAAGCAGCTCGGTCCGACCGAGCCTCCGTGCAGATCGACGCCATGGCAGGCGGCCGTGGCGCAACTGGCCCAGCTGATCAGATCGATGTTGGAGAAGTGCCGGTGCTCCTCGGCCGCGAGGTCTCCCCAGCGCGCCGGGTGCGCTGCAAAGGGAGGACCGTCGAGATGGCACTCGAAACAGCCGGGGATCGTGTTGCTGCCGGCGTAATCGACGCCGTGGCAGGCGCGACAAGCGTCTGCATCCCCCCCGGACTGCGGATCGAGCGCATGCGCAATGACCCAGTCCAGCGGATGGACCTGGTTCGGGCTGACGTTGTTGTCGTTCGGATCGGAGCAGCCGGCCAGAAACAGCAGCACGACAAACGCCAACCCGATCGCCAGTCTCCCAAGCTTCTCGGTGCGTCTCATGACATCACCCGTGGCACGTCGCACAGCCCTTGGCCGTGCGCGGGTTGCCGTGGCAGCGGAAACACGAGGTCGGGTCGACGCGGCCATCGATCTGGTGGCGGCTCAGGTAGTCGCCGCGGTGCGGCATGGTGCGGTAGCTGTCGGTCGGGTTCTTGAGCGACGGCTTGAGCTCGACGCGGGTGGCGTGGCAGTCGTTGCAGAAGCTCGTGGCATGGCACATGGCGCAGACCTCGGCATTCCGGTAGGCCTGCTGGCGGTGCTGGCTGCCGAAGGTGGCGTCGTGGCTGAACTGGGCGTAGTTGAAGGTGCCGGAGCTGGCGTCGTGGCACTCGGTACAGATCGGCCTGACGTGACCGAGCTCCTCGGGGTGAACCGCCGGGTAGCCCGGTTCTTTCTTGAAGGCGGCGCAGGCGGCCAGCGCGGCAAAGGTAAAGGCGATCATTCCTATGGTCAGGATGCGTTTAGACATCGTCATCTCCTCGTCTGTAAATGTTGGGCTCAAGGAGCGGTGAACTGGTAGGTGGCCGAGAGCGACCCGCGCATATCCTCGGTGTAGTACGGGTCGGAGCTGTACTCGGCGGAGGCCTTGAGCTTGAGCTTGCCGTCCATGACGTTCTTGCCGGCACCGAGGGAGACGTAGTAGGCGTCCCCTTCGCCGCGGATGTCCTCGTCGTAGATGGCGAGCAGCAGGTCGGCGGAGATGAACTCGATCGGAAACTTGTCGTTGAGCTCCTCGAGGTAGGCGAACACCCGGGCCAGGGTGTAGCTGTCGGTATCGAGGTCTCCCTCGAGACGGCCGAGCTCTGCCCCGTAGGCGCTGGCGCCCGAACCGCGCTTCGTCACGCCGGCGGAGCCGTAGAACGCGGTGTCGGCCAGGTCGTAGTCAAGCCCCTTGGCCTTGAGGGTGAGGTCGGCGATGTCGGAGCGGATGGTCAGGTCGGCGCCGCCGACGGTCAGCACTTCGTCGCGGGTGGCGAGGAAGCGAAAGGGATTGACGGCACTGGCGCCGGCGCCGAAGTAATCCTCGTAGCGGTAACGTTCGAGATAGGCCCGCACCCTGGTGTTACCGGGGGTCACGTTGATCTCGTAGCTGTGCTCGGCGAAGTCCTCGGTCTCGACGTTGTAGCGCGAGACCCCGAAGAGGCTGACGTTGCCCGGGAGATAGAGGGCCAGATCAGATCCGAACAGCTCCTGGGCGGTGTCGCTGTCGTTCTCGGAGAGCTTGTAGGAGGCACCGATCGTGTACATGGCGCCGTGATAGCCGACGCGCCCGCCGTAGAGGGTGTCGCCGTTGGTGCCGGCTGTGGTGGAGAGACCGACGGGGAGACCGCCGTAGAGGGAGAAGAGCAGGCCATTGTTGGCCTCGGCGAGGATCGCCACGCCGTCGAAGGCCTCGTTGGCGACACCTTCGAACTGGTACTGGCGACCGGCGCGCAGGGTGACGTTGTAGTCGGCGGGGCGGTACTCGAGGTAGCCGTACAGGAGCTCACCGGCGGTGTCGTCCTGGAAGTATCCCTCGTCCGTCAGATCGAGACGCCCCCACCCCGAGAGGTGGAAGCTGAGCGGCTCGTCGCTGCTGCCGACGCGCCCGCTCAGGTACTCGTAGGCCGGCAGGATCAGGGCATCCTGCTTGGTCGCCGTGTCCCTCTCGTAGGCGCGCAGGATAGTCTCCGACGTGAAGTTCACCTCGGCCGCCGTGGCGACCAGGGGGACGAGCAGCAGCAGGGCGGAGACGCCGACCGCTACTCTTCGTTTCCAGGATTTCAGCTCCCTCTTCATTTCGTTCCTCCTCATGATCATTTCGTCCCGTGGCAGGAAAATTCCGACAACTATACCATAACTATTCGTTTTCGCTTTAAATATTAGAATTACTACATGATTTTAGACACATGCACAGCGCCTCAACGTAACACAGGTCGGGGGGCGCTCCAAGCCCGTTTATCGCTTCCTTCAACCACAGACGCCGCAGCGCCGGCATCCGGGCGCGCAGCGCGTGGTCGCCCGGCCGGCGAGGGCGCTGCAGTACTCGCGCCACAGGTAGGCGCGCGTCACTCCCGAATCGAGCACCTCCCAGGGGAAGCTTTCGTCCGCGTCACGCTCGCGGATCACGTACCCGCCGGGATCCAGCCCGGTGCTCCGGCAGGCGCTCTTGAGCGATTCGCCGGCCGCGAGCAGCGGCAGCAGTCGACCGACGCGCCGGTCGCCGCGGGAGAGCAGCGCCTGCAGCACCGAGGCGCGCAGCGATTCGCTGACCAGCTCGACGTTGGGGAGGCGACGGATCGCCCCCTGGAGGCGCTTGAGGCGCTTCTTCAGTTCCCCCTCCGGGGCCATCCCCGCCCACTGCAGGGGGGTGAACGGCTTGGGAATGAACGGGTTGACCGAGAGCTGCAGGGTGCCGAGCCGGCCGAGCTTTTTCCCCTCTTCCAGCCAGATGGCGCGGGCCTTCTCGACCAGCGCCAGCAGCTCGTCGAGGTCGTCCTCGGTTTCGCTCGGCAGCCCGAGCAGGAAATAGAGCTTGAGGTTGAGAATTCCCCCGGCGGCCAGCAGCCGCACCGCCGAGAGGATCTGCGTCTCGTCGAGCCCCTTGTTGACCAGGTCGCGCAGGCGCTGGCTGCCTGCTTCGGGGGCCAGCGCCACGCTGCGGTGTCCTCCCTCCCTCAGCGCCGCCACCTCGGGTTCGCTGAGGCTGTCGATCCTCAGGCTGGCGAGCGAGCTCTCCCCCCCGGCCGAGGCGATGAACGACTGCAGCTCAGCGAGGCGGGGATGATCGGAGACCGCGGCGCCGACCAGCCCGACCCGGCCGCGGGTTTCGAGCCCGGCGCTGCAGGCGGCTTCGAGGGCTTCAAGGGCGTGCTCCCGCGGCGGCAGGAACAGGAAGCCGGCGGCACAGAAGCGGCAGCCGCGCGAACAGCCGCGCGAGATCTCCACCAGGCTCAGCTCGCCGAACTCGGTCTCGGAGGTCTGCCGTTCAGCGCGGATCACCGTGCGGTCGTAGTCGCCCAGCCACTGGCGCGTCACCCGCGGCGGCGCCGGCGGGTCGACCCGGTAGCCGGTCAGCCGCTCCCGGTCGTACTCGGGATGGTAAAAGGCCGGCACGTAGATGCCGGGGACGCCGGCCAGCGCGGCGAGCAGCTCCCGGCGTGATCGATCCCCCTCCTGAAGGGTGGCCAGCAGCGGCGGGAGGAGCACCTCGGCCTCGCCGATGGCGAACAGGTCGATGATCTCGGCGAGCGGCTCGGGGTTGAGGAAGGCGCAGACCCCGCCGGCCAGCACCAGCGGCTCGATCTCCCCGCGCTCCTCGCGCCAGAGCGGCAGGCCTGCGAGCTCGAAGAGCACCGGGATGTTGAGGTAATCGTTTTCGAAGGAGATCGAGAAGGCGACCAGGTCGAAGTCGCTCAAGGGGCGCTGGCTCTCCAGTGAAAAGAGCCGGAAGCCGGTCCGTCGGTGTTCGGCGAGATCGTCGGGATCGGGGAGGAAGAAGCGTTCGCAGAGGGTGTCGTCGCGCCGGTTGAGCTCCTGGTAGACCGACAGGAAGCCGAGGTTGCTCATGGCGTGGTGGTAGGTGTTGGGATAGACGAGCGCCACGCTCAGGCGGCCTCCCCAGGGCGGGGTGTGCGGTCCGCTCTCCGCGGCGAGGCGGCGACGGGCGCGATCGATCAGCTTATGGGACAAGCGCTTCTCCCGAACGTAGTGGTGCTTTCCGAGCCGCTATTTTGACCCGGATGCTCCTCAGGAATCAAGTTCGGGGATCCGATTGTCCCGGCATCCACAGGCCATCTGCGCCGGCGGGGTCAGGCGAAGCGATGAAGCTTGCGCTCGGGTGGGATCTCGGCGGTCGCCTCTTCGATCCAGTCGCGCAGATAGTGGAGGCGAAACGGCTTGCGAAAAATCCGGCAGCCCAGCTTCTGCGCGAGGGCATGCTCCTCGTCGCTCAGGGAGGCGGACATCAGCGCCTTGCAGCTCATGATACCCCTGCAGCCCCGTTCACTCTGACGCTGGATGAATTCGAGCCCGGTCATCTGCGGCATGTTCTGGTCGATGAGCAGCAGGTCGCCACAGGGGTCTTCGTGCCGGCACGCATCGGCCAGCTCGGCGTAGAGAGGACAGCCGCTCGGGTCGTGGGCTTCGATTACCTCGTGTCCGAGCATCTCCAGGTATGCCTTGATCGCCTTACGGTAGTGGTCGTCGTCCTCGATGACAAAGATGCGCATGAGGGGCCCCTTTCGATTGGTGCCGCCTTAAAAATGCAAGCTCAATACCAAGAGCACCGATTACACTATTTCAACAACTTATGCCCTTTTGCCTTCGCGTCTTGCCGTGCGTTGGGTTGTGTCTGGCACATTGATGTGGCATCAGGGGCACACAGGGACAAAATAAATCGGCGGGACCGAATGGCCCCGCCGCTGTGTTCCTTCACATGGTCATCCGATACTTCATGACCACTCCGTAAGACTAGAGGTCTTGTTCTGCCAGCAAATCTTTGACATGCTTTATCGGGATGGCGAAACCGATGCCGTCGGAATTCATCAGCTTCAGCGTGTTGACCCCCACTACTTTACCGTCGGCATCGATCAGTGGACCTCCGCTGTTTCCCGGATTTATCGGCGCGTCCGACTGGAGCATGTCCATCCCGTTGACCTCGACCATCCCAGAGAATACCCCTGCAGTCACGACGTGACGAAGCCCTAGTGGGTTGCCGATGGTGTAGAGCGTCTCACCGCGCCTGAGCTTCTCTGAACTTCCAAACACCACGGAAGGGCATACGTACTCTCCGAAGACACGAACTATAGCGATATCGAACTCATCGTCTACATGTTCAGTCGTAGCATCGATTTCCGTCCCGTCCGAAAGGATAACCTTTAACGAGGAATCATACCGGTTACGATCGAGCCTTCTTTCAGATGCATCTATTTCCTTGAGAAATTCCGCATACTTCTCCTTATCTTCAACCATCTTGGCCTCGATCTCCTCTTCCGTTACGCCGGGAGAGAGGCGAAGTTCGCCCTGTTGATAGCGATCGTAACTGTCCTGGTTTTTATCGATAATTTTTCTGACTTTATCGGCTTTTACGCGCAAATCGGCAAGATATGCATCCAAGTCCCTAACTTGATCCTCTGACAACCTCACCACATGCGAGTTGGTAACTATCCTGCAGCTCTCATCGACGATGAAACCTGACCCCTCCCCCCAGGGGGTCTGGATGAATACCGTCGAGTTGACGACTCGCTCGACCTGATTATCTGGTGGGTTGGCTGTTTGCAATTGCTCAATCAAATTCATTCCGGTGGGTAAACCTTCGCGATCCGAGGCTTTTTGCGAGCCGAGATGCTGCGATTCGAGACCGGTGTGGCCCTCAGCAGCTTTTTGCGACCGCAGGAATGTTAGGCCGCTGCCAAGCACCGCCACAAGAACTAACAAACCGATCAAAACCAGACCTTTATTTTTCGGCTTTGTGGGTTCTACCTGGAGCCGGGCCGTTACATACTGATGGTGCACGTATTTTTCAAAGACCAATCCACAGACCTGGCACTCGGTTCTGGTTACCCTGTCCGAACCACACTTGGGACATCGCGTAAACTGTTCCATGACACCACCGTTCACGGATGATTACTTTAAATCCTCACCCGTGTACTCTTTGTACACCTTGTTCGCAACACGCATGTTTCGATACATACAGTCCTGCCGTGCATTTCCGGTCAACCCGCTACAGTCATTCCCTTCCGACACAACCCGTTGATAAACCTCATATTTAAGCTGTTCAATGCAGATTTGCCTCTCAACACCCTCAAGTTTTTCACATCTTTCCAGTTTGTAGCGCTGAGAGCCGGAATGGCCAAGGTTCTTGAAAACGTAGATCTTCTGAATATCTTTTTGGCGATCATCCATAATCCCGTTCGCTTCACGAAATCGCCAGGGTTCAAGGACTTTGCTAGATGACCAGAGGTTTAACCCTCGCTCTTTTGAGCCGCGCTCGACTCGCATCAGGTAATGGTTATAATCCCGGTCGATCGACCAAGCGTAGCCGTCATAGATCATGCAAACATTGACGCTACGGCCGTTTGCAAGGTGCAAATTAGCGGTCATATCCGAGGTACTGATATCCGAAATGAAAACGTCCTGGTCTGAGACCAACGAATCGAGATAGTCCGTTGCCTCTTTATGGTAGGGCTGTCCCTCCTCTGGAGCATCGATACCTTCGAGGTTGATCTCCCCCTTGAAGCTAGCACTGGATACCTCGACGGTATCACCATCAAGTACTCGTATGACCTTACAGGGCTCCGCTGTGCACACCAGCGGGACACACAAAGCGACGGCAACGACAAAACTGATTTTCAGCATGTTCCTCTCCCCCTCCCGAAGCTAACATTTGAATTCGCATTCAAAGAGACAGATTAACACATCCACAGATTGTGCGTCTTTAAGGATTATCCTGAGTTTTCGAGCAGCTTAATGAAAAAAAATCGGCGGGGCCGAATGGCCCCGCCGTAGGGGGAGTGTGGGCTTTCACGCGGAATTCCCACTTCCGGCGAGATGCGGGCGGAGAACCGCACCTCGACAGACGGTTCCCGGGCCGGAGAGCCCGGAAGACTTGCTCATCGCCGCGACGACCCGGAAAACCCGGGCCGCCGGGGGAGAATCAATCGACGCGCTTGCGCAGGAACGTCGGGATGTCGTACGCCTCGTCGTCGTACCCGACCGCGCGGCGCGGCTGTTCGCGACGCTGCTGCTCGCGGATGAAGGTCGGGATGTCCCGGTTCTCGCGACTGTTGGCCGCGGCCAGGCCGCCGCGGATGCGCGACTCCTCGAGGCTGGTGTCGAACGACTCGCCGAAGCCGGTGGCGATGGCGGTAATCTGGATCCGGTCGCCGAGCTTCTCGTTGACCACCAGGCCGATGATGATGTTGGCGTCCTCGTGCACCTTGTCGTGGATGATCCGGGAGGCCTCGTCGAACTCCTCCATGGTCATGTTCGACGAGCCGGAGATGTTCACCAGCACACCCTTGGCGCCGGAGATGTCGATCTCCTCGAGCAGCGGGCTGCTGATCGCCATCTGCGCGGCCTTGTGGGCGCGGTCTTCGCCTTCGGCGACGCCGATCCCCATCATCGCCATGCCGCGCTCGCTCATGATCGAGCGCACGTCGGCGAAGTCGACGTTGATCAGGCCGCTGGTGGTGATCAGGTCGGAAATCCCCTGGACCGCCTGGCAGAGCACGTCGTCGGCCGGTTTGAAGGCGTCGAGGATCCCCATGCTCTTGCCGGCCAGGCCGATCAGGCGGTCGTTCGGAACCACGATCAGCGAGTCGACCACCTGCTTGAGCTGCTTGATCCCCTCTTCGGCCTGCTTCTGACGGCGCTTCCCTTCGCGGGCGAAGGGCTTGGTCACCACCCCGACGGTCAGGGCGCCGAGCTCGCGGGCCACTTCGGCCACCACCGGCGCCGCGCCGGTGCCGGTGCCGCCGCCGAAGCCGGCGGCCACGAACACCATGTCCGACCCCTCGAGGATCTCGGCGATCTTGGCCCGGTCCTCGAGCGCCGCGTCGCGCCCGACCTCGGGATTGGCCCCGGCGCCGAGACCCTTGGTCAGCTGCGAGCCGAGCTGCACCTTCAGCGGCGCCATGTGGCAGCGCAGCGCCTGGGCGTCGGTGTTGGCGGCGATGAACTCGACGCCGCCGATCTTGGAGCGGATCATGGTATTGACAGCGTTCCCTCCGCCGCCGCCGATACCGATGACCTTCAATTTCGCGGACTGGTCCACACTTTCATCAAATTCGAACATTGACATCTTTTCCCCCTTTGTTTTGGTCTTGCTCCGCTTGGTTGTCTGTTTCATGGCTATCTCAAAGTCCGGCTAGAAGAACTCGCCGAACCACTCCTTCATGCGTCGGAAGATCTTGTCGAACACGTTGTCCTGGCCGATCGCGAAGTTGCGCACCTGCAGGTTGCGGCTGCCGTACTTGAGCAGTCCGACCCCGGTGGCGTAGACCGGCGAGTTGACCACGTCGACCAGGCCGCCGATGTCGACCGGCAGGCCGCGGCGCACCGGCAGGTTGAAGACCTGTTCGGCCAGCTCCGGCATCCCCGGGAGGATCGCCGAGCCGCCGGTGATCACCACCCCGGAGGCGATCAGGTCCTCGAAGCCGCTCTTGATGATCTCGCGGTTGGCGAGGGTGAAGATCTCCTCGACCCGCGGCTCGAGGATCTCGGCCAGCAGCTGGCGCGAGAGCTGGCGAACCTCCCGCCCGCCGACCGAGGGGACTTCGATGGTCTCGTCCTTGCCGACCATCGAGGCCAGGCAGCAGCCGTAGTCCTGCTTGATCTTCTCGGCGTCGCCGGTCGGGGTGCGCAGCCCCACGGCGATGTCGTTGGTGAGGTGGTTGCCGCCGAGCGACAGGACCGCGGTGTGCTTGATCGCCCCTTCCGAGTAGATCGCGATGTCGGTGGTCCCGCCGCCGATATCGAGCAGCACCACCCCGAGGTCCTTCTCGTCCGGGGTCAGCACCGCCTCGCTCGAGGCGAGCTGCTCGAGGACGATGTCGGCGACGTCGACCCCCGCACGGTTGCAGCTCTTGATGATGTTCTGTGCGCTGGCGACCGCCCCGGTGACGATATGCACCTTGGCCTCGAGGCGTACCCCGTTCATGCCGAGCGGCTCCTTGATCCCATCCTGGTCGTCGATGATGAACTCCTGCGGCAGGATATGGATCACTTCGCGGTCCATCGGGATCGCGATCGCCTTGGCTGCGTCGATGACCCGCTGGATATCCTCGCCGGTCACCTCGCGGTTCTTGATCGCGATCACCCCCTGGGAGTTCATCCCCTTGATGTGACCGCCGGCGATCCCGACGAACACCGACTTGATCTCGCAGCCGGCCATCAGCTCGGCTTCCTGCAACGCCTGGCGAACGGCCTCGACGGTCGCCTCGATGTTGATCACCACGCCCTTGCGCAGCCCCTTCGACGCCACCTTGCCGATCCCGACGATGTCGATCCCGTCGTGGGCGAGGTGACCGACGATGGCGCATATCTTGGTGGTGCCGATATCGAGCCCTACGATCAGGTTGTCCTTGTTTCCGCTCATAGCATTTCCCCCTCGCAGGTTACCCCTGCAGCATCCCTTCCTTGGAGCCGAGGCGTACGATCACCCGGTCCTCCACATTCAGATCGATAAACTTCAACCCGTGCAGCCTCTGTTCGAGCTCCGCGTAGATCCGCTCCAGGTTGTTGAGTTTGACTATCAGGGCCCCCTTGCCGAAATGGACCGGCACGCCCCGCTCGGCGGTATAGACCGTCAGCCCCTCGTGGGGGTCGCTGTGAATCTCCGACACGCAGGCGAGGGTGAAGACCTCGCTCCGCGCGACCTGGTCGAGGAGCAGCAGCACGCTGCGCAGGCTCGTCGGGACGCCGCTGGCATCGACCACCTCGTCGCGGGTGATCCCGGTGATCACCGGGTAGTCGAGGGGGTCGCCGCTGCTCAGGACCTTGAACACCACCCCGTTCTTGTCGACGTAGTAGAGGTAGTCGAGGTTGATGATCGCCACCGGCTCGCGCTCGCTGACCCGGATCAGCACCTCGCTCGGGAAGACTCGCGATACCACGGCCTCGGCGACCCAGGGGTTCTCCTCGATCTTGCGACCGATCATGTCGAGGTCGAGGGAGAAGATGCTCGCCCCGTAGTGGATGTCGGAGAGATCGACGATCTCCTCGGCATCGACCCGGTTGGCGTACTCGACCCGTACCTCGGTGACGTCGAAATAGCCGGAGCTCAGGATCACCCGGGCGCTCAGGGTCGCACCGACCACCACCAGCACCACGGTGAAGGTCGCCACGCTGATGCGCAGCACGCCCTGCAGGAACCCCTTCCAGTCGAAGGGCTCCTGCTTGCCGACCTTGCGGTTCGGCTTGAGGCGTTTCTTGGGTTGGCCCTTGAGATCGCGCATCGTCGTCCCTACTTGCGCAGTCCTGCTCCGAGCAGGATCCGCTCCGTCAACTGGTCAAAGGTGATGCCGGCGTGCCCGGCCGCCTTCGGCAGCAGGCTGGTCTCGGTCATCCCCGGGATGGTGTTCACCTCGAGGCAGTAGATCTCGCCGTCGCGGATGATGAAATCGACCCGCGCCCCGCCCCGGCAGTCGAGGGCCCGATAGGCCTTGAGGGCGGCGTCCTGGAGGCGGCGGGTGATCGCTTCGCTCTGCGGGGCCGGCAGCAGGTACTCGGTCTGGCCGGCGGTGTACTTGGAGGCGTAGTCGTAGAAACCACCCTTGGGGACCACCTGGATCACCGGCAGCACCTCCCCCTCGAGCACCCCGACCGTCACCTCGTCGCCGGCGATGAACTCCTCGACCAGCACCAGGTCGTCGAGCTTGAACGCCTCGGCCACCCCGGCGTCGAACTCGCCGCGATCGCGGGCGATGGTCACGCCGATCGTCGAGCCCTCGCGGGCCGGCTTGACCACCAGCGGAAACGCCGCCGGCAGCGCGGCATCGGCCAGGCTCTCCCCGTCACGCAGCGCGGCGTAGGCCGGGGTGACGATACCGTGGTAGAGGAGCAGCTGCTTGGTGACCAGCTTGTCCATCGCCACGCTCGAGGCCATCACGCCGCTGCCGGTGTAGGGGATGCCGAGCAGCTCGAGCAGCCCCTGGACGGTGCCGTCCTCGCCGTAGCGGCCGTGCAGGGCGATGAACGCCACCTCGGCCTGAACCGCGCGCAGCTGCTCGGCCAGGTCGCGACCGGCGTCGATCGCCTCGGCGTCGTAACCGAGCCCCTGCAGCGCCTTGAGCACCGCCTGCCCGGTCCGCAGCGAGACCTCGCGCTCCGACGACAGCCCGCCGAGCAGTACGGCGATTTTCTTGTTGCGGATGTCGCTTGCCTTGTCCATATCCGTATCCGTCTCGTTTCAGCCCTGGCGCTGCTGCAGGCGCCGCGCGAACTCTTCCCCGAGCTGCCAGACGTTGCCGGCGCCCAGGGTGATCACCATGTCCCCATCGCGAACCGTCTCGAGCAGGTGCTCGACGATCGCGTCGGCGCCGCTGATGTGACGCACGTCCTTGTGTCCGTGTTCGGCGATCCCGTGCACCAGGTCGGCCGCGTCGACCCCGGGGATCGGATCCTCGCTGGCGGCGTAGATGTCGGTGATGACCAGCGCGTCGCTCTGGTAGAAGGCGGTCAGGAACTCGTCGAACAGCGCCCGGGTGCGGCTGTAGCGGTGCGGCTGAAAGACCGTCACCACGCGCCGGTTCCACCCCGAACGGGCCGCCGCCAGGGTAGCGCGGATCTCGACCGGGTGGTGCCCGTAGTCGTCGACCACCATCACCCCCTGCCCCTCGTACTTGACCTGGAAGCGCCGTCCGACCCCGCCGAAATCCTTGAAGCCGTCGGCGATCTCGGCGAAGTCCATGCCGAGCTCCAGGGCCACGCCCAGGCAGGCCAGCGCGTTGAGCACGTTGTGCTCGCCCGGCATGTTGAAGGAGATCCGCCCGAGCGTCTCCCCACCGGCCACCGCGGTAAACGCGGTCCGACCCGCGGCGTGCTCGATGTCGACCGCGCGGATGTCAGCCTGCTTGGAGAGCCCGTAGGTGACGAAGCGCTTGTTGACCTTCGGCAGGATCTCCTGCACCCCGGGGTCGTCGAGACACAGCACCGCCAGCCCGTAGAAGGGGATCTTGTTGAGGAACTCGACGAAGGTCTGCTTGATCTGGTCGAGGTCCCGGTAGAAATCGAGGTGATCGGCGTCGATGTTGGTGACGATCGCGATGGTCGGCGAGAGCTTGAGGAACGAGCCGTCCGACTCGTCGGCCTCGGCGACCAGGAACTTCCCCTGGCCGAGCTTGGCGTTGGAGCCGAACATGTCGAGCCGCCCGCCGATCACCGCGGTCGGGTCGATGCCGCCGTGGTGCAGCACCGTGGCGACCATGCTGGTGGTGGTGGTCTTGCCGTGGGTTCCGGCCACCGCGATGCCGTACTTCATGCGCATCAGCTCGGCGAGCATCTCGGCCCGCGGAATCACCGGGACCATGCGCCGATGGGCCTCGAGGACCTCCGGGTTGTCGGCGCGTACCGCGGTGGAGGTCACCACCACGTCGACCTCGACCAGGTTCTCGGCGGCATGGCCGATGTGGATCTCGGCTCCGAGCGCGGCGAGGCGCCGGGTGGTCTCCCCTTCCCGGAGGTCGGAGCCCGACACCTGGTAGCCGAGGTTCAGCAGCACTTCGGCGATGCCGCTCATGCCGATGCCGCCGATCCCGACGAAATGAATTTTGCGGATCTTGCCGTACATCCGCTACCCTTTCCCGGCGAGCCGCCGGCATTCCTTGAGAATCGTATCGACCGCGCCGCGGCGCCCTTGCGAGGCAGCCGAGCGGGCCATCCTTTCCAACAGTTCGCGGTCGGCGAGCAGGTCGCCGAGCAGGCGGGCAAACCGCCCGCCCGACATCTCCGGCTGGTGCAGCAGCATCGCCGCGCCGTTGCGCGCCAGCGCCTCGGCGTTGGCCGCCTGGTGCCCCCCCGCGGCGTGCGGATAGGGGATCAGCAGCGACGGACGCCCGCAGGCGGTCAGCTCGGCGATGGTGGTCGCGCCGGCCCGGCTCACCACCAGGTGGCAGGCGGCGTAGGCGGCGGCCATGTCGTGGATAAACGGCACCACCTCGACCTGCGCGTAGCCGGCCGTCGCGTACCCGGCGCGGACCCGCTCGACATCGCTCTCACCGGTCTGGTGCAGGATGGTCGGCGGCTGCTTGAGCTGCAGCAGCTCCGGCAGCGCCTCGAGCATGCCGTCGTTGATCGCCCGCGCCCCCTGGCTGCCGCCGAACACCAGCAGGTGCGGCGCCCCTTTCTGCAGCGGCGGACAGTCGTCCATCCCCTTGCGCAACGGATTGCCGGTCAGCATGGTGCGGCCGAGGTGGAAGGCCCGGTCGGATTCCGGGAACGACAGGCAGACCCGGTCGGCCCAGCGGGAGAGCATCCGGTTGGTCAGCCCCGGCCAGGCGTTCTGCTCGTGGATCAGGGTCGGCAGGCGCATCATCTGTGCCGCCAGCAGCACCGGACCCGAGGCGTAGCCCCCCACTCCGATCACCACGTCGGGGCGGAAGGTCTTGAGGATGCCGCGCGACTGGGCGAGGCTCTTGGCCAGCTTCGGCACCAGCGCCAGCTTGGCGGTCAGGTCCTTGCCGACCATCCCGCGGATGTCGATGGTCTGCAGCGGCAGCCCCAGCTGCGGCAGCAGCTTCGCCTCGAGCCCCCGCTCGGTACCGACGAACAGCACTTTGGCGTCCGGATCGGTCTCGAGCAGGCGCTGCGCCAGCGCCACGGCCGGGAACAGGTGTCCGCCGGTCCCTCCACCGGCCAGGATCAGTCTCATCGTCGCACCTCCCCGCTTTCGTGGATCTGCGCCGAAATATTCAGCAGGATACCGATTGCGGTCAGGGTCACCAGCAGGCTGGTCCCGCCGTAGGAGATCATCGGCAGGGTCATCCCCTTGGTCGGGAGCAGCCCGAGGACCACGCCGAAGTTGACGATCACCTGCAGCCCGAGCATCAGGCTGATGCCGAAGGCGAGCAGCGTCCCGAACTCGTCCTGCGCCTTGAGGGCGGTGCGGATGCCGCGCAGGATCAGCATCAGGAAGATCGCCACCACCGTGCACACCCCGAGGAACCCGAGCTCTTCGCCGACCACCGAGAAGATGAAGTCGGTGTGCGCTTCCGGCAGGTAGAAGAGCTTCTGGCGCCCCTCGCCGAGCCCGGTTCCGACGATCCCGCCGTTGCCGAAGGCGATCCAGCTCTGGATGATCTGGAAGCCGGTGTCGGTCGGGTCCTCCCAGGGGTTGAGAAACGCCATCATCCGCCGCCGCCGGTAGCCGACATGCATGATCGCCACGTACAGGAACGGCAGCGCCAAAAGCACGATCGAGACGATGTAGCTCAGGCGCGTCCCGGCCACCAGCAGCATGGTCATCGCCACCGCCGCCAGGGTCACCGCGGTGCCGAGGTCGGGCTGCAGCAGCAGAAGCAGCAGCACGATCGCGAGCACGATCATGTACGGGAAGAACCCGAACTTGAAGGAACGGATCTTGTCCTTCTTCTTCGCCAGCGAGTGCGCGAGGTAGATCACCAGCGCCAGCTTGGTCAGCTCCGAAGGCTGCAGCGAGAAGCCGAGCGCGCGGATCCAGCGTGCCGCCCCCCCCGCCTTGCTGCCGATCCCCGGCAGCAGCACTGCGATCAGCAGCAGCACGCTCAGGAAGAACAGCGGCGCGGCCAGCCTGCGCAGGTGGTGGTAATCGATGTGCATCGCCACGAACATCAGGCCCATGCCGATCACCGCGTAGAGCCCCTGGCGCTTGAGGAAGAAGAAGCCGTCGCTGAAACGCTTCGCCGCCATGATCGACGACGACGAGTAGACCATCACCACCCCGAAGCAGGTCAGGGTGACCGCCAGCAGCAGAATGGTCTGATCCCAGTTGCGTTCCAGCCTGAGCATCGCCTAGTCCTCGTGACGCGCCTTGAGCGCGTTGACGGCGCGGCTGAAAACCTCACCGCGCTCCTCGAAACTTGCAAACATGTCGAAACTCGAACAGCCGGGCGAGAGCAGCACGCTCCCGCCGGACGGGGTGATCTGCTGGGCCTTCTCGACCGCCGCCTCCAGGGTGGCGCAGCGCTCGATCGGGCAGCAGCCGGCCAGTTCCCGGGCCATCCGCTCCGCCGCCTCGCCGATCAGCAGCAGCGTCCCGCCCTTTTCTTCGAGCAGGGGGCGCAGCGGGGCGTAATCGCCCCCCTTGTCCTTGCCGCCGGCGATCAGGGTCACCGGCCCGTCGAGGCCTGCCAGGCTCTTGACCACGCTGCCGACGTTGGTCCCCTTCGAGTCGTTGTACCAGGCCACGCCGTCGAGGGTGCGGACCAGGTTCATCCGGTGCGGCAGCCCGGCGAAGCCACAGATCGCCTCCCAGGCGACATCGGCGGGGCAGCCGTCGAGCAGGGCCGGAACCAGCGCCGCCATGGCGTTCTCGACGTTGTGCAGCCCTTTAAGCTGCATCTGCGCGACATCGAAGCGTTTCTCGTCTCCCAGCCAGTTCCAGACGATGTGCCGGCCGTCGAAGCCGACCCCCTCGTCCGGGACCCGCGAAATCTTGAATTCGACCCGGCGTGCTGCGCCGTGCACCGTGGCCCTCGCCAGCGCGTCGTCGCCGTTGACCACCGCGAAGTCCCCGGCCTGCTGGTTGTCGAACAGGTGCGCCTTGGCGGCGCAGTAGCTCGCCATGTCGGGATAGCGGTCGAGGTGGTCCTCCGTCAGGTTGAGCAGCAGCGCCACGTGCGGACGGAACCGCTCGATCGCCTCGAGCTGGAAGGACGAGATCTCGACGACCACCCGGTCCCATGCTTCACCGACCGCCGAGATCAGCGGCGTGCCGAGGTTGCCACCGACGAAGACCCGCTTCCCCCAGGCGCGGTAGATCTCCCCGAGCAGCGAGGTCACCGTCGATTTGCCGTTGGTGCCGGTGATGCCGATGATCGGCGCCGTCAGCGCGCGGCCGGCGATCTCGAGTTCCCCCAGCACCGGCACCCCGGCGTCCAGGGCGGCGACGATCGCCGGGATCTCCAGCGGCACGCCGGGGCTGATCACCACCAGGTCGGCAGTCGCAAATTTCTCCGGGTCGTGGCCGCCGAGGTCGAAGACCACTCCGTGGTCGACCAGCTTCTCGATCCCCTTGATCCCCCCCCGCGTGCGGCGGTCGGAGAGGGTTACCCGGGCCTCCTTGGCGAGGAAATAGTCGGCCAGCGCCAGGCCCGTGCGGCCCGCTCCGACAACCACGACATGTTTTCCCGCGTACAGGGTCATATCACCTCAACTTCAGGGTCGACAGGGCGACCAGCGCCAGGATGATGCTGATGATCCAGAAACGCACGATGATCTTCGGCTCGGGCCACCCCTTGAGCTCGAAGTGATGGTGGATCGGCGCCATGCGGAAGATCCGCTTCCCCCAGAGGCGGAACGAGGTGACCTGGAAGATCACCGAGAGCGCCTCGACCACGAAGATCCCGCCGACGATCACCAGCACGATCTCCTGCTTGGTGATCACCGCGATCGTTCCGAGGGCGCCGCCGAGCGACAGGCTGCCGACGTCCCCCATGAAGACCTGGGCCGGGTAGCTGTTGAACCACAGGAAGCCGAGCCCGGCGCCGGCCATCGCCCCGCACAGGATCGCCAGCTCGCCCGCGCCGGGGACCCCGCGCAGCTGCAGGTACTCGGCGACCCTGGCGTTGCCGGCCGCGTAGGCGAAGATCAGGTAGGTCCCCGAGGCGATGATGGTCGGACCGATCGCCAGCCCGTCGAGACCGTCGGTCAGGTTGACCGCGTTGCTCGAGCCGACGATCACCACCATGGCGAAGGGGATGTACCACAGCCCCAGGTCGGGGCTCAGTCCCTTGAAAAACGGAAACGCCAGGGTCGTTTCGAACCCCGGCAGCAGGTACAGGATGACGCCGACGGCCCCTGAGATCAACAGCTGCCAGAACATCTTCTGGCGCGGCGAGATGCCGTCGCTGTTGCGCAGCTTGACCTTGCGATAGTCGTCGACGAAGCCGATCGCGCCGAAGCCGACCGTCACCAGCAGCACCAGCCAGACGAACGGGCTGGAGAGGTCGGTCCAGAGCAGGGTCGGCAGCACGATCGCGGCGAGGATCAGCGTCCCCCCCATGGTCGGCGTCCCCTCCTTGCGGAAATGGGACTCGGGCCCGAGCTTGCGGATCGACTGGCCGATCTGCAGGTCGGCGAGCTTGTTGATCAGCCACGGGCCGAGGATGAAGCTGATCAGCAGCGCGGTGATCGCCGCGTAGATGGTCCGGAAGGTGATGAACCGGAAGACGTAGAACACCGAGTATTCGGTGTGCAGCGGGTAGAGCAGGTGGTACAGCATCAGTCCCCTCCTCCGGTTCCGAGGCGCTGCTCGATCAACCGGCAGGCCTCTTCCATGCGCATCCCCCGCGACCCCTTGACCAGGATGCGCGCACCCCGTTTCAGCCACGGCACCAGGGTCTCGACCGCCTCGGCGTGATCGGTGACGACCCGGGCGCGCTCAGACGACAGCCCCGCCGCGACGGCACCGCCGGTGAGGTCGCCGGCAAACTGCCCGAGGGCCACCAGCCCGTCGACGCAACCGGCCGCCACTCCGCCGATCTCGCGATGCAGCTCGGCCGCCTGCTCTCCCAGTTCGAGCATGTCGCCGAGCACGGCGAAGCGCCCGCCGTCGGTCTCGAGGTCGCGCAGGGTCTCGAGCGCCGAACGCATCGAGAGCGGGTTGGCGTTGTAGGTGTCGTCGAACAGCAGCATCTCGTCCTTCAGGGTCACCGGCATCATCCGGCCGCTGGTGGGGCGGAACCCTTCCAGGGCCGCGGCGATCGTCGCCAGCGGGACCTCGAGCGCGACCGCGACCGCGGCCGCCGCCAGGGCGTTGGCAACCTGGTGGTTCCCCGGCGCCTGCAGGCGGACCTCGACCGTCCCTTCATCGCTTCGCAGCGCGAAGCGGCTGCCGAGCCCGTCCTGCTCGAGGATGGTCGCCGAGACGTCGAGCGACTCGAGCTCCATGCCGAAGGTCAGGCGGCGCACGCCGTTGGCGACCGGCAGCTGCATCACCCGGGCGTCGTCGCAGTTGACCACCGCGACCCCGCCGGGCTGGATGGCTGCGAACAGCTCGCCCTTGGCCCGCGCCACCCCTTCGATGCCGCCGAGCCCCTCGAGGTGTCCGGCGCCGACGTTGGTCACCAGGCCGATGGTCGGAGCCGCGATCTCGCTCAATCGGGCGATCTCGCCGCGCCGGTTCATCCCCATTTCGAGGACTGCCCAGCGGTGCTTGTCCGCGAGACCGAAGAGGGTCAGCGGCAGTCCGATCAGGTTGTTGAAGTTGCCGGCGGTCTTGAGTCCCGGTCCGGTCGCCTCGAGGATCGCGGCGACCATCTCCTTGGTGGTGGTCTTGCCGGAGGTCCCGGTGATCGCCACCACCGGCCCGTCGAACTGCCGGCGGCGCTGGGCCGCCAGATCGCCGAGGGCCTTGAGGGTGTCGCTGACGGTCACCACCGGGATGCCGCTGCCGGCCACCGGTTCCTCGCACAGGCAGGCCGCCGCCCCCTTGCGCTCGGCCTCGCCCAGGAAGGCGTGGCCGTCGAAGTTGGCACCGCGCAGCGCCACGAACAGCTCACCCGACGCCAGGGTGCGGGTGTCGGTCGAGACCCCCAGCACCTGCACACCGGCGCGCCCCGTCACGCTCCCCCCGGTGATTCCGGCAATCTGTTCCACCGTCCAATTCATGGTTACTCCCGCTCCGCCAGCGCCCGACGGATCTCTTCGCGGTCGTCGAAGTGGCTGCGCTGGGTACCGATGATCTGGTAGTCCTCGTGCCCCTTCCCCGCCACCAGCAGCAGGTCCTGCCCCTTGACCAGGCCGACCGCGAAGCGGATCGCCTCGCGTCGGTCCGGGATCACGCAGAAGCCGCGCCCTTCGCCGCGCCGGGCTTCGTCCTGGCTCCAGGCCTGCGGGAAGTGTTCATGCACCCCCGGAAGGATGTCGGCGATGATCTCCTCGGGGTCCTCGGTGCGCGGGTTGTCGGAGGTGACCACCACCAGGTCGGAGCCTGCAGCGGCCACCCGCCCCATGACCGGGCGCTTGCTGCGATCGCGGTCGCCGCCGCAGCCGAACACCGTCACCAGGCGGCGCGGCTCGAGCTCCCGGCAGGCACTCACGACCTTCTCCAGCGCGTCGCCGGTATGTGCGTAGTCGACCAGGATCAGCGCCTCGCGCCGGTTCTCGATGCTCTCCATCCGCCCCGGCACCTGGTTCGCCTTGAGCAGCCCCTTGGTGATCAGGGTCGGGGCATAGCCGAGTGCGATCCCGGTCGCCACCGCGGCGAGCAGGTTGTAGAGGTTGAAGCGCCCGACCAGCGGCGAGTTGATCGCCACCGGACCGGTCGGGGTCGTGAAGGTCCCGATAATGCCGTTCAATCCGAGCTGAACCTCGAGGGGGCGCACGGCGGCGCTCTCGAGCAGCCCGTAGGTGATCGCCCCGGGGACGCTCGCAGCGAGGCGCTCGCCGTAGGGGTCGTCGATATTGATCACGGCGTGTCCGGTGCGGGTCGCCAGCAGCTCGTCGAACAGGCGCCGCTTGGAGGCGAAGTAATCGTCCATGTCGCGGTGGTAGTCGAGGTGCTCCGGGGTCAGGTTGGTGAAGACCGCCACGTTGTAGTCGATCCCGTCGACGCGGTGCTGGGCGAGGGCGTGCGAGGAGACTTCCATGATCAGCGCGTTGCAGCCGCGGCTGCGGAAGCCGGCCAGGGTCCCGAGCAGTTCCGGGGCCTCCGGGGTGGTGAACTGGGAGGGGTGGAGTTCGCTGCCGAAGCGGTAGTTGATGGTGCCGAGCACGGCCGGGCTCCGCCCGACTTCGCGCATCAGCGCCTCGACCAGGTAGGTGGTGGTGGTCTTGCCGTTGGTGCCGGTCACGCCGACCACCGGGATCTCGCGGGTCGGATCGTCGTAGAGCAGAGCCGCGGCCAGCGCCATGGCCTGGCGGCTGTCCTTCACGATCAGCCCGGCAACCTCTTCGGGGAGGGGACGCTTCTCTTCCGCCACCACCACCGCCGCGCCGTTGGCGATCGCCTGGGGGATGAAGTCGTGACCATCGGCTTTTTCTCCCCGCAGGGCAAAGAAGATCCAGCCGGGCTCGACCTTGCGCGAGTCGTAGTGCACGCCGCGCAGCTCGAGCTCGGAATCACCCCACGATGCGAGGGGCTTGAGCCGTTCCACCAGATGGACCAGTTTCATCGTCATAACACCTCCCCGCTAGAGGCGGGGTGAAAAGCGCACCCAGATCGCGTCTCCGTAGGCGATCGGGGCCCCGGGGGCGGGATACTGACTCACCGCCGTCCCGGTACCGGTCAGCTTGACGTTGAGGCCACGCTCCGCCATGGCCTGCAACGACTGCCGGTAGCTCAAACCAACAAAACGCGGCATTCGCTTGCCGCTTGACTCCCCCGAGTCCGTGTAACTGGCGACCTGGTACGCTGCCTGTTCCCTGCTCGGCAGGGGGGGCAGGGCCGCCTCGTGCACCACCGGTTCGGTCGGTGCCACGTTCAGATCGATCAGCGCCTGGGCCGCGATCCGTGAGAAGATGGGTGCTGCCACCACGCCGCCGTAGGTGACGCCCTGCGGCTCGTCGATGGTCACCGCCAGCACCAGCTTCGGATTCTCCGCCGGCACGAAGCCGACAAACGAGGCCACCCGCTTGTCGACCGAGTAGCCGCCGGTCACCGGGTCGACCTTCTGGGCCGTGCCGGTCTTGCCGGCCACCCGGAAGCCGGGTACCCGGGCACGGGTCCCCGTCCCCTCCTCGTCGACCACCCCCGCCATCATTTCGCGCAGGGTGCGCGCGGTCTCTTCGCTGATCACCTGGCGAACCAGCTGGGGACGGTGCTGGGCGACGATGCGCCCGTCGTTGCCGAGGACCTTATCGACCACGTAGGGCTGCATCAGGTAGCCACCGTTGGCGATCGCCGCGACCGCGTTGGCCATCTGCAGGGTCGTGACGGTCAGCCCCTGGCCGAAGCTGATCGCCGCGAGGTCGACCTCGAACCAGCGCTCTGGCGGGTGGACCATGCCGCCGACCTCCCCCGGGAGGTCGATCCCGAGGGGTTCGCCGAAACCGAAATCCCGGATGTAGCGATAGAAGAGCTCCCGCTCGAGCTCCTTGCCGATCTTCGCGACGCCGATGTTGGAGCTGAACTTGAGGACCTCGTCGACACTCAGTTGGCCGTACTTCTTGGTATCGTGGATGTAGCGTCCGCCGACGCGATAACGGCCGTTCTCGCAGAAGATCTTGCTTGCCGGGGTCACCAGCCCCTCTTCGAGAGCGGCGGCCACGGTAAAGAGCTTGAAGGTCGAACCCGGCTCGTAGGTGTCACAGATCACCCGGTTGCGCCACTGCGACGGCTTGTGCGCCTGGAACGCGTTCGGGTTGTAGTCGGGCTGGCTCGCCATCGCCAGCACCTCCCCGCTTTGCGGGTCGAGCAGCACCGCCATGCCGGCCCGGGCTTTTGCAGCCTTCACCCCGGCGGTGAGCTCCTTCTCGACCAGGTACTGGAGGTTGCGATCGAGGGTCAGGTGCAGGCTGTGTCCGTGCACTCCTTCGCGCACATCGTCATCGCCGCTCTCCATGCCGCGCCCGAGGGCGTCGCGGCCGGTCACCAGGTAGCCGCTCTGACCGAGCAGCAGGGTGTCGTACTCGAGCTCCAGTCCCTCGAGCCCCTCGGGGTCGAGGCCGGTGAAACCGACCAGCTGGGCGCCGATCTCCGAGTTGGGGTAGAAGCGGCGGTGTTCCTTGACCGCACTCACCCCCGGGAGCTCCAGCTTCGCCACCGCCTCCGCCTCGCGGGGGACGACGCGACGCTTGAGCCACTGGAAACTCTTGCCCGAAGCGAGCTTGCGGCGGACGTCATCGAGGGAGAGGTCGAGCGCCACGGCCAGGGCCTTGGCCGTGCGCGCGGGGTCATCGACCTTCTGGGGATTCACGTAAATGGAATCGACCTCGATGCTCACCGCCATCTCCTCACCGTGCCGGTCGTAGATCGTGCCGCGCTGCGGGGAGAGTGGGACCACGCGCTGATGCTGGCGCTCCGCGCGCTCCCTGAAGGCTTCGCGCTCCAGCACCTGAAGCTGGAACGCCCGCCCGGCCATCAGCACGAAGGCCAGCACGAACACTCCCGCAACCAGGCGAATGGAACCCTGCAGCCATTTCTCCCGCCTCTCCATCTACCTCTCGACCAGCTTGATCTGCGCCGCCGTGGGGCGCTGCAGCCCCAGCCGGGTGCGCGCCAGGCGCTCGATGCGCGAGGGGTTTTCAAGGCTCGCCACCTCGATGCGCAGGGTTTGCCCTTCCTGCTTGAGCTGCGCCACCTCGCTGCCGAGGCTGGCGATCTGGTACTCGAGGTTCATCACCTGCAACCGCGACCAGACGAAGAACAGGGCCAGGCAGCAAAGCAGGGCAATGTAGCCGAGCAGCACCACCAGCCGGGGTTGACCCAGCGTGAGGCTGCGGGCTCCGGTCATCGGTCTGGCAACGGCTTGGGGCATAACACGTCTCCTCGGGGACTACAGTCGCTCGGCGGCCCGCAGCACCGCGCTGCGGGAACGGGCATTGGCGGCGACTTCCGCGTCGCCCGCCTTGATCGCCTTGCGGGTCAGCACCTTGAGCTTCGGCTCGGTACCGCAGGTGCAGACCGGAAACTCCGGGGGGCAGGTGCAGCTGCGCGCCGCCTCCCGGAACAGATTCTTGACCAACCGGTCTTCCAGCGAATGGAAGCTGATCACCACCAGCCGTCCTCCCGGCTTGAGCAGCTCGATCGCCCGGGTGACCCCCTCCTCCACGTGTTCCAGCTCCCGGTTCACGTAAATCCTCAGGGCCATGAAGACCCGGGTTGCCGGGTGGATACGTGCCGGCACCCGCCCTCCGGGGACCACGTCGCGGACCAGCTCGGCCAGCTCCAGGGTGGTAGCCAGCGGCTGCTCGCTGCGGCGCCGGACGATGGCGCGGGCGATGCGCCGCGAGTAACGCTCCTCGCCGAGGGTGAAGAAGATGTCGGCCAGCTCCTGATCGTCCAGGGTCGCCAGCACCTCGGCGGCGCTCTCCCCCTCGGTGGGGTTCATGCGCATGTCGAGCGGCCCGTCGTCGCGAAACGAGAAACCGCGCGCCGCGCTGTCGAGCTGCCAGGACGAGACACCGAGATCGAGAAGCATGCCGTCGATCCTCTCGACACCGAGGCCCTTCAGCCACTGCGACGCTTCGCTGAAGTTGGCGTGCACCGGGATGAAGCGTTCGCCGAAGCGGGCGAGCCGCTCGCTCGCGGTGGCCAGCGCCTCGGGGTCGCGGTCAAAACCGATCAGGCGCCCGTCCGGATTCGTGGATTCAAGGATCAGCCCTGCATGGCCTCCGCCACCGAGGGTCCCGTCAACATAGACTCCGCCGGGTCTGGGCTGAAGATATTCCAGCACCTCGTCCGGCATGACCGATGTATGGGCGAACCCCTCGGCCGCGCCCACCTAGAAGCCCATGTCGGCGATGAACTGCGGATCGTCGAGGATGAACTCCATCGCCTTGCGCGTGACTTCTTCGTGATGGCTCTGGCTGTATATATCGAGCTTCTTGTCCATGCCGACCACGACTACATCCTTCTGCAGTCCGGCATGGCTGCGCAACGATTCGGGGATCAGGATGCGCCCCTGCTTGTCGAACCCGCACTCGACGGCGGGCGCAATGATCAGGCGCATGGCAGCGGTTTTCTGGGGTCCAGGGCTCCAGGCGTCGACATTGCGCACCAGCTCGTCCCACTGGGCGAGAGGATAAGCGCTCAACCCACCGTCATGGTTCTTGGTCACCATCAGGCGCTCGCCGCCGAAGGTCTCGGTGAGAGACTCACGGAAGCGCGCCGGAACGCTCAGGCG
>QKBP01000087.1 GCA_003246035.1 Desulfuromonadaceae bacterium | reverse complement strand
CCGAGGATCAGGGGCAGGAGCCTGCGGTTGCGGAAGTGCTTGAAGGCGTAGCGGGCCTCGACGATCATCCAGGCCAGGCAGAGCAGGGGGGCGGCCACGAGGAGAACCAGCAGGGTGGTGAACCCCTCGCTGGTCTGGTTGAAGCCCCACAGCAGATCGCGCGTCCCGGCGATGAAGTAGAGCAGGGTCAGCTGGGGGAAGAGCGCGGTGAGAGCCCTGAACAGATTCATGGTCAACGCTCCGCCAGCGCCAGCTTCAGCCCGGGCAGGGCGCAGAACGTTGCAGCGTACCACTGCAGGGCGTGCTGCAGGCGCGACGATCCCTCCACCCAGCGGCGCAGGCGGAGCGCGGCGTTGCCGCAGCGCCAGCCGGCGAAGAGCTCGGTGGAGACGGTGTAGATCACCGCGGTTCCCGGGATCAGCAGCACGCACAGGGAGGTGAACAGGAAATCGGGCGAAGTCATGGAGAGCTCCTGGGAGCGCCCCCCGCGAAGCGCGTGCGGGGCGGTCGGGTCAGTGGGACCGGGGCGTGCGCTCCGGTCTTCCGTTGCTAGCTTTCAGCGCGCGATCACGTACGTGCACAGGTCGCGCAGATAACGTCCTTCGGCCTTCTGCTCCGAGGTCAGAAACTCCATCGGGAAGACAAAGACTGTCCTGTCGCCGAGAAACACCAGCTGCCGCCGCGCCAGAACCAGCTCCTCCAGGGCGTCGACGTCGACCCTGGTGCGCCACCAGCCCTGGCGCACGGCGATCTGTCCGGCGGTGAGGGTGACCTCGATGGGGAAACGCGAGGTCAGGCCCGAGAGGGTCAGAAACAGCCCGCCCGCGACCCACAGGGCGATGAACAGCATCCCCGACCACGACGCCCAGGTGCTCCATGTCCACCAGCCGACGAAGGCGGCGAGCAACGTCAGGGTCATGGCCGCAAGGATCAGGGGGATCGAGGTCGCGTCCGGGGGGATGGTCAGGTACAGGATTCCTCCCTCCTGCCGCTCGACGATGCCGCTCCCCTCGGGGAGGGCCGGTCGCGCCAACCGTTCACCACTCAGCCGCAGGCGCTCGCGCAGGCTCCGGTCGAGCTCCTCCCAGCGCCGTAGCTTGCGTACCCCGAAGCTGCGGTCGAGCAGCGGCAGGCGCGTGGCGCGGCCGATCCGCTCCGCCGTGCGTCGCGTCTTGAGGTAGTCGCGAAACTCCACGAGGTGCAGGCGCTCTCCGTGGGGTGGCTTCAGCGCGAGCACGAAGTAGTCCCGTGACGACCCGTCCCCTGAACTGCGACGTTTCTCCAGGCGGACTTCGAGCTGAGCGAAGTCGGAAAGCCGATGGCGGGCGAGGGTGACCAGCGGCACGACGCGGTAGAGGCGCCAGCCGTCGCTCACCGTCGCCGCAAGCGGGTCGATCCGGCGCAGGCGGCGGGTGCCCAGCGAGATCAGCGCCAGCAGTGCGCAGACCCCCGAGGCGGTCACGAAGTCGTACCGGTACAGGTTGAAAGCGACGATGCTCAGGGCCGCGGCCAGGGCCGTTGCGACCATGTTGTTGCCGACATACAGCGCGTTGCGAAACACCTCGGAGCGTCTCCTCTCGGATCGTTCGAGTCCCTCGGGGCAGCTACGAATTGGGGAGGCCGTTCTTCGCCCGCTCCGCGCGGATGGTCTCCTTGTTGTCGCGGATCATGTCGCGCAGGCCCTCGAGGCCGGTGCGGATCTCGGCCAGCGCGTCGGGGTGGGCCTCCTTGGGCGTGAAGCCGTTGGGGTGGGACGCGTCCCACTGCAGCGCCTTCTCGACGGTTTCGGCCCAAACATCCGGGTCGGCGCCGATGTACTCATTGAAGACCCGTCCCAGCGAGCTGTTCAGGGAGGCGAGAATTGCCGGGTCGCCGTCCGGCGGGAGCTCGGGGTTGACCATCAGGTGGAAGCGGAACAGGTGGAAGCGGAAGCGCAGCTGCCCGACGTAGAACCAGAACACCGCGGTTTCCCTCTCTCCCGACGTGAAGAGGCGCGCCGCAAACGCGTAGTAGAGCGCCGGGTGGGCGTCGGGGAGCTGCTCCTCGACGACCTCCTTCGGCGCCGTCTTGACCTCGTCGAGGGTCAGCTCGGCGGCGGCGATCGTCGCCGTGGTCACGAGCATCAGAAACATCAGGAGCAGGTTGCGCAGCATGGGGCCTCCAGTCGTTTGGCGGTGGCAAAGGGGGCGTCGCGACCCGGGCAGGGCAGCACACCAACAGCGGCGGCGATGGTCATTTGGAAGTGCTGTGCACGGCAGAGTCCTCCGCTCAGTCGCGGATGACGAAGAGCTTCTCGATGCACCACCAGACCCCCTGGGCCAGGTAGCCGAGCGGGCCGAGGACCTTCTTCCTCTCCAGGGAGAGGTCGACGGTGGCGAAGTCGACCTGCCCCTTGAGGTGGCGGATGCGCCCCTCCATGGCGTCGATGTCCGACTGCACACGGTTCAGCTCGGTCTCGATGGCGATGACGTCCTTGACGCTGACCGCCTTCTCCAGCAGCGCGCGCAGGCGGTCACGCAGCTCCCGCTTGTTCTTGAGGCGCGCCTCGATGTCGATGTACTGCTCGGTGACGTCCTCCGAGGCGACCGACTTGTGGCTGACCTCGCCGAG
>QKBP01000114.1 GCA_003246035.1 Desulfuromonadaceae bacterium | reverse complement strand
TCGGCGAAGGGCGAACTCACGATGCCCAGGCCATCGACCTGAATCATGGCGGCCTGTTCATCCATTCGCTGTGGCTCAAACCGGTGGGAACCCTGTTGAACATGAACCTCTTCCTCCCCGAGCCACACGGCGCCATGCGCTGCGAAGTCGAAGTCGTCTGGGTCAACCACCCGGAGTGGCTCAAGGCCCACCGTCTTCCGGTCGGCATGGGGGTCAAGTTCGTCAACCCCGCCGGACCCTTCTGCGAGGCGATCGACGCCCTCTACACCCTTCTCGCGGAGGGATGACCCCCCGGGCGATATTCAATGCATCATTGCGGAGGACCCTGTGTCACCACTGTGGAAGAACATCTTTCGTACCGGCAACCACGAACACGCCCTCTGTTCACGGAGCTCTCCACGCGTGAGCGCCACTATCTCGCAGAATTCATTCACGTCCGGCACTACGAGGCGGGAGAGACGGTCTATTCGGAAGGAGACGTCGGGTCGGGGCTCTACCTGATCCGCAGCGGGCAAGTACGCCTAAGCGTCGAACCGCCGGAGGGGGAGAGCGTGGAACTGGCCCGCCTTGAGCCCGGGGATTTTTTCGGCGAGACGGCACTGTGCGAAGCGACAACCCGACTCACCACGGCGACCGCCGTCGAGACCAGCGAACTGCTCGGGCTGTTCCGCTCCGACCTGCTGCAGCTAATCCAGAACCGTCCGGGGACAAGCAACAAGATCCTCTACGGGCTCAGCCAGGTCCTGTCGCGCCGTATCAAGGCCATGGAAAGTCTCCATCGCGACACTCTCAGCCCAAGCTACGGAGAGAAGTGAGCCGCCGATGACCCGTAGCCCCTACACCATCACCCGCGCCCAACTGCTGATCTTTTACCTGGTCTTTACCGCGGCGCTGGCCACTGGGCTCGCCCTGTACAGCTCTGCCTCGCACGCAATTGCCCTGGTCCGCACTGCGACCTCCGGTCTGTTCCTGCCACTGCTGCTGGCCCTGATCGCCACTTTCCTGCTCGATCCGCTGGTACAATTCCTCGAGCGTGGGCAAATGCACAAGACCTCGTGCATCTTCGTAGTCTTCTTCGTGTTGAGCCTGCTACTGCTGATGTTTGCCATGGTGATCGTCCCGCACTGGGACGCCATGTGGATTTCCCTGCAGGGGGATTTGCCGCGCTACGTAGCCCGCGCCAACCAGGTGATTCTCGATATCCAGTCGAACCTGCTGGAGAGCTTCCCCTTCCTGCAGAACCTCGACCTGATGACCCGCGGCAAAGGGCAGGCCGAATCGATCGTCTCGACCGTTCTCGCCGCTACCCCCAAGTCGGCCATGCGCATCGGCAGCCTGATGGTGCTGGTACCGTTCTTCACCTTCTTCTTCCTACGCGACGGTCGCCAGATGATCCGCAGCATGATCTCGCTGACCCCCAACCGCCACTTCGAGATGGCGCTCGACCTGCTCTTTACCATCGGCCGACAAATGGCCCAGTTCATCCGTGGGCGACTCCTCGAGGCCCTGATTGTCGGCATGGTAGTAGCTTTGGGCCTCTCGCTGACCGATATCCGCTATGCGCCCTTTCTCGGCATCTTCGCCGGACTGACCAACCTGGTCCCGTATATCGGGCCGTTGGTCGGCATGGTCCCCGGTCTGCTGGTGGCGCTGGTCGACCTCGGTCTCGGTGCCCAGTTCTGGTGGATCCTGATCGTCTACCTTGTGATCGCCCAGGTCATCGTCGATAACTTCATCCTCATCCCGATGCTGATCAGCAAGGTCGCCAATCTCCACCCAGTCTGGGTCGTCATCGCCGTAATCACCGGCGGCAAACTCTACGGGGTGATCGGCATGATCATCGGCGTTCCGATCTTCAGCATCATCAAGATCGCGGTCATCGAAACCCGCCAGTATCGCCGACAGTTTACCCTCACGCACGTGATCGAGTCCGCCAACACCTCGCGCGCCCCGGAGCCTAAAAAGCGCCGCCCCCACCGTTGATAACAAAAAAAGGGCCTGCCGGATGGCAGGCCCTTCGTTCTTCCCTGACTGTGTCGAATCAACCCTGAAGAGCCCTGGCCATCCCCCGGTCGGTCTTGCGTACATGCTGGATGATCCAGTCGAGCACCGTAGCATTGGTGGTGATCAACAGGTCCATCCCCGCACCCTTGTCCTGGTAGATCTGGCGCAGGTCTGTGAGCTTGCCGCGAAACACCTCGTGTTCCCCCTGGTGGGCAACGAGGCCTTCATAGCCGCGGGAGGACATGAATTCCTCCTCGGCAGCGAAATGCTCATGAACATACTCGGCAAGAAAATCGAGAACTCTTTTGAGCTCCTCCCGCCCCTGCCCTTCATGACAAGCCTCGAGCAGTCGCTCGAAACGCGCAAACAGCTCGCGGTGCTGGTTGTCGATCTGCTCCACGCCGATGGCCAGGTTCTCGTTCCACAACGATTTCGACATCGTCACACTCCCGAAGATTGATGCATCACTATACCCGATCGCCGGACACTTCGCCAGCTCCGAGCCCCATCACTGCGGGATACAGACTTCTGCCGGATGGCCTCCACTCAACCGGCAGAGGTCGTCCCAGCACAAGGGAACCGCGGAGCGATCGTTGCCGGCTGCAGGGTAACAGATCTCATGCCGGCGTAACCCTACGTCGAGCAGTACCAGCATCCCTTCGGGGAGCAGAAAAGGGCTGACCCCACCGGGAGGATAACCGCACAGGCGTTCGACTTCCCCGGGGTCCGGGAAAACCACCTTGCCGCTACGACCGCTGGCCTTTTTGAGCCGCGCACTGTTCAGGCGCATATCGCCGCTGCAGACCACGGCCAGAGGGGTTCCTCCCACCAGCACCACCAGGGTCTTGGCGATCTCGGACGGAGCGCAGCCGACGGCAAGGGCCGCCGACTCGGCATCGGGAGTCCGGCGATCGAAAACGAGCGCCAGGCACCCCTGCTCACGCAGAAACGCCTGGACCTCTGCGAAACTCGGCATGGGTACACTCCGGAGACATGAAGGTCAGATGCTTCGTATAGCGTTTTCGTCCGGGAGGGTAAAGAAAAAACAGGCTCCGTCACCAGGATGGCTTTCCGCCCAGATCCGCCCCCCGTGGCGGTTCACCACGCGCCGGGCGGTTGCCAGACCGATGCCGGTCCCCGGATAGTCGAGGTCCTTGTGAAGGCGGCTGAAGGGGCGGAAAAGATCATGGGCCTCGCCCATCGCGAAACCGATACCGTTGTCCCGTATCGAGATCTGCCGTGCACCGACTAGTTTCTGGAAGCTCAGGGTGATACGTGTGACGGCTGCGTCGCGAGTGTATTTCCAGGCATTGCAGAGAAGATTCTGCAGCAGGATCCGCAACAGCTTTCGATCACCGAAAACCGGGAGGTCCTTCGGACAGTCGAATTCAAAGATGCGGCCGGGATCGAGGGCCCGCAAATCGAGAAAGATCTCCTCGACGAGTGGAGCCAGGTCGATTTGTTCGAGCGTGAGATCCTCCTGATCGATCCGGCTGAGCGCCAGCATCCCCTCGACCATTTCTTCCATCTGCTCACAACCGGACGTGACCAGGTGCATCAGCGACTTGACGTGAGCGTCTTCGCGGGAGCATTGCTCCTCAAGAACCTGGGCGGCCATGTAGGTCCGGGTCAGCGGCTGACGCAGGTCGTGGGCGAGCGCCGAACCGAAAGCCCGCAGTTCGCGATTGCTCTCCGCGAGCTGCTGGGAAAGGCTCGTGATGTGCTGCTCGAAGCGAACCTGCTCGGTGGTATCCTGGACAACCTCGATTCCGGCGACGATCGTCCCGTCGGCCTTTTTCAACGGCGCTGTCACCAGCTCGAGGTACCGCAGCTCGCCATTGATCAGGTTGCTCTTCGCGAGGACATGCACGCCACCGTCGGCAAAGGTCTTGATCAACGGGCAGCCCTCGCAGACATGCTCCTCGCAGCTGTAGGCCAAGAAACAGAATTCGCCGGCACAGTCACCGATCACCCGGCGATGCGCGGGGTTCTGGTAGAGCACCTTGAAATCGGGGGACTGGATGCTGATCCGCGAGGGCATCGATTCGAGGATATCCTGGAATTTACTCATTTCGTCGGCCCGCTCGCGCAGGGCCCGATCGTGCTCGGCACGGAGCCGGGCCTCGCTGCGGAAGCGGTGCCAGACGTAGATGCCACAGGTCAGCTGCGCCGCAAACAGCAGCATGCGCAGCGGCACTTCCCGGCGCGAATGCAAGAAAGCCTCACCCGAAACCGGGTGTGCGGAGGTGAAGAGATGGATGAGACTGTCAGCCAGAAGGTACGCCGAGATCAGCGCCAGGGCAGCGAGGACCAGGCTGTCCCGCAACTGCGGGAGAGGCCTGCGCCCGCGATATGGAAGGGATTGACGAAACACGCTTCCATCTTTCGACAGAGTAAAGATGGGTAATTTTTAATCAATTTGGGAGGCCGAGTCAAGCTCCGTGGACGGCGCAACGAAACGCCAGCACTTGTGCAGCGGTCGCCGGGAGAAATCTTCGTCGTGGGTCTGGCGGGTCAGGTCCTCCGCATGGAAGCCCGGGAGCACCTCGGGGTCGAGGGTGAAGGTACGCAGATTGGTCGAGAAGTATAGGACCCCGCCCGGTTCCAGCAGGCGGGCAGTGTCGGACAGCAGCTGGAGATGGTCGCGCTGGATGTCGAAGTCTCCGTCCATCCGCTTGGAGCGGGAATAGGAAGGCGGGTCGAGAAAGATCAGCTCGAACCGGTCGCGGCAGCGGGACAACCAATCCCGGACGTCGGCACGCACCACGCGGTGTGCAGGGGTATCGAGTCCGTTCAGGGCAAGATTGCGGCGGGCCCAGTCGGTATAGGTTCGCGAAAGGTCGACGCTCGTACTGCTGCGCGCGCCTCCGCTGGCGGCGTGCACCGTCGCCGCGCCGGTGTAGCAGAACAGGTTGAGAAAACGCTTGCCGGAAGCCTCCCGGTACAGACGCAGGCGCATCGGTCGGTGGTCGAGGAACAGCCCGGTGTCCAGGTAGTCGCGAAAATTGACCAGCAGGCGGCAGTCCCCTTCGGCGACTTCGTTGAAGATCTCCTGACGATCCATCTTCTGGTACTGGCTCTTCCCCTTCTGACGGCGCCGCTCCTTAAGGAAGGTCCGAGCGGCGGGGATGCCGGTCACCTCCGGAAGGACCTCGAGGATCTCGACCAGGCGCTTCTGCGCCTGGCGGGCATCGACTTTGGCCGGCGGGGCGTATTCCTGGACGTGCAGCCAGCTCTCGTAGCGATCGATCGCCACGTTGTACTCGGGGAGGTCGGCATCATAGAGCCTCAGGCAGCCGACGCCGTTACGCCGGGCCCAGGGTTCGAGGCGCTTGAGGTTCTTGCGCAGGCGGTTGGCGAAAGCTTCTGCGCCGGGGCTGAGTTCGCGCGGGGCGCTTGACGGTCTCGCCTCGGCAGCTGTGTTCCGTTCGCGCACACCGAAGCGAAACAGGCGACATTCCAATGCGCCGTTGTAGAGTGTGTTGATCCGTTCAGCGCGCATCCCGAGGCGACGGGCCAGCGCCGGAGCACCGGTCAGTACACCGACTGACCAGCCTGGGAAGCGGCCGCGCAGGATATCGCCGAGGGTGGCATAGAGCTCCCCGACCTGGGGGGTCTCGCCGAGGCGTTCTCCGTAAGGCGGATTGCAGACCAGCAGCCCCGGCCTGTCAGCCGGTGGCTGCAAGAGGGAGAGCTCCTGACAGGCGAGCTGGAGCCAGGCACTGACGCCCGCACGGGCAGCGTTTCCTCGGGCGGCATGAATCGCCGCATCGTCGCGGTCGTAGCCGAACAGCTGCGGGACGGCGGGAGGAACACGGCGAGACGCGCGAGCCGCTTCGAGCAATCGTTCCCACAGTTCGGGGTCGTGACCGCGCCAGGCGGCAAAACCGAAGCGTTCACGCAGCAGACCCGGGGCAACCGCCGCGGCCATCAGGGCCGCCTCGATCACCAGCGTACCGGAACCGCACATCGGGTCGACCAGGGGGGCCTCCTCAGCGACTCGTTCGGGCCAGCCACAGCGCATCAAAATCGCCGCAGCGAGGTTCTCCTTGAGCGGGGCCTGCACCCCCTGTTGACGATAACCGCGGCGATGCAGGCTTTCACCGGAGAGGTCGAGAAACAGCTGCCCCTCCTCCTTGTCGAGGTGGAGACGCAGGCGGATGTCGGGGCTGCGGGTATCGACGGTCGGTCGCGCGCCAAAGCGCTCGCGCAGTCGATCGACCACGGCGTCCTTGACCTTGAGCGCGGCAAAACGGGAATGCTCGACACCAGGAGCTCGGCCGGTGGCGGCGACGGCCAGGGTCTGATCCGGTCCGAAGTGATCTTCCCAGGAAACCTCACTGCAGCCGTGATACAGATCCTCGGCCGACGTGACCGGGAAGGTCGCCAGGCGCAGCAGAACATGCCCGGCCAGGCGGGAATGGAGACAGCTGCGGTAGGCAACCGCGAGGTCGCCACGGTAACTGACCCCCTGGTGGGCAAGGCGCACGTCGAGCGCACCCAGGCGAGCGAGTTCTTCGCCGAGCAGGTCGGAGACCCCGCGAGGGGCCGTGGCAAAGAGGTCGAAAAGTGCGTCCGACATCGGTTCCCGGTTCAACGTGAAGCACCCCCGGGGGGACCGGGGGTGCGAACGGTTTGCAGTTTCACCTCAGCGCAGCGCGCTTCAGCCGATAGCGACAAGCTCGACGTCGAAGGTCAGGTCCTTGCCGGCCAGGGGATGGTTGGCGTCGAGGGTGATACTCTCGTCGCTGACCCCGGTGACCGAGACGATCAGCATGTTCTCCTGGGACTGCCCCATCTGAAGCTGCTGTCCGACTTCCGGGTTGAGCCCCTCGGGGAGCTGCTCGCGAGGAACCGTCAGGACCATGTCCTCACGATAGGGACCGTACGCCTCGGCGCAGGGGATCGTGATGGTCTTGGAGTCCCCCACCACCATACCGTCGACAGCGGCTTCAAAACCAGGAATTACCTGCCCCCCTCCGACCGTGAAGGCCAGCGGTTCACGCCCTTCGGAGCTATCAAAAACCGTTCCGTCATCGAGACGCCCGGTGTAGTTGACCTTGACTTCATCACCTTGCTTGGCTTGTGCCATCATGCTCTCCTTTTGTGCTGAGTAGTATCGAAACGTCACCCGACGCTGGCAGATCCCCTGCGCGCCAGGCAACTGCGAATCTCGTCGACGCAGCGGTACGGGATGCGCATCTCGCTGCGGATGAAACCGATCTTCTCGCTGTTCCCCTGAATTCCGTGGTAATCGGACCCCCCGGTCACGATCAGGTTGTGTCGCCGCGCCAACCCCAGGTACCAGGGGAGGTTGTCGTCCCCCGCACCGCCGTTGTAGACCTCGAGGCCGTCCATCCCCATCTCGGCAAAAGCCCCCACGAGCCGTTCCAGTCGCGAGCGGCTCGGCGTGATGAAGGGGGGGTGCGCCAAGACAGCCACCCCACCGGCACGATGGATCAGCGCGATCGCCTGGTCAACGGGAAACGCCCACTTGGGAACGTTGCAGGGGCGCAGATAACGACGGAAGGCCTCGTCCATGTCCCTCACGTACCCCTTCTCCATCAGTGCCCGCGCGATGTGGGGACGACCCAGCGCCCCGGAGGCCAGCTCGGCGACCCGGGAAAAGTCGAGCAGCTCGCGCTGTTCCTCGGCGAGACGCACGTTGATGTTGGCTACGATCTTTTCGTTACGGGTCTCGCGATAGGCGCGAAAATCCTCGAGCGCGCCGCAGAGGTCAGGGTGTCGCGGATCGAAGCCGTAGCCGAGCAGGTGGATGTCGTTCCAGTTTTTCCAGACCACCGACAATTCGACCCCGGTGAGCACTTCAATGCCGTGCTCGTCGCCGGTCCGAATGGCGGCCTCGACCCCGTCGATCGAATCGTGGTCGGCAAGCGCCATCGCGGCGCAACCGGCTTCGACAGCAAGGCGCACCACGTCCTCTGGCGGGTGGATGCCATCGGAACAGGTGCTGTGCAAATGCAGGTCGACGTATCTCTCCATGCTCTCCGTACCCGTAAAAAACCTGATTGTAGCCTATTTAGCTACACAAGGGGGGATTTTTTACGTTTCCGACGCGAATCGTCGCAGCTTGTCTTGACCACCCTGCACATCTCCGGTACAAAATGCATTCGTCCGCACCACGTGACGGACCACCATCTCCAGGAGTTCCGATGCCGCCCTTGCTCGACGTCCGCAATCTCACCACTTACTTCTTCACCCGCAGGGAGCTGGTCAAGGCTGTGCGGGGGATCGACTTCCAGGTCGCGGAGGGTGAAACGCTGGCGCTGGTGGGCGAGTCGGGGTGCGGCAAGTCGATGACCGCCCTCTCCCTGATGCGCCTGGTCCCTCCGCCCGGCAAGATCGTCGATGGGGAGCTCTTCTTTCGCGGACGAGACCTGCGACGACTCCCCGAACACGAGATGCTGCGCATTCGCGGCAACGAGATCGGCATGATCTTCCAGGAGCCGATGACCTCCCTCAACCCCGTTTTTCGCATCGGAGAACAGATCGGCGAAGTTCTGCGCCTGCATCGCGGTCTTCCGCCGGCTGAAATCCGCAGCCAGTCCATCGAACTCCTGCGCCAAGTCGGCATCTCCTCACCTGAAAAACGCCTCAACGACTATCCCCATCAGCTCTCCGGAGGGATGCGTCAGCGAGCGATGATCGCCATGGCCCTCGCCTGCGACCCCGGACTGCTGATCGCCGACGAACCGACGACCGCTCTCGACGTGACCATCCAGGCCCAGATCCTCGATCTGCTCGCGCGCCTCAAGGAAGAACGGCGCATGGGGACGCTACTGATCACTCATGATCTCGGGCTGGTGGCCCAGTACGCCGACCGGGTCATGATTATGTATTCCGGGATGGTCATGGAGAGCGCCCCGGTGCGTGAGCTCTTCGCCAGCCCACAGCACCCCTATACGCAGGGCCTCCTCGGCTGCGTTCCGCACCTCGGCCGCAAGCACGAGCGGCTCAAGAGCATCGACACCCGCGTCGTGCGACGCTCCGAGCATGGCCTCTCCGAAACGTTCCTCGACCGTTGCCCGGCACCGTTTGCACCCCGGCGCGGCGCGATCCCTACCCTCAAGGAAATTGCGCCCGGCCACCTGGTGCGCCGCTGGCAGGAGTAGACGATGCAACCGCTGCTCGAAGTCTCGAATCTGCATCACAGCTTCAGCCTGCCACGGGGCCCCGGCAACCCGAAAGGAGGGAGGGTGCATGCCGTCAACGGCGTGAGCTTCACCCTCTACCCGGGTGAGACTCTCGGCCTGGTCGGCGAGTCGGGGTGCGGCAAGTCGACGACCGGAAAACTCCTGCTGCGGCTGCTGGAGCCCGAGCAGGGGAAGATCGTCTTCAATGGCCGGGATATTTCCCACCTGTCGAACCGGGAGCTTCGCCCCCTGCGCAGCGCCATGCAGATGATCTTTCAGGACCCCTTCTCGTCCCTCAATCCACGCATGCGGGTCGGCGACATCCTCGCCGAGCCGCTGCGAATCCATGGTTCAACCGAGAGGAAGAGCCTGCGCCGGCGCTGCACCGAGTTGCTCGAAACCGTCGGACTCGAGGCCGAGCACCTGCATCGTTTTCCGCACGAGTTTTCCGGCGGTCAACGCCAGCGGATCGGCATCGCCCGTGCCCTGGCGGTCCGCCCCCGGCTGATCATCGCCGACGAACCGGTCTCGGCTCTGGACATTTCGATTCAGGCCCAGATCATCAACCTTCTGCAGGATATCCAGCAGGAGTTCGAGCTGACCTACCTGTTCATCGCCCACGACCTGTCGGTCATCGAGCATATCAGCACCCGCGTCGCCGTCATGTACCTCGGGCGGATCGTCGAGCTCGCCACCAGCGAAGCGCTTTTCGGAGGCTGCCAGCACCCCTACAGCGAGGCCCTGCTCGCCGCGATCCCCCACCCCGACCCCGACCGTCCCCGCCAGGCGCCGCTCCTTCATGGCGAACCCCCCTCACAGATCGAGATCCCCTCCGGGTGCCCGTTTCACCCCCGGTGCCGTTACGCCGACGCACTCTGTCGGGAGACCCTCCCCCTGCTCGAGGAAAAGCGCCCAGGCCACCTCGCCGCCTGCCACCATAGCGAAAAAATCGGCACCCTTCCGCGCTGAGGCGATTTGCCATTGACCGCCCGTGCCATATTTGACACAATTCGCTGATCATTCATGTCACACCAGGAGCGACCATGGGCCCGATCAAGACGGTTCGCCAGAACTGCCGCAAGTGCTACAGCTGCGTCCGCAACTGCCCAGTCAAGGCCATCAAGGTCAAGAAGGACTCGGCCGAAGTCATTCACCACCGCTGCATCGGCTGCGGCGAATGCCTGCGCGTCTGCTCGCAGAAGGCCAAGGTAATCGCCGATGCCATCGAAGAGACCCGCACCTTCCTCGCCGAAGAGCGCGAGGTCATCGCCGTTCTCGGCACCTCCTATCCGGCCTTCTTCAGCGAAGTCCGTCCCGGACAACTCGCCAACGGCATCCGACGCCTCGGCTTCAGTGAAGTTCACCAGGGCGCCTTCGGCGTCGAGCTGATCCGCGACAGCATCAACCGGCATCTCCAGTCGGGGGGCTCCGCCCCGCTGATCTCGAGTCACTGTCCGACGATCGTCGACCTGATCGAGCGCCACTACCCCCAACTGGTCAAGAACCTGATGCCGGTCGTCTCACCGATGGTCGCGATCGGCCGCTACATCAAGGAACAGCGGGGAAACGTGCGGGTGGTCTATATTAGCTCCTGCATTGCGGGAAAATTCGAGATAGCCTCAGAGGAGGTCGCCGGTTCGATCGACCTGGTGCTGACCTTCCGCGAGCTCAGCCAGATGCTCAAGCACGGAGGGATCGACCTGACACGCCTCCCCGACTCCCCCTTCGACGGGCGCGCTCCGCGCAAGGGGTGCCTATTCGCCATCTCGGGCGGCCCGCTCAAGGCCTTCGAGGTCGAGGGGGACGCGCTCAACACCGAGTACATCTCCACCGAGGGGAAGGATAACGCCCTCGAAGTCATCAAGGACCTGGCGGCGGCACGTATCCAGCCACGGATCGTTGACCTGCGCTTCTGCAACGGCGGCTGCATCGGCGGCCCCGGCAAGAACAACCGCCTGACTTCCTTCTCCAAGCGCAACCTAATCGTCGACTACCATCGCCGAAACGACGTCCCCTACAACGAGAGCCTCGACTACGCCGCCAGCAGCCTCCACCCCGATCAGCTGCAGCGCAGCTTCAAGAACAAGTACCGGCGCCTCGAACTCCCCTCGGGGGACAGCGTCCGAACCATCCTCCAGAGCACCAACAAGTTTACCGAGCAGGACGAACTCGACTGCGGCGCCTGCGGCTATGCAACCTGCCGCGAGCATGCCGTGGCGGTTTTCCAGGGGCTGGCTGAACAGGAGATGTGTCTACCTTGGTCGCTCAAGCGCCTCGAGGAGGACCGGGTCGTCCTCGCCCAGAAGTACGAACTGGCGCAGCGCGCCCTCGCCCAGGAGTTCGGGGACACCTCGCTGGTCGGCAACGACCCGCGGACCCTGGAAGTCCTCAAGCTGGTGCGTCAGGTCGGCCCCACCCCGACCACGGTACTGATCCGCGGCGAGAGCGGCACCGGAAAGGAGCTGACGGCCCGCGCAATCCACGAAAACAGCCAGCGCTCCGACAAGCCGCTGGTGACCGTCAACTGCACGACCCTGACCGACAGCCTGCTGGAGAGCGAGCTGTTCGGCCACAAGAAAGGATCCTTCACCGGCGCGATCACCGACAAGCGAGGTCTCTTCGAAGCCGCCAACGGCGGCACCATCTTCCTCGACGAGATCGGCGATATTACCCCCAAACTCCAGGCCGAGCTGTTGCGCGTGCTCGACAGCGGCGAACTCCGCCCGGTCGGCGGGAACGCCACCAGCAAGGTCGACGTCCGCCTGATCGCCGCCACCAACCGCAATCTCGAACAGGGGGTCAAGGACGGCTGGTTCCGCGAAGACCTCTACTACCGGCTCAACGTGTTCACGATCACTGTCCCGCCGCTGCGCAGCCGCCTCGAATCGATCCCGGCCCTCACTCAGCACTTCATCCGCCGTGCCAGTCAGCGCACCAACAAGACGATCAACGGCATCGAGGACCGCGCCATCTCGGCGATGATGCAATACGCCTGGCCAGGCAATATCCGCGAAATGCAGAACGTCATCGAGCGTGCCGCGGTCCTCGCCCAGGACGACATCATCCGGCTCGAGAACCTGCCGGTGGTCTTTGCCGAGCTGACTCTCAAGTCTGGCGCCAGCGATCCCCTGCCGACCAGCCCGACCTTTCGCAACCAGCGCGAACGTCACCTCTCCCAGGTCGAAAAGGGTCTGATCAAGCACTACCTCCAGGAAGCGAACGGCAACGTCTCCGCCGCAGCGCGCAAGGCCCAGATCCCTCGCCGCACCTTTTACCGCCTGCTGGAGCGCTACGACCTCAAGGGGCGCGACTACCGCACGCCCGATGCCTAGAGTGTGCCACCTTGGCACACTCCTGACGATATCGCGCCACATCTGACACACCTTACGCTAAAATACCGCCCCTGAAGCCGCACCCCACTCGGGGTGCGGCTTTTTTTTGTCCGCATCCGGATCGATTTAATCCAAAAAATCAACAAGATAAAGGCTTTGGCACTTAACGGAAAGATCCCTGCACCATTTCTGGCATGCAAGTTGCTTTTAATCTGCGCACACGTAATGCAGGGGAATCGACAGGTCCCGACCCAAGCGGAAATCCTGTAACCCCCTTTACGCCGCCACGGGAACTCTCTCCCCCGGGCGGCGTTTTTTTTTGCAGCCCTTCTGCGAATGCAGTATGATGTGGAGTCTTCTGAGTCCTTCTTCATGCAATGAACCGTTTATTTGAAGCGAAGCACGCGATCCCCCATGCCCCTGCGTAAGAACGAGCCTTTCGGCATCACCATCCTGGAGGACATCAGCACCCTGATCCTCCAGTCCCACGATCTGCAGGAAACCCTTGTCAACATCGTGACACTGGTTGCCAAGCGGATGCGAACCGACGTCTGTTCCATCTACCTGGCCGACGACGATGGTGAGACCTTGCGCCTGATGGCCACCAAGGGTCTTTCCAAACGTGCCGTCGGCAAGGTCGCGCTGCGCATCGGCGAGGGCCTTACCGGTTTGGCCTTCGAGGAAAAACGCGTGGTCGCGATCCTCGAACCCCAGGACCATCCCCGCTACCGCTACTTCAAGGAGACCGGCGAAGAGCGCTTCCACTCGTTCCTGGGCCTGCCGCTCTTCGACCGCAAGCAGCCGATCGGTGTCCTCGTCCTTCAGACCAAGGAGGCGCGCGACTTCCGCAAGGACGAGATCAGCGCCCTCTCGACAATAGCTTTCCAGGTCTCCTCGATCGTGGTCAACGCGCGGTTGCTCGACTCGATCCGTCGCAAGGAGGAAGAGGCCCCCGCCCTCACCCTCCCCGAGCTCCCTGAAAACGCCCTCCTCCAGGCCCCTGTACAGGGAGACGTGTCCTCGACCCTGCGCGGGGTTGTCGCCTCGAGCGGCATCGCCTCGGGCCCGGCGCACATCATGGGGAGCGGCGAGGCCCCGCACGAGATCCAGGACCGCAGCACCATCGATGCGCGCCAGGAAACCAAGCGCCTGCACGATGCCCTCGAAAAGACCCGCATCCAGACCCTCTACCTCGAAAAGCGGATGGCGGAACGCCTCTCGGATGTCGACGCCTCGATCTTCCATACCCACCTGATGATCCTCGAGGATCACGGTTTCATCGACAAGGTCACCGAGGTGATCGAGCGCGGGGCAAGCGCGCCGTTTGCCGTGCAGAAGATCGTCGGGGATTACGTCGAGGCGTTCAGCCGCATGGACGACCCTTACCTGCAGGAACGCGGGGCCGATATGAAGGATATTGGGCGGCGCCTGATGGGGAACCTGACCGGGCAGACATCCTCGAGCAACCTCAAGCTGCGCCAGCCGGGGATCGTCGTCGCCCACGAGATCCTCCCGTCCGACATGGCCGTCCTCGACCACGAGATGATCACCGGAATCGTCACCGAAGTCGGCGGCACCAACTCCCACGCCGTCATCATGGCCAAATCCCTGGGCATCCCGGCGTTGGTAGCGGTCGAGGGCGCACTCAAGCAGATCGACCCGGGGACGCCGCTGATCCTCGACGCCAACTCCGGCTGTCTGTTCGTCAACCCGGCCGGTGAGATCGCCGTGGAATACACTCGCCTCGAACAGGAACGCCGCCAGGAAATCACGCGGCTCGCCGAGTTCAGTGGCCGGCCGGCAACCAGCAAGGACGGGGTCGAGGTGAAACTGCGTGCCAACATCGGATTGCTGAGCGATGTCGGCGTGGCGCTCTCCAACGGCGCCGAGGGGGTCGGTCTCTACCGCACCGAGTTCCCCTACATGACCCGCACCACTTTCCCCGAACGGGATGACCAGGTGGCCCTCTACCGCAAGGTGATCGAGGGATTCGAAGGTCTGCCGGTCACTATCCGCACCCTCGATATCGGCGGCGACAAGGGACTCCCCTACTTCGAGCCTCCCAAGGAAGACAACCCCTTCATGGGCTGGCGTTCGGTACGCGTCTCCCTCGACAACCGCGATATCTTCCGGACCCAGATCGAGGCGATCCTCATGGCCGGCGCCTACGGCCCCGTTAAAATACTCTTCCCCATGATTTCCAGCGTCTCGGAGATTCGCGCCTGCAAGGAGGTGGTGGAAGAGGCCCGGGACAACCTGCGCCACGCCGGAATCGCCCACGCCGAGCATGTGCCGATCGGGATCATGATCGAGGTCCCGGCCGCGGTCCAGCTCGCGGATCGCCTGGCCCGCGAAGTCGACTTCTTCGCCCTGGGGACCAACGACCTCGTCCAGTATCTACTGGCCGCCGATCGCAACAACCCCCTGGTGCACAAGTATTACGACATCATGCACCCCGGGGTGCTGCGCGCGATCGCCGGGATCATCGGCTCGACCAGCGACGAAAGCATCAGCCTGTGCATCTGTGGTGAGATGGGGAGCGACCCCCTCGGGTTCCTCGTCCTCTTCGGCCTCGGGGTCCGCGAGTTCTCCATGCCCGCGCCCCTGATCCCACGCATCAAGGCCCTTCTTGCCGGCGTCGACTCCCGCGAGGCCGAAACCATCGCCCTGCGGGTCCTCGATCTGGAGGAGAGCAGCCTGATCCGCGAACTGCTGTGCAATGAAGTCGCCCGGATCGCCCCGAACCTCAAGGGACAACCCTTCTTCCCCTGCAAACCCTGAGCGGCGACCCGAACAAAAGGGTCATCCCCGCCGGGCACGAATCACTTGAATCGAAAGGATCGACCATGTCGGAATTCCCAGCCTGTCCGGAATGCGGTTCGACGTTTACCTACGAAGATCGCGACCTGTTTGTCTGCCCCGAATGTGCCCATGAATGGCCACAACATGCCGAAGCCGAACCGGAGGGTGGTGCCGAGGTGATCACCGACGCCCACGGCACCCCCCTGCAAGACGGTGACAGCGTTACGGTCATCAAGGACCTGAAGGTCAAGGGGAGCTCCCTGGTGGTCAAGGTCGGCACCAAGGTGCGCAACATCCGCCTGATCGGAGGGGATCACGATATCGACTGCAAGATCGACGGCATCGGCGCCATGAAACTGAAATCCGAGTTCGTCAAGAAGGCCTGACCTAGAAGAAATTATGAAGATCATCTGACAAGCATGGTAGCCGATACCTAGTGTCATTGTATTCGAAAAAATTTCTTCGCCATGGCTTCGAATCTATCCTAGAATCTGCCGATGCTGATCTCTCGCCGCCTAGTCATCATAAGCCTACTTTCGATGACGTTGCCCCTTCTGGCAAGTTGCCACGGCTTCCCTGACATAAAATGGGCATTATCGAGTGCCCTGTTCACCCTAGGGCTCATCAGCTTTAGCAGCCTCGCCCCATTTCGCCGTTTCTCAAGGAGTATATTCCTCACTGGGACTACCACCTATTTTGTCGTCGGCTTTTCCTACTTTCTAAGTATTTATATCCAGGGAGAAGGATTCAACGATGCCTTTATTTATCACGTACGACTTGATGTCATATACAGTGGTGTTGGTGAATATATCCCCCTAATATTTTTTTCAACAGCTCCACTCTTCTTAATTCTCTGGCTTGGCTCGACGTATCTGACTCAATGCCAACAGTATAAAAAAATTCATTACCTAGCTTTCTTTCTTCCAATTGCTACGTTTGTATCACCGCCACTTCAGTCGTTACTTGCCTATTCTGTTCATAATCAACATCCGCATTCGATAAATTACAAAACCTTGCCGACGAATGTTACTCTTCCCTTTTCTGAGAAAATAGGAATTCTCGACCAGAGGATACGATTGAAACCCAAATTGATCAAAAGATCAACTTCGTCGCCCATGAACCTTGTACTCATCTATGCGGAGAGTCTTGAACAACGATATTTCGACAGGCAAATCTTTCCTGGGCTTCTGCCAGAGTTAAACGCTTTAAAAAACCAATCCATAACGTTTAACAGCATTAGCGAGGCCCCCAAAGCGGGTTGGACGATTGCGGGCATTGTGGCTAGCCAATGTGGCTACCCTCTCTATGCCTCATTTGACCCGGGTGACGGCCACAACAATTACGGGGTCGCATCAAAGTTCATGCCTGGAGCGACCTGCCTCGGTGACCTGCTCAGACAAAATGGTTATCACCTTACTTTCATGGGTGGGGCTGACCAACGTTTTGCAGGAAAAGAAAAATACCTATCCAGTCACGGCTATTCAGAAGTTTTAGGGAAAGATGATTTGCGGCTTTTTCTTGAAGAACCCGACTACATACATTCGTGGGGCCTATTCGATGATTCTCTATTGGGTCTCGCCAAGAGGAAGTTTTTAGAACTCGGGGAGTCTGACACACCGTTTGTACTCACCCTACTCACACTCGACACACATCATCCCAACGGTCATCCTTCAACCTCATGCACCCCGGCTCCAAACACCTCGAACTCGATGTTGGATGCTGCCCATTGTACGGACCAACTGCTCGGTGACCTCATTCACTGGATACGGTCCTCTGACCTGTCAGACAATACCGTCATTGCCATCGTAAGTGACCACCTCGCTATGCAGAACAAGGCAACTGACTTGTTGAACACAAGTTCCCTCCCTCCGAACCTTACATTTATTGTTAATTCTCCCGAAGGGCGCTCTGTTCAAATCAACCATAAAGGAACAAGCTTTGACATATCTCCCACTCTTATTGACATAATGGGCTACGATCTGGATGGATATCTCGGATTTGGCAGCTCACTAATCGCTGGGGACGGTTATCTCTCAAAACTTGTCGGCCCCAAAAAAATTGACGAGTTGACTCCGATACTTGCACAACTGACTTCAAGAATGTGGAACTCCCGAATAAGCATCAGCACTTCAGGCGTCAGTCTTGCTCGTGACAGAGAAAAGGGACTTACTCTACATATCGGAGATGAAAAATTTTACTTGTCGAGTAATGGCAACAGCGAAAATTTATCATCATCCGTATTTTTTTTCGACAGAGACGACCTCACGCTTAACATGATGAAATCATTCCCTGCTCTAGGCCGCAACCAACAACTCGCCATTCCCACTCTGTTAATGGACAACAAAGACCAGTTGGCACTCGTTGTTAGCTACCCAAACAACCTCTACGGAATCGTAGACAACAAAACTCCTGCGGGATTACCTTTATTGTTCATTGGGCGGTCTGACTCAAGGGACTTTATTGTGAAGACACTAAACAAAGATCTCCATGTCAACTTCGAGGAGATCAAAAAACTCGCGGAAGCCCCCGCAGACAATATCATTGTTGGATTGAGACAAGGGATCTTGAGCCAGCAAAGCCCTCTTCCCAACAGGCGTGCGAAATGAATCGAATCATAATCATTGCGTTGCTGTTGCTTTGCTGTTCTTTCCTAATCACTACGGCATGTATGGCCAAAGAACATCCACACTTCATCGCTCATGCTGGGGGTGTATATAAGGGGATTCTGTATTCGAACTCTTTAGAGGCCCTGGAATACAACTACACTCTAGGAGTGAGGTATTTTGAAATAGACTTCTGCTGGACAAAAGACCGGCATCTTGTGGCTATACATGATTGGGACAAAAGTCTTCATAGACGTTTTGGGATAACCACCGGAAGGATACTAACGCATAAAGAATTTCTCGGTTTTAAGCAGAGCGATAATTTAACCCAAATATCCCTGGAAAAATTGATCCAGTGGATAGCTATCCACCCTGACGCATTTGTTATCACAGATGTTAAGTCTGGAAACTTTGAAGCACTTCAGTTCATTGCAAATAGATACTCCCATCACCTCAATAACTTCATCCCACAAATTTATAGCTATGATGAATACGAAAAGGTATCTCATCTTGGCTTCAAGAATATAATTTTGACGATCTATAAATTACACTTAAACCCACCAGAGATTCTTTCTTTCGTCCTCAAAAACAAACTGTTCGCCGTTACCATGCCTTGGGAAATAGCTTTGCAAACAGACCTGCCTATGCAGTTAAACAATTCAGGCACTTTGACTTATGCACACACCGTCAATAGCCTTGAAAAATACAACCTTCTTCGCGCAAAAGGCGTTTACGGCATCTACAGCGATACACTTCTGGCTAACCCCGAATAAAGGCCTCTTCATGACATCTTACCTGCTCTTTCTCGGCGCCGCGATCACCCTGACGGTCGCCCCGGGACCGGACAACATCTTCGTGATCACCACCGGGATTTCCCGCGGACGCCAGGCCGCGATCACCACCGCGCTGGGCATGGTCAGCGGCGTGAGCGTGCACACCCTCGCCGCCGCTGCCGGCATCTCGGCCCTCTTCTATTCTTCGGCCCTCGCCTTCCAGGGGGTCAAGTTCGCCGGGGCTGCCTACCTCCTCTACCTTGCCTACAAAGCTCTCACCGAGCGTTCGAGCAGTGTATCCGCGCAGGACACCGGACGCCTGTCGAGCGACTGGGCGCTCTACAAGCGGGGTTTCATCATGAACGTGCTCAACCCCAAGGTCGCCCTGTTTTTCCTTGCCTTCCTCCCCCAGTTCACGACTCCAGGTCGTACACCGCTCGGGATCCAGATGGTACTCTTGGGACTCCTCTTCATGCTTCAGGCGGCGGCGATCTTTTCGGTCATCGGCTACTTTTCGGGACGGCTGGGCGAACTCTTCCTCGGCCGCCCAAAGGTTGCGCGAGCTTTTTCCTACCTTTCTTCCGGCATCTTCGCCGCACTCGGTTTCCGCCTCGCCCTAGCCACTCGCTGACGCTTTCTCAATGCAAAAAGGCCGCCCCGGGGGACGGCCTTTTCGTGTCAGTCGAGGTCGTGCCACTCAATAGGTTTCGACGTGAAGCTCGAAATGCTCTCGGGGATGGACGCAGGCCGGACATGTGTCCGGAGCGCTCTCCCCTTCATGGATGTAGCCACAGTTGCCGCACTTCCAGGCGACCTTGGCGTCGCGTGTGAAGACCCTCCCCTGTTCCACGTTGGCGAGCAGCTTGCGGTAGCGCTTTTCATGGGCGATTTCGACCCTGGCGATGGCATGAAACGCGTTGGCCACCTCGCTGAATCCTTCTTCCTCGGCGATGTTGGCGGCGTCGGGGTAGAGAACGCTCCACTCCTCCTTCTCCCCCTCGGCAGCCGCCAGCAGGTTTTCGGCCGTGGTGCCGATCTTGCCGGCCGGATAGGTCGCGGTGATCTCGACCATCCCCCCTTCGAGGAACTTGAAGAAGCGCTTGGCGTGCTCACGCTCGTTCTCGGCCGTCTCGAGAAACAGCGCCTCGATCTGCCGGTAGCCTTCCTTGCGCGCCACCGCGGCGAAATAGCTGTAGCGATTGCGAGCCTGCGATTCGCCGGCAAATGCCGCCAGAAGATTATGTTCGGTACGGGTTCCCTTCAATGAAGCCATCTATTCTCTCCTCTCTTCCGTGCATCGGTGTAATGAGAGGGTATTCTACCCGACCCGAACATGGATGCAATCTCCCCGAACCGAAAAAGGGGCCGTCGCGTACGCGACGGCCCCCCAATGGATCCGGTACGATTTCCGGCTACTGTTTAGCGCACCGGCACGTCTCTTTGCAGGTGCACTTGCTGCCATCCGTACACTTGCAGACATCCTTCATCGCACACTTGCTGCAGTCCTTGCCGTGCATCTCGGCGCAGTGACACTCCCCCTTGCAGGTGCATTCGCCACCTTTCTGACACGTGCAGTCGTGTTTCATCGCGCAGTTGCTGCAGGGATGACCATGCATCTCGGCACAGTGACACCCCTCCTTGCAGGTACACTCACCACCCTTCTGACACATGCAGTCGTGTTTCATTGCGCACTTGCTGCAGGGGGCTCCCTGATCCACCCCTTGCTCGACTTTTTCCTGGGCCATGTGGTGGTCGGCGAAGCCGACCCCCGCACCAGTTGCGGCCAGGGCCACCGAACACAGTATCACCAGCAATAAACGTCTCATGGGCTGCTCCTTGAAAAATCGAGGTTAGATATTCATTAACATATCGCAGGTTCAAATCTACCCGAACGTTAAGGGCTTGTAAATCGATTCTCCAGGGTCGGTCGACCGTTGCCCGTAAAATCCGCTGCCCGCTACATATCTCCGCACCGACCCGTCTTAGGTCTCGGGAATCAAAACCTCTTCCGTTACCCGCACAAAACAGAGCAGCCGGCCACGCGGGCCGGCTGCTCTGTCTCTCTCCCTGCCAGATCCTGGCAGAATCTATTCAAGGACGACCAGCAGGTCCCCCTGGTCGACCTGGTCCCCCTCCTTGAAGAGGACCTCCTTGACCAGACCGTCGCGCTTGCACTTGACGTTGGTCTCCATCTTCATCGCCTCAGTGGTCAACAGGGTGTCCCCCTCCTTGACTTCGTCGCCGACGGCGACCACAAGCTTGAAGATCTTGCCCGGCATCGGCGCACCGATCTGCCTGCTGTCGCCAGGATCGGCCTTTTCGTGGCTCGACTCGTCACTCTCGACCGAGAGGTCCTTGACCGTCACCTGGCGCGGCTCGCCGTTGAGCTCGAAGTAGATGTTGCGGGTCCCATCCTCGCGGACCTTGCCGATCGCGTTGAGCTTGACGATCAGGGTTTTGCCAGCCTCGATGTCGATGGTGACCTCGTCACCGACGTCGAGGCCGTAGAAGAACACCGGAGTCGGCATGAACGAGGTGTCGCTGTACTCCTGGCGATGCCGGTCGAATTCTTCAAAAACCCCGGGATAGAGGACCGCCGAAAGGACGTCGCGCTCCGAGACCGGGTGCTCGAGCTTCTTCTCCAGCTCGACCTTCTTGGCGGCAAAGTCGACCGGCTCGAGGAGCTCGCCTGGCCGGCAGGTAAGCGGCTGTTCTCCCTTGAGGATGACCTTCTGCAGGGCCTCGGGGAATCCACCGTAGGGCTGGCCGATCATCCCCTTGAAGAAGTCGACGACTCCCTGGGGGAAAGCCAACTCTGCACCGCGCTCGAAAACATCTTGCGGCTCGAGGTTGTTCTGCACCATGAACATCGCCATGTCACCTACGATCTTCGATGACGGAGTAACCTTGACCAGGTCTCCGAACATATCGTTGACCTTGCGGTACATCTCCTTGCACTCTTCCCAGCGATGTCCGAGCCCCAAACCTTCAACCTGGGGCTTGTAGTTGGAGTACTGCCCGCCGGGGATCTCGTGATAGTAGACCTGGGCGGTGCCGCTGCGCAGCTCGGACTCGAAGGGGGCATAGTAGGGGCGCACCGTCTCCCAGTAGTTGGCGAGCTTCTGCAGCCCGTCCTGGCCGAGCTGAGGATCCCAGATCGTCCCTTCGAGGGTCGAAAGCAGGGCGTTCAGGTTCGGCTGGGCGGTCAGGCCGGAGACCGACGAGAGCGCGGCGTCGACGATATCGCAGCCGGCCTGGGCGGCCATCATCAGCATGGCTCCGCCGTTGCTGGAAGTGTCGTGGGTGTGCAGGTGGATCGGAATGCCGACCTCGCTCTTGAGCGCCTTGACCAGCTTCTCCGCGGCGAACGGCTTGAGCAGTCCCGCCATGTCCTTGATCGCCAGGATGTGAGCTCCCATCCGCTCGAGTTCCTTGGCCAGCTCGACGTAGTACGCGAGGGGATACTTGTCGCGCTTCGGGTCGAGGATGTCGCCGGTGTAGCACATCGCGGCCTCACAGACCGCGTCGGTCCGTTCGCGAACCGCTTCCATAGCGACGGTCATCCCCTTGGTCCAGTTGAGGGAGTCGAAGATCCGGAACACGTCGATGCCGCTCTCGGCAGCCTTGACGGTGAACTCCTGGACGACGTTGTCCGGGTAGTTGGTGTAGCCGACGGCGTTGGAGCCACGCAGAAGCATCTGAAAGAGAATATTGGGGACCTTCTTGCGCAGCCGATCGAGACGCTCCCAGGGATCTTCGCGCAAAAAGCGCATCGAGACGTCGTAGGTCGCTCCCCCCCACATCTCGAGTGAAAAGAGTCCGCCGCCGAGGTGGGCGGTCGCCTCGGCGATCCGATCGAGGTCGAAGGTCCGGAAGCGGGTCGCCATCAGCGACTGGTGGGCGTCGCGCATGGTAGTATCGGTAACCAGCAGCTGCTTGTGGTCGCGTGCCCACTTGGCCAGCCCCTCCGGCCCTTTCTCGCGCAGGATGTCGCGGGTGCCGCGCGGGTGCGCCTGCCCATAGGGGATTTCAGGGACCTCCGGCTCGCGCAGGTCCTTGAAGTGCAACGCCTTTTCAGGCTTGATCCCCGGATAGCCGTTAACCGTGGTATGCCCGATGAACGACAGGATCTTATTAGCGCGGTCTTTCTTGACCGGCAGCTCGAAAATCTCGGGGTGATTGTCGAGGAACTTGGTGTCGCACTCCCCTTTCAGGAACACCGGGTGGGTGATGACCCGCTCGAGGAAGCCGATGTTGGTCTTTACCCCGCGGATCCGGAATTCCTGCAGTGCGCGGTGCATGGTGCGCGCCGCGTCGTTGAAGGTCAGGCCCCAGGTCGAGATCTTGACCAGCAGGGAGTCGTAGTGCGGAGTGATGATCGCGCCCGCATATCCGGCCGCCGCATCGAGGCGGACCCCAAAACCGGCCGCGGTCCGGTAGGCCTTGATCGTGCCGAAATCGGGAGCGAAGTTGTTCTTGGGGTCCTCGGTGGTGATGCGCGACTGGATGGCGAAACCACGCAGTTCGATGTCTTTCTGGCTCTGGATATTGATCTCGGGGTCGGATAGCTTGTGCCCTTCGGCAATGCGAATCTGGGCCTGCACCAGGTTGCGCATGGTCACCAGCTCGGTCACCGTATGTTCGACCTGGATGCGCGGATTGACCTCGATGAAGTAGAAGTCGCCGTTCTTATCCATCAGGAACTCGATGGTCCCGGCGTTACGGTAGTTGACCGCACCGGCGATCTTCAACGCGTAGCCGCACAGCTCCTCACGCTTTTTCTTGTTGAGATAGAGCGAGGGCGCGATCTCGATCACCTTCTGGTGGCGCCGCTGAATCGAACAGTCGCGTTCGTAAAAATGCACCAGGTTGCCGTGGGAGTCACCGAGAACCTGGACCTCGACGTGCTTCGGCTGCTCGAGATACTTCTCGAGAAAGATCGCCGCGTTGCCGAAGGCTGCTGCGGCTTCGGAGGCGGCACTCTTGAGCCCCTCGAGCAGCTCCTTCTGGTTAGTGGCCACGCGCATACCGCGTCCACCACCCCCGGCACTCGCCTTGATGATGATCGGGTAGCCGGCCTCCTTGGCGAAAATCAGCGCCTCTTCCTCACTGGTAATTGGCTTGGGGGTACCGGGGACCACGGGCACACCGGCGGCGATTGCGACCTCGCGGCCGGCCACCTTATCCCCCAGGCTGCGCATGATCTCCGGGGTCGGGCCGATGAAGGCAATGCCGGCCCGCTCGCAGGCTTCAGCAAAGTCGGCATTCTCGGAGAGGAAGCCGTAACCGGGGTGGATCGCGTCAACATTCTTCTTGCGTGCCAGATCGATGATCTCGTTGATACTCAGGTAGGCATCGATCGGCCCCTTCCCCTTGCCGATCAGGTAGGCTTCGTCAGCCTTGTAACGGTGCAGGGAGAGGCGGTCCTGTTCCGAATAGATGGCGACCGTGCTGATTCCGAGCTCCGTACAGGCTCGAAAAATCCGGATGGCGATCTCGCCCCGGTTCGCCGCCATGATTTTTTTGAATTTTTTGACAGCCATGAAAACCTCCATCCCAGAAATAGAACGTTAAGTGGGAGTAAATTTTTTTATGGATACTGAATTTTTTTCAATTATTACAAGCAGTTACGCAGCACTGCCAAGCGCTGCCACTCTATCCATAGAGGCCCATGTTGTCAATATAAAATAATGTTTTACATATAAGGGTTCGATTTCACGAAAGATTATTACCGTAACTCTCGCCGCATACCACATCTGGTATGCGGCGAGGCAAAAAAAGGGCAGCCACAAGGCTGCCCCCAGGCGATTGGGCCAGGCTGATTACTGGTGAAGAATCCTGTCAAGCCGGTCGAGATCGTTGACGACCCGCCAGCTCCCCTGCCCTGCCTCCACCTTGCCCCGCCATTCGTCGAGACGCCCCAGGTAGTTGCGTGGGTCGACGATGTCCTGACGCAACTTGGTCACATTCAGCGCGACAATCTCGATGCCATTCAGCTGCAACGGTATGTCACGCACGTGACCGGGCTTGAGATCCTCGACCAGGTCGGAAAAGATCAGGATCGTCTTGCGCCCGGCGCCGGTCTCGTTGAGAAACTCGATAGCCTGGAGGATCCCGCCGGTGATGTCGGTATAGGCGCTCCCCTTGGCCCCTGCGACGTAATCGTCGACCCGCTTGACAAAGACCCGCTTCTGCTCGTTGGAGACCGAGGGGCGGTCGTCGAAGGTGGCCTTGGCGATGATATCCTTCTCGCTGAAGCTGCCGGTATCGATCCGGGCAACCGCGAGGGCGTCACCTGGGTTGAGGGTGCCGAGCAGGTAGTTGATAATGCTCTGGGCCTTCTTGAGTTCGGCGGTATACGTCCCCGACGTATCCATGAGCATGTAGACCGCATGCGAGCGGCTGGTATTGTCCACACACGAGGTCAACAGCAGCAGTCCGCCAAGCAGGACCAGGGTCAGCCTCTTCATCCCTCCACCTCCTTCTTATTCGACGTCTTGCCCTTGTTGGCACCCCGCTCGGGGACCCGGGCCTCGACCCATAACAGCGGAAAAATACACAGGTCATATAGCGCCACCAGGGCGCGACCCGAATAATAGAACAGGCTCGCCAACAGGCGGGACCCGAAGGCGAGCGCCCGGACGCCGAACGCCAGCAGCATGCCGAGCAGTGTCCGCAGGGCGTGAAAGAACGACTCGAGCGGTATGGCGACGAAGGCGAGGGCAAACGGCAGGATAAAGCCGAGTACCATCTGTCCGACCGTCGGGATCACGCTACGGGTTCCCTCGGCGATCGCTTCCGCCCCGGCGAGACTCTGGCGCAGTGCGGCGTTGTCGGCGGCGATCATATCGCGCATCAATGCCAGCGCCGACTCCACCCCGGCGAGCAGGAGCAGGAAGGTAAAGGAGGTCCAGATCAGCCGGCGGCGCATACGGTCATCGAGCTGACCGATCACCGGGAACATGTGGGTGATGCGCAGCGACTCCATGAGGAACAGGCCCATCGACATCTCGACCAGGATGATCACCATCGCCGCGACGTTGGCGGTACGGAAACTCCCTATGTAGCTCCCCCCGCCGACCATCTCCGACATCGGCAAGGCGATCAGGTTGAAGTTGATGATCGCGCCGCCGATCGCGATCGCCACCACCAGCCCGGCAATAAAAAACTGGGTGAGCGACGAGGAGGTGAGCTGGCGCTCCGCCGACACCGACCCTGCGACGATCTCTTCGTAACGGTGCATCTTGGCGTCGATCACCTGGGCACGATCCTCGAGGCTGTTGATGGTCTTGCCGACCTCGTCGACCGTGTTGGTGAGCTTGCGCCAGAACGGCATCATGCGCTTGAGCAGGGTGTGACGCTCGCCGCTCGCCTTGCGGTATTCCTGCATCGACTCCTTGTGGTGCCGATCGAGGGTCCCCTGGATGTCCTTGAGGATCTTGCCGATGACCCCCTCGTCTCGGGCCGGGATCTTCGCCACCGCCTCGACCGCCTCGAGCCACTCCGGCGGAGAAGGGGGAGAATCTGTCGCTTGACGGTAATCCTCGTCGATTCGGGCGATCAGGTCCGACATGTTACGGTGCAGAGCGGGATAGCTCTGCAGGTCGCGGCGAACGGTCGCCTCGACACGCAGGAACTCGCGCTGCAGCTCCTTTTCGACCTGTTCACGTCCGGCCGCAAGCAGGACTTCGCGATTTCGCTCACGTAAACGCGTTTCGGCTATCCGCAGGGAACGCGAGGCCATGCGAAGGCCGCTGTAGAACACCCTGCAGAAACCCTTGATCGCCTGGTGTGCCTGCTTACGGGCCAGATAGAGCAGCACCACCCCCGCAAGCAGCCATACGACGGCATAATTCCCCAACCAATCAGATCCAGCCATAACAACAGCACTCCTTTCGACTCGCACCCGCTTCACGGATTTGGAAGGACGTACGGGGAACGAGCGGAATAGCTTCATCCAATGAATGCAAGTTCAGGTCCAGAAAAAGAGTCCGCGGACGTCCTCCCTTGCGCTGAACGACCCTGTCGTGGTAGCGTACATTCGTCAAAATGTTGACGAAACCGCCGGAGGGATCATGGAACACACACCCCGCATCCTGATCGTTGATGACGACCCGGCCAACCGGGAAGGATTATCGATACTGTTGCGCAAAGAGGGCTACCACGTCGAGGGGGCTCCATCCGGCGAAGAGGCTCTCACCAGCCTCGAGAAGAGGCCCGTAGAGGTCATGATCACCGACCTGTTCCTCCCGGGGATGAACGGCATCGAAATTCTCAAGCAGGTCAAGGAGCACGCTCCCCTGACCAATGTCATCGTGGTTACAGGCAAGGCCAGCGCCGAATCGGCGGTCGAAGCGATGAAAGAGGGTGCCTACGACTATATCACCAAGCCGGTTAATGTCGAACACCTCAAGGTCCAGGTCGCCAAGGCGCTGGAGAAGAACAAGCTGCTGGTCGAAAACATCTACCTGCGCGAGCAGCTGCGCGGTCGCTACCGGTTTGACAATATCATCGGCACCAGCCCGTCGATGCAGCAGGTCTTCCGGCGCATGGAAAAAATCGTCGGTACCGACTCCACGATCCTGATCCTGGGGGAGTCGGGGACCGGCAAGGAGCTGGTGGCCAAGGCCATCCACTTCAACGGACCGCGCAAGGACAAACCCTACGTCGCCATCAACTGCGGCGCCATCCCCTCGGAGCTGCTCGAAAGCGAACTGTTTGGGCACGTCAAGGGATCGTTCACCGGGGCCGTTGCCGACAAGGCCGGCAAGTTCGAGGTCGCCAACGGGGGGACCGTTTTTCTCGACGAGATCGGCACCATGCCGCTCCACCTCCAGACCAAGCTGCTGCGTGTCCTCCAGGAACAGGAGATCGAGCGTGTCGGCTCCTCGCGCACCATCAAGCTCGACGTACGCGTCATCTCGGCCACCAACGCCGACCTGGAAGAGGAGGTGCGCCGCGGGCGCTTCCGCGACGACCTGTTCTATCGTCTGAACGTCATCCCGATCGAACTCCCGCCGCTTCGTGAACGCCGTGAGGACATCTCGATGCTGGTCCGTCATTTCCTGCAGAAGATCTGTCCGGAGATGCGCCGCCAGATCCTGACCGTTGCCCCGAGCGCCATGCGGGCGCTCGAAGCCTATGACTGGCCGGGCAATGTTCGGGAAATGGAAAACGTCATCGAAAGGATTGTTGCCCTGACCGACGGCGACCGCATCGAGCCGTCCGACCTGCCGGATGGCATCGGTCGCGTTGCCGTCGAAGGACACCTCGACCTCTACGCCCCCCGCGTGACCAGCGACGGGGTCGACATGCCGCATGTCATTGAGGGGATCGAGCGCCGCCTGATCAGCGAAGCGCTGGAGCTCGGCAAGGGAGTCAAGGCCCGCGCGGCCCGCCTGCTCGGGATCAACCGCACCACCCTGGTCGAAAAGATCAAGCGTCTGGAGATGGAATGATCCGGACCGGGCCGACCGTCCAGGG
>QKBP01000103.1 GCA_003246035.1 Desulfuromonadaceae bacterium | reverse complement strand
GGTATGGCGCGCTCCAAGGAGAGCCTCACCGAAGCCCTCAAGCGCATCCCCGAGATCCGCGACGAGTTCTGGAACAACGTCAACGTCACCGGTGGTGCTGGCGAAACCAACCAGCAGCTGGAGAACGCCGGTCGTCTGGCCGACTTCCTCGAGTTCGCCGAAGTTCTGGCCAAGGACGCCCTGCACCGCGAAGAGTCCTGCGGTGGCCACTTCCGTACTGAGCACCAGACGGATGACGGTGAAGCGATGCGTGACGACGAGAACTTCACCTATGTCGGCGCGTGGGAGTTCAAGGGCACCGACAAAGAGCCCGAGCTCCACAAAGAGCCTCTCAAATTCGAAAACGTCCAACTGGCCGTTAGGAGTTACAAATAATGAGCGGAACCATGAATCTGACACTGTATGTGTGGCGTCAGAAGGACGCCAAGGATAAAGGGAAGCTCGAGCGTTACACTGCGAAGAATGTCAGCCCTGACATGTCCTTCCTCGAAATGCTCGACGAAGTTAACGAAGACCTGATCAAGACCGGCATCGAGCCGATCGTCTTCGACCATGACTGCCGCGAAGGTATCTGCGGCACCTGCTCGCAGGTCATCAACGGCGTGCCGCATGGCCCCGAGGAAGAGATCACCGCCTGCCAGCTACACATGCGTCGCTTCAAGGACGGCGACTCGATTTACATCGAGCCGTGGCGTGCCAAGGCCTTCCCGGTCATCAGGGACCTGATGGTCGACCGCAGCGCCTTCGATCGCATCATCCAGTCGTACGGCTACACCTCGGCCCACACCGGCGGGGTTCCCGACGGCAACGCCATTCCGATCTCCAAGGTCAAGGCCGACGAGTCGATGGACGCCGCCGCCTGCATCGGCTGCGGGGCCTGCGTCGCCGCCTGCCCCAACGCCTCGGCGATGCTCTTCGTCTCCGCCAAGGTGGCGCACCTCGGCCTGCTCCCGCAGGGTGAAGTGGAAGCGGCCCGTCGCGTCAAGGCGATGGTCGACCAGATGGACGCCGAAGGCTTCGGCAACTGCACCAACCACTACGAGTGTGAAGCCGCCTGCCCCAAGGGGATCAAGGTCAAGTTCATCGCCCGCCTCAACCGCGAACTGGCTAAATCGACGGTGGCCAAGAAGTAATCGCGTCACCTCGTCAAACCATAAAAAGGGCAGCCTGATCGGGCTGCCCTTTTTTATTCCTCACCTGCTTTACCTCCCCGACATTCCCCGCTAAAATTCATTCTAATGAATAATACTCCAATACTGCAGGGCCAATTCACAAGTCGTACCGCGCGGTCGTCCTATCGCCTAGTCTGGACGTTCAGCGTCCTGCTGTGCTTTGTGACCGGGTGCAGCATGAGCCACCCGCCGACGTCACCCCTGTCGCTCGCGGAGGAGGCCGTCGCGGAGGAGGCCGTCGCGGAGGAGGCCGTCGCGGAGGAGGCCGTCGCGGAGGAGGCCGTCGCGGAGGAGGCCGTCGCGGAGGAAGCCGTCGCGGAGGAAGCCGTCGCGGAGGAGGCCGTCGCGGAGGAAGCGGAATCTGAGGACGGGTTCGTGCAGGGGACGTACAGCCTGATCGGGCGCACGATTGGCACCACGCTACGCCACGAAGACATCAGCCGTACCATTGACAATTTTTCGAGGCGCGTTGACTCCTTTTTCGGGGATGAGCGTCTCTACGACGAAATCACCGAAACCTACGCCTCCCTTAAGCTTTCAGGTCTTTACGAGCGCGGCGGTGAGCTCTCGGCCGACGCCAAGTTCCGCCTCAGGCTCGATTTGCCACGAACGAAGAACCGCATCAAGCTGCGCTTCGAAACGGAAGACGACGAGTTCGACGACGAGGTCGTCAATGCGCTCCCCGCGGGGACCCCCCCTCTGGGGGACAACGACGTCAACGCCTCGCTGCAGGTCATCCTCCAGGAGACCCGCAACTGGACCGTCTCGGTCTCTCCAGGGGTCAAACTGCGCAACCCTCTCGACCCCTACGCCAAGCTGCGTCTGCGCCGCAGCTTCAACCTGTTCACCTGGCGCCTCCGCTTCGTGCAGTCCTTCGAGTGGTTCGACTCGACCGGGTACGGCTCGAAATCGACCCTCTACTTCGATCGGAGAATCGGTGAGCGTTCGCTGCTACGCCTGACCTCCGAAGCCTACCGCAACGAGGAAGAATACATCCACAACGATTTCCGAGTCAGTCAGCGGATCTACTTCTTCTACGCGTTGAACAAGCGGGTCGGCTTGTCCACTGAGGCGGGCATCATCGGCAATTCCCGGCCGATCTGGCACCATGATCGCTACTTCTATAACGTTCGCGCACGTCGGGATATCCACGAAGGGTTCGTCTTCCTGGAACTCAGGCCGCAGATCGACTTTTACCATGACAACGATTTTCACGGAGAACCGTCCGTGATGCTGACCATCGAAGTCCTGTACGGAGCCGATTACACGCAGTAGCCAGAGAACGATCAGCTCGGCTGGTAGTCTTTCACGAAGGCTCGGTCGATCGCCTCCTTGATCCGCCAGGGGATCACCCCGAAGAGGGAGAACGGTGGGCGATAGAGGGCTGCGCGGTCATCGCCGAGGTTGATGATCTGCAGGTAGGACTGCTGGGGAGTGTAGGTGCTCAGGGGGCGCTCCTCGAGGGCGGCAACCAAGTTGTGCATCAGCACCGGTGCCTGGCGGATGGCATAGACCCCCACCTTGTCGAGCGGCGAAGTGGAAAAGTGGATGCAATCTCCGGCGCCGAACAGCTCCGGGGCATCGACCGACTGGAGAAACGGATTGACGCTCAGATCACCGTCGGCGCCGACAGCCAGTCCCGCTTGCCGAAACAGGGGCCCTGGACGGGTCCCGGTCGCGACCAGAGCCAGATCGTAAGGGTGTTTCCCCTGTGGCCCGAGATCGAGTGTGTCCGCCGCGTAGCCATGGACGGACGCCCCCTCCATGAGCTGGATCGCGTGCAGTCGCAGATATTCCCGGACTTTCCCTACCAGTCGTGCAGGCCAGCCAGGGAGCAGCCCCCCCCCTGCGAACAGGGTTACGCGGCCGTCCAGAGCGAGCGTATCCATCAGGTGTCGGGCGTTGCCGGCCATTTCCACGCCTGCACAGCCTCCGCCGACCACGGCCAGGCGACAGGGGGTGCCCGACGGCCAGTGGCCGAGGCGCTCCTGCACTTCGGCGAGACGCTCGACAGGCTTGACGGGATAAACTTTGCGATGCAGGGCTGCCGGGATGTCTGCAGCGACATCGCTGCCGATGTTGAAGGAGGCAACATCGTACTCCAGGGACTCACCAGAGGCGAGCACCAGGCGACGCTCTGCCGGACGGATCCCGACGACCCGCTGCCAGACCGCCTCGACATCACCCCGGCGCGCGATCTCGTCGAGCGGGAAGCGGATCTGGTCGGTCGAGTAGCGCCCCCCCAGAAGCCCCGGTGCCATCCCTGAATAGTCATGCCAGGGGGTTGGACTGACCAGGGTAATCCGGTGCCCGCGGCGACGGATGCCACGGGCCTGGCTGAGGGTATGCAGGTGGGCGTGCCCGCCCCCTACGAGAACCAGATGACGTCCCATACCCCTCGACTCCTTCGCAATCAGTAACCGGAAAGACCGCCGCGCTTGCGGCGCGAAGACCTCCCGATGACCCAGCCGAACACCAGCACCCCCGCGCCGGCAAGAAACCACTTGATCACACCGCTGATCAGCAGACTTTCGTTCTCCTTGCTCAGGGTCTGGATCTGGCCGCGCAGATCTTCGTTCTCGGACTCGAGTCGATCCCGCTGTGCGGCCAGTTCCACGACATTCCCCGCATCGGCTGCCAGCTGCTCGTATTTCTGCAGTGCCGCGTCTCGTTCGGTGAGCAGGAGAGCGTTTTGACTCTCCATTTGGGCCAGCTCCTCCTGGGTTGTCTGAAGCTGGGTCACCAGCTCCGCCCTCTCCGCTTCGAGTTCCCCGGAAGCTGCGCCGAGGCGCTGGCGCATCCCCTCAAGCTCGGCCTCCAATTTCGCGATCTGCTTCTCGAGACGGCTGATTATCCGCGGACGCGGTTCGTCCGTGCTGGCATAGCGCTTGGGAAAATACCCTTCGCTGCCATCATCGAGGCGGACCTTCAAAAAATCTCCATCCTCTCCAAGCACCTCGAGGGGCGTGTTGCTGGTCAGCAGTTTGACCGAATCGGCACTTCCGGACGCCGCGGCCCGCAAATTGACCGACAACTGGTCGGTGACATAAACGGTACGCGCTGCGGCCGGTACGGCCAGCATTAACGCCAGGGTAGCTGTGAAGAAAAAGATCGGTCTGTTCATTGCGTCCTCCTATTCCATCCCCGTGTCCCGGGGGCAAGTCATCCGTTGATTTCGATCGGCCAGTCGGTTTCGAACCCGGGGGGATGGAACGCCTCCCGGGTACGGTTGAAATAACCGAACTGGATACGGGGCACGCGCTCCTTGACCTCGTCGAGCATGGCCCTCATTCCGACCCCCGGGGTCTCGATGCCGAGCGCCTCGGCATACAGCACCGGGTCGAGGCTCAAATTGCGCATCTGGATCAGGTCGATCCCGGCTTCCTCGATCAGCGCCACCAGTGCATCGATCTCCTCGCGCTGGTCGCTGAAACCCGGGAAGACCAGGTAGTTGAGCATCGTAAACAGCCCCTTGCGCTTGGCCCGGTGGACCGAGGCGATGACATCGTCAAACGCGTATCCCTGGGGGCGGTAATAACGCTCGTACGGATCGCGTCTTACCGAGTTGAGGGAGATGCGGATCGAATCGAGCCCCGCGTCGGCGAGTCGTTCGACTTCGTCGGGGAGTGAAGCGTTGCTGTTGAAGTTGATCGTCCCTCGTGACGTAGCCAGCCGCATCCCACGGATCGCCTCGGCGGCCGTGGCGGCCTGCAGGATCGGGTCCCCCTCGCACCCCTGACCGAAGGAGACGATGGCGTTATCAGCACCCTCGAGGTGAGGTACCGCCACCTCGAGCAGCTCCCCGGCCGTCGGCACGAAAGTGATCCGCTCCTGGCTCGAGGGGCAGCATTCGTTGGCCGCCGGCTGGTGGGAGAGGCAGCCGAGGCAGCGGGAGTTGCACCCCGGGCTGATCGGCAGCGGCGCCTCCCAGCGCCCCAGGAACAGGTTCTTGGCCGCAAAGCAGTGATAATCGACCGCGCAGCGCGCCAGCTGCTCCAGCAGTCGGTTGTCCGGCTGCCGCGTCAACCTTTCGCGCACCATCGGGTCGAGGACGCGATCGTCGTAGTTATCCGGTTGCCATTGGGGGTTGCGGTCGACCTTGACCGCGGCCACGTAGAAGCGCTCTTCCTCGACACACCAGCCGACCGCGGTATAGGCCCACAGCGGCAGGGTAACCCGCTTGCGTTTCCAGTCCGCCGCCGGCAGCAGGGTCCGGGTATAGCCCGGGGTCACGAACGCACAGACGGCCTGGGTCCGTCCCCCCCCCCAGTTTTTCGGCAGCTGGTCGATGGCAACGAACCGTTTCTGACGACGGTCCCAGCCGAGCGGCGGGGTGTTCGGGATGGTGAAGAGCCGGCTCCCTTCGGGGAGGGGGATCATCTCCGCCGCTTCCGGGAGTCGCGGCTGGAGTCCGTTCATCCCGGCCATGGCGAGATGGGGATGGTCGAAAATTTCCCCCCGCTCGTCGGCGAGCACTGCTCGAAATGTCCTGTTGCGCATGTCCTTTGCCCCGGCCCTTTGCCGAAAACTCGTGGTAGTTCGCGAGGGTAGCACAATTGGGCAGGGGATTGAAGCGGAAAGGTTGTCGCCACAGGAGGATAATTCAGCCCTCGATTTTTACCGCATTGCACGGCAGGGGATTCTTCTTCCCTCACTCGTCGCTCTTGGTTATCCTTAACCCCATGCGCACGATTCTGACCACCCTCCACAGCAAGTACATCCACGCCAGCCTGGCCCTCCCCTGCCTGGCAAGTTACTGCGCGGGCTGCGGCACCGAGATCGAACTCAAAGAGTTCACTATCCACGAGCCGCGCGAAACCGTTCTCGCCCTGCTTCTCGCCGCCGACCCCGAGGTCATTGGCTTCTCGGTGTATCTCTGGAACCGTCGCGAGACGCTCGAACTGGTCGATGCGCTGGCAACGGCGAAACCGGGGCTGAAGATCGTGCTCGGAGGGCCGGAAGTGTCCTACGATGGGGAGGAACTGTTCGAAAACCATCCGGGATTGGCCGCCCTGGTGCGCGGCGAAGGGGAGCTGCCGCTGCGAGCCCTGTTAAGCGCCTGGGCCCGGGGGGAGGATCCCCTCGGGGTACCGCGCCTGGCCTGGCGCAGCGGCGAAGCAGTGCACGAGGGACCGGACGGGCCGGTACTTGAGGACCTTGACGACATCCCTTCACCGTTTGCCGCCGGCATGGTCGACCTGGAGCGCGGCTTCACCTACCTCGAGACCAGTCGCGGCTGCCCTTACCGCTGCAGCTTCTGCCTGAGTGCCCGGGACACGCACGTGCGCAGCTTCTCCATGGCGCGGATTCGCGCCGATCTCAAGCTGCTGATGGACCGGAGCGTTCCGAAAATCAAGCTGGTCGACCGCACCTTCAACTACCACCCTGAACGGGCCCGCGAGATCTTCACTTTTATTCTCGAACACAACGCGAACTGCCACTTCCACTTCGAGATCGGCGCCCACCTCCTCGACGACGCCACGCTCGAACTCCTCGCCACGGTCCCCGAAGGGATGTTTCAGTTCGAGATCGGGGTCCAGTCGACCTTCGCAAAGACCCTCGAGGCCGTCGAGCGAAGCATCGATCTCGAGCGCCTTGAAACGACTGTCCGTCGCCTGCGCCGAGCCGGCAACATCCACCTGCATCTCGACCTCGTCGCCGGACTCCCCGGCGACGACCTGCAGAGGCTTCTGGCTTCGATCGATCGAGTTGCAACCCTGGCCCCACATCATCTGCAGATCGAACCGGTCAAGCTGATCCCCGGTTCGCCGCTGCGTGAGAGCGCCGACAAACTTGCCATCCGCTTCGATCCGAACCCGCCCTACACGGTCCTGTCCACCCCGGACCTCTCCTTCATGGACCTGGTCAGGGTCCGTCATCTCAGCCGCCTCCTCGACCAGGGCTGGAATCACGGCCGCCTCCGGGGTTTTCTCTCCGCGGTTGCCGAGGCGTGCGAATCGTTTGCCGCCGGACTGCTGCGCCTCGCCGACGCGCTCGACCAACGGGGAGCGTTGCGCCACCCGCTATCATTTTCAGGGCTGTGCGAGGCGCTCCGGCAGGCCTGCGCCGACGCCTTTCCCGACAATCAAAGGCTTCTCGAGCATCTCGCCCGCGACTATGCCCTCGCCGAACGCGTCTCGCAGTCGGCTCCTCCCGCGCTGTTCGACAACCGCCTCACCTCCCCAGAACAGGAGCTGGTCAAGAACCGCCTTGCCGTGGAGTTCGAAGCGATCCGCGGCAAGAACGTCAAACTACAGCACTTCTCCAGCGCCTTTAATCACCTGGACGGTGATCATCGCCGAGTACACCTGTTCCTTTATCTGACCCGCAGCGGAGAGGGGATGACGATCAAGGAGATTGTGCTGTAAATTGACTTCCGGACTGTGGTTGTATCTAAACCAATGGTCTTCTCCCATCACCCTCCCCCGATTGTATGGCAGCAAAATTCGTTTAACTTACTGAAAATGGAAGACTGCCCGAGAAGGGGTCCCTGACCCGCCTGATCACCGGGATGTTCTGCCGTCCCGAAATGAACCCGGAGGTTGGTGCGATCATCACCAGGAGGAACAACGTCCAGAACGGGTCCATCGATACCCAGCGCAGCTATGCCTTTTTTCGTCGAAAGATAACAGGACGAGAACTGTCGAACATCTTCAACCACGCCTTCATAGTCCACCTACAGCACTGAAACCTTTGTTTTTTAAAACATAATGGCTTGTTGTTTATTTTCTGGATTTTTTTCAAACGCCGTTCTATCATTAAGAGCATCGAATCCTGACCTGAGGTTTGCCGATGCTCAAG
>QKBP01000104.1 GCA_003246035.1 Desulfuromonadaceae bacterium | reverse complement strand
GAACAGCCCGCGAACGGCTGACAGCTCTGATGAGATTTCCTGTTTCAGACTTTTAGGCATATTGTTTATACTTGGTAGTAACTCCACGAACTCGACGGCGCCGATATGACGAAGGCTCGCTACTTCAAATTCGTCTTTTTGCTGCTGGTCTCGCTGGGACTGGTTGCGACCCCGACATCTGCGTTTGCCTGGGGAGTCGGCGTTCATCTCCAGGTTGGGATGTACGCCCTCGACAACCTGGCGCTCTTCTCACGGCAACTTCAGAACATCCTCGCTGCCTGCCCCTACGATTTCCTCTACGGCTGTATCAGCGCCGACATTACCCTCGGGAAAAAATATACCCATTACCTGAAGCACTGCCACTCTTGGCGCATGGCGAAGCAGATCCTTGCCGCGGCGAAAAACGACAACCAGGTGGCCTGCGCCTGGGGATATCTCTCCCACCTCGCCGCCGACACAATCGCACACTCCTATTTTGTTCCGGTCAAGATGATCCGCTCCTTCAACACCGTGCTGCTGAAACACACTTACTGGGAGATGCGCTACGAATCACTGGTCGATCAGGAAGTCTGGGACATCGCCAGGACGCTGGCCCGTAAAGACTTCAGTGACAACGACCAGATGATGCGGCAGGTGCTGGCAAACACCCTCTTCTCGTTCACCACCAACAAGAGGCTGTTCAACTCGATCCTTCTGCTCTCGCGCCTGCAGCACTGGCAGAAAATGCTCCGATCCCTCGCGGTTAACTCCCGGTACCCCCTCGGGCTTGAAAATGCCGAAGAATATTTCGACCTCGCACGTTCGGCCAGCCTCAGCATCCTGAGCGACCCAGAAACCAGCCCCTTCTTGCAAGCCGACCCAACCGGGGAGAGAGCTCTGGACGCCGGACGCATGCTGCGCAAAAACCTTCACCTCCTCTGGCAGGAGGGAAAGATCTCGGCACAGGAAGCAGATGCGTATATCGAGCGCCTCCGCCCGCAGTTCCGTGACAGCATCACCCGCCCCGAAGAGCTTCTTGCCATTTTATCGGCGGCCTAACTCGCTCCACGGAGCACCTTGAGGCGATCCAGAAGTTGATGGGCAATGGCCTCCTTGCTCATTTTTTCGAGCACCTCGATACGCCCGTCCCGGTAAAGCAACTTCACAATATTGGTATCGACGTCGAAGCCGGCCCCCTCCTGAGTCACATCATTCGCAACAATCAGGTCCAAGTTTTTCGCTTCGAGCTTTTGTCGGGCGTTTTCGACGAGGTCTCCCGTTTCGGCCGCAAATCCGATGAGTATCTGTCCCTTCTTGCGGGTTCCGAGCAACGCCAGAATATCGGGGTTTTCGACCAGTTCCACCGTCGAACCGCCTCCGTCACGTTTCTTGAGCTTCGACGACGACGGCGCAGCGGGACGGTAATCGGCCACGGCAGCAGCCTTGATGACCACCGTCGTCTGGTCGAAATGCTCCATGACGGCATCATGCATTTCACGCGCCGAAGTTACCGGCACGAACTCGACTCCGCGAGGAGGTGACAGGTTGGTGGGGCCGCTGACCAGAATCACCCGTGCCCCCCTTTCGCGAGCGGCACACGCCAGGCTGTAGCCCATCTTTCCCGACGAGTGGTTGCTGATGTAGCGGATCGGATCGATCGCTTCGCGGGTCGGCCCGGCCGTAACGAGTATCGTCTCGCCGGCGAGATCGGCCGGAGCCGCCAGGCTGGTGAGCACAGCAACAATATCGGCCGGATCGGGGAGCTTGCCCTTCCCTTCCCAACCGCAGGCAAGGCTTCCGGAAGCGGGCTCCATGAAGCGATAACCGAGGGCCTCGAGGCGCTGCTGGTTCTGGCGGTAGACAGGGTTCTCCCACATGTTGACGTTCATGGCCGGCACGAAAAGAACTTTGGCTCGCGTCGCCATCAGTGTTGTCGTCAGGAGATCGTCGGCGATGCCGTTAGCCACCTTGCCGATCAGATTGGCCGTGGCTGGAGCGACCAGAAACAGATCGGCCCTGTCGGCCAGCGAGATATGTCCGATCTCGCGTTCCCGGTAGAGCTCGAAGAGTTCACAGTGAACAGGGTTGTTCGACAGGGTCTGAAACGTCAGTGGCGTCACGAATTCCTGAGCATTACGTGTCATCACGACGTGGACATCCGCACCGGCCTTGACCAGCAGGCGCAGAACCTCCACCGCCTTGTAAACGGCAATCCCGCCACTGACACCGAGTACGATATTTTTCCCCGAGAGCATATCTTCACCTCGTCCCAGTAGTCGCACTCCGCTATTCGGCGGCGAACGGGTTGGTGAGTCGTTCCCGGCCGATCGAGGTTTCAGGACCGTGCCCTGAATAGACAATGGTTTCGTCACTGAGCGGCCAGAGTTTCTGTTTGATACCGTGAATGAGGGTGTCGAAATCGCCACCGGGGAGATCGGTTCGGCCGATCGATCCGGCAAACAGGGTATCTCCGACGAACACATGTCCCTCGGTGAACAGGCAGATACCTCCGGGTGAGTGACCGGGGATATGAATCACCTTAAACCGCAGGGAACCGACCTCCACCACATCTCCCTCCTGAAGAACGCGGTCCGGGGCGGGAGAGGGCGTCGCGGTGAGTCCATAGGCCGCGGCGTGCTGCTCGGCGCGGGCGAGCAACTGCACGTCCGCGGCGTGAATCAGTAGAGGGGCCCGAGTGGCATCACAGAGCTCCTTGTTCCCACCGACATGATCGAAGTGTGCATGCGTGTTGACGATGACCACCGGCTTGAGGTGCATTTCTTCGAGAGTTCGGAGAATACGCGGCACTTCGTCACCGGGGTCGATGACCATCGCCTCGTGCGTGGTCGGGCAGGCCACGATGTGGCAGTTCACCTGAAGGGGGCCTACGGCCAGGGTTTCAACTATCATTCTGGTTTCTCCCTCTCATCAGGAAGGGGCTCAAATAGATCGAGACTCTTCCCTTTAAGCTGGTCGGCGAGCGTGTGACGAAGCGGTTGAGCGCTCTTCCCCCGGGCATGTTCCCGAGGGTGCTGGGGAGGATCCGGGGCCGCTGCCGTCACCCGGGGGGACGACTCTTTTTCCTCCCCCTCGGCAGACCCTGGCCGGAAGAAATAGCGGTCATAAAAGCGATGGTAACTCGACCACTCTCCGTCCGAAGTCTTTTCCTTGCTGAGATAGCTCGTGATGCCGTTGACCTTTGAATCAAGGTCGTCGATGAAGTTCAGAACGACGGCCTCGAGCGTCTTGGGACGCTTGGGGGAACCGAATTCGTACTGGCCATGATGCGAGAGCAGAAGATGCTTGAGGAGCATGGCCAGCTGCGGCGGAAAATCACGCAGCAGGCGCACCTTCTCCTCGACAAGCTCGACCCCCATAACTATATGCCCGAGGAGTTTTCCGGCATCAGTATATTCGAAGGAGCGGCTGTAGCGCAGTTCCGCCACTTTGCCGATATCGTGCAGCAACGCCCCGACCATGAGCAGATCCCGGTCGAGATCCCGGTAATGGTTGCTCAGGTTGTCTGCCAGCGTTGCGACCGAGAGGGAATGGTCGAGCAGCCCCCCGAGGTAGACATGGTGCATGCTCTTGGCCGCCGGAGCCGAACTGTACCCCGCCATGAACTCCTGGTCGGCGAGGAAAGCCTCCATCAACCTTTTCAGATGCGGGTTAGCCAGGGACGCCACCCGGCCGTCCAATTCTCCGAGCATCTCCTCGCGACTGCGATGCGCCACCGGAAGAAAATCATCCAGATTGACCTGACTGTCATCGACCCGGACGAGATTCTGAACCACCAGCTGCATCTTCCCAAGATAAACGCTTGCCTTCCCGCTCACGACCACAAAGTCGTCTTTCTCGAAGCCGGCGGATATCGTCTCGACATTGTCCCAGACGCGCCCTTCGACCTCGCCCGAACGGTCCATGAGTTTGAGCGTCAGGTACGGCTTGCCGTTTTTGGCAGTGGCCGTAATCTTGTCTCGCACCAGGAAAACAGACTCGACCCAATCTCGCTCCCGGATATTTTCTACAAAAACGCTTTTCAACCGTCTCTCCTATGGTGTTTTTCCAGTATGGCATCAGCGGCCTTCATGCCGTCAAGGGCGGCGCTCATGATCCCCCCAGCATACCCGGCCCCTTCACCCGCCGGGTACAGGCCCGGTTGTGACACGGATTCTCCACGCTCATCACGGAGGATCCGCACCGGTGAGGAGGTTCGAGTCTCGACACCATACAGGGTTGCTTCCGCGGTCACAAATCCGCGCATCTTGCGATCGAAGAAAGGCAGGGCCTTGCGGATTCCGTCCACGACATACCCGGGAAGCACCCTCGAGAGTTCGCTCTCGGACGTCCCCGGAGGGCACGCTGCGCCTGTTATGGGGGCAGGTTGACCAAGAAAGCTCAGTAGATTCTGGACCGGGACCTGGTGTCCGCCCCCCCCTGCGGCAAATGCCCTTTGCTCCCAATGTCGCTGATACTCGAGGCCATCGAGCGGCGATGAACGAGCGAAGTCCTCGACCCGCACCGAAACAACCAGCGCGCTGTTAGAACGGAGGCCATCTCTGAGGCGATGGCTCATGCCGTTGACAACCACGCCCCCAGGCTCGGAACTGGCGTTGATGACATCCCCCCCGGGGCACATGCAGAACGAATAGACCCCCCTGCCGGTCTCCGGATCGTTGTACGCCAGGGCATAGTCGGCCGCAGGGAGTCGCTCGTGACGTGGGATGCCGTACTGGATCCGGTTGATCAACTCCACGGGATGTTCGACCCGCACTCCCATGGCGAAGGGTTTTGCCTCGAGTTGGACTCCGGAACGCTGCAGCATGCGAAAAGTCTCGGTGGCGCTGTGCCCGGGAGCGAGGACCAGTGCATCTGCCGCGAGTGCATCGCAGTCATCGAAAAGCGCTCCGCAGACCCTCCCTTCAGAAATCTCGAACCCGGAAAGGCGGGTTCCGAAGCGCACATCGACACCCAGGCCCTGGAGGTGTCTGCGAAAACCGATCAACACCTTGCGCAAGCGGTCAGAGCCGACATGAGGTTTGGCCTGGACGAGGATGTCGGGGTCGGCTCCGAAATCGACCAGCCGCTGCAGTATTTCACGGATGCGAGGGTGTTTGAGCCGGGTACTCAGCTTACCGTCCGAGAAGGTGCCGGCCCCCCCTTCCCCGAACTGGACATTGCTGCAGGGATCGAGAGCCCCATCGCTCCAGAACGACGAAACATGCCTGACCCGCTCTTCAACCGGTCTACCCATGTCGACCAGCGTTACCCTTGCGCCGGCTTCGGCAAGGCGCAAGGCGCAGAATAGACCGGCGGGGCCCATCCCGACAACCACGACGTGACAGGAAACTTTAGCTGACGGGAGGACATCGGGAACAGTTTCCGCGAGTTCCTCGAGTTGACCTTTCCCGGTGAAGTTTTCGAGCAGCGCCTGGGCACGGGGAGACTCGAACTCGACCGTATAGACACGCTGTATTCTCGGCTTGCGCCGGGCATCGATGGAGCGGCGCACGACCCGGAAGTCAGTAACATCCTCGCGCCGCAAACCGAGAGTTGAAGCCAAGCGCCCCGGAAGAAGCGACTCCTCCTCATGCAGCTCAAGCGCAATATCACGAAATCTCAGCGTCATGCAGTGGCCGGTGCCCTCACGTCCCCGCAGGCCTCGGGGAGGACGACATGAAAGAGCGTCCCTTCTCCGGGGGCACTCTCGACCCAAATTCGTCCTCCACAGTTGCGCACGATGCGCAGGACCACCGACAGCCCGAACCCTGTCCCACGAGGCTTGGTGGTAAAAAACGGGTCGAAAATCTTCTTTACATGCTCCGGATCGATTCCGCACCCGCTATCGCCTACCTCGACCTTGATCCCTTCCTGGGTACGCAACAACCGTACGGCCAACATCCCCCCATCGGGCATCGCCTGCAACGCGTTGACGAAGAGGTTGGAGAAGATCTGTTGAATATCGTCACCGTCGGCCAGCAGCTGGAAGTCGCCCGGTGCAAAATCACGCTGCAATTGCACCTTCTGACTCGCGATTTGATCGGCAAACTGCCCAAGGACCTCCTCGACCACCTGATCGAGTTGAACTCGAGAACAATGATTACGGGGAGTACGGCTGATGTCGAGTAGATTCACCAGGATATTATCGATGCGGGTCACCTCCTCGAGAATCTTGTCGGTATAGGTTTCCCGGTCGGGTATCGTGTCTGCGGATTTGAGCACCTGGGCAAACAGACTAATCGAATTGAGTGGGTTGCGGATCTCATGGGCCATGCCGGCGGACATATGGCCAAGTGCCGCCAGCTTCTCGCTTAAAAGGATCTCCTGGTGGGCCTGTTCGAGATCCCTAGACTTATCGGCGACGCGTTTTTCCAGCTCGAGGTTCCAGGCCTCGATTTCTTGGAGGAGGCGTTCCCTCTCCTCGCGCAATTCCCGGTTTGCCAGTTCAAACCGCCGGATCTTGAGAACATTTTCAATCCGGTCGACCAGGTCCTGATTGCTGAAGGGCTTGAGGATGTAATCCGCGGCTCCCGACTTCATCAATTCAACGGCGACTTTTTCACTCCCCTTGCCGGTGAACATGATCACGTAGGTGTCGGGATAGCGATCGCGAATGGTCTTCAGGACGCTCAACCCGTCGGTATGCGGCATCATGTAGTCGAGCAGAACCAGCGGCGGGCGATGCGCGGAAATCAGCTCCAGACCGCGATCACCGTCCGGGGCCGTGAGAACCTCATACCCCCGGTTGCGCAACACCATGGCGGTCAGCTCGAGGATGCTCTTTTCGTCGTCGACAACGAGAATCTGTTCTTTCATCACCCTGCTCCGGAAAGCGCTCAGGATACCGTGCGGGCATCCCAGAAGCAAGGCCAAAGCGACTCGAGCCGATGCCTCAGAAACACAAAAGGCAGCGAAACCGCTGCCTTTATCGTGACCTGAGGGTACCCGCTATTCTTCTATTCGGACCGTCAAAACGGGGACCTTCGATTTGCGCACGACTTTTTCTGCCGTACTCCCGAAGAGTACGTGGTCGAGCCCGGTTCGCCCGTGCGTCCCCAAGATGATCAGGTCGGCCTTCACCTCATCGGCCCGATCGAGAATGGTATTGAACGGGATTCCCGAGACCACCATAGTCTCATAATCGTCAAAGCCCTTCATATGCTTCACGCAGAACGATTCCATCATCTTCCGCGCCCCTTCGGCAATCTCCTCTTCGAGCTTTTCGAAGGAAATATGAGGGACGTAAAAACCGCTCAGGTCGACCGGCTCATTGACTACGTGCAGGATGTACAGACGGGCGTTGAACTTCTTGGCGAACAACAGAGCATGCTTGATGGAAAAGTCGGAACTCTCAGAAAAGTCGGTGGCAAACAGGATCCGCTTTATTTCGTTCATGTGGCTCACCTTCCAGTATCTCCAGTCAATGGGTCTGGAAATATCGCTGCATCACCGTGGACAGTTCATCAAAACGGAGCGGCTTATTGATGTAGTCGTACGCTCCGAGCTGAATGGCCTCGAGATAAGAATCGACACCGGCGTGTGCCGTCATGAGAATGACACCGGTTTCCGGGTAGCGGCTTGAGATTTCGCGAAGAAAAGACAGGCCGTTCATGCCAGGCATGCGCAGGTCGGAGAGAACCATGCTGAAACGGGCCTTCTCCATCAAGTCAAGGGCCTGGTAAGGATCGGCTGCCGTCGTCACCTCGTAACCGGCCTGACGAAGCAACAGCCCCAGACCCTGCCGGGCATGTTCTTCGTCATCGACGATCAGAATGTGTTTGACGCTGGCCATCTCAATCCCTCCGGGTTAAAGCGAGTGTACCATGCGCCCGAGGTCTGTCAAGGACGGCCACACATGACTTTAGCCAATAAATACGGAAACTTAAGAGATGACTACGCCATTTTGGCAGGGGGCAGCAAGATGGGGAGGATGGCTCGCAAAGCAGTGACGGATCGGGCACTGGCAGACAGGACGTCATGGTGGTCCAGGGGGGGCGTCGCGAGTCCGGC
>QKBP01000060.1 GCA_003246035.1 Desulfuromonadaceae bacterium | reverse complement strand
TGGAAACAATTCGATCGGTTTAAAGTCGGGGAACACATAGCACTTCATTTTCGTGGCAACTACAAAATTTCAGTCATTGAACATAAAGATATAATTAACAAATTTGTCGAAAATGCCGCTGTTAACAGGGGCGTGACTATATTGGTCACGCATGACAAAGAAGCCTCTTTAGAATGGCTGTTAGCAGATGGGCGCCCACGGTAAACTTACCCCGTCGGCTATACAGGGCTCTCCCATTGAGGGCAAAGCCTTAATGAAGAGAGATGGGCCACTCACCACGTATGGTGGAGGCTCCAGGCGTCAGTGAAACGCAGGGTTCATGGAAGGCAGGAAGCCTGACGCCCTTGCGTGCTCACATAGCACATAAGAGGATCAAAGAGGCGGTCAATTGCATGACCGCCTCTTTGTGTTTATGAACAGGACACATCCGTTCGCTCATCCTGGTAGCTAGAAAACTCAGGATTTACCTTAGTGAACTGAGTCTCACAAAGTGATATAAAGACGCAGTAATCGCCGGTGACCAAAGATGTCAGTTTGGTGGTTTTGGTATATTGACGTTCCTGGCGTGATTCGCAGATTTAATATTTCAGGCCAATCCAACAAGTGTCTCGAATTTAAGCGACACCATGTGTACTTCAGTATTTGACCGGGAATATTTAAAAGCGAAATCGTTTCATATCATCTAGTTAGGTATCCAATATGACCCAAAATAAAAAGATCATATTGCTTATCATCTCCCACCTTTTTGTTGCAATTATTTGTCTTGGCGGTGCTGCAATTTGGTTCGAGAAACGCGCCGTCGACATCATATCTGATGGCAGCGATTACCTTAACGATGCTCTGTTGATAAGTCGCTATTCTGCACTGGTCGACATACAACGAACAAATGCTTATCCAGATGGATACAGGGAAGCGCTCCTTATTTTTTCAGATGTGCTTGACCAATCAAAAGAAATCAACTCAATGATGTTTTCAGAAAGAACATACAATATGGACAAAACACTTACCTTTGAGCGCCTTTCTAGGGTTGAAAAAGAACTTGGTAACGTTGAAAAATCGAATGAGTATATACAAGTTGCTAAAGAGTATTGTTCCGGCACAGGCTGGAAAGACTGCTCAATTGAGCGAATAACCGAGATTTCTGCGAGATTGGAACAAAGCAGCGTGTTTAACAACGAAGGAACCTAACCAAACAATCAAGCGGACGAAATGACCGCAGGCAGTTCTCGCAAGGCTCTCTACCAGGCCGAACCTGCGCGTCGTCGCTACTTATCTCAAACCGTTATCAATCCATACTGAATTTGTTCTTACATCGCCAAGGGACTTCTACTTGATGCAAAATTGAAATCATTTCTCGAACCGTTTCCACACGAGATTCCCAAAAACCCGGAGTAAAAAAGCGACCCCTGCGCCAGGGGTCGCTTTTCAATTTTCCACACACCCTCGGGGCGCTCAAAAGGGTCCGAATGCAAAGCGGTCGCCGACCGAGGTGCGAGGCGCAGCGTCCGCTAAGCCAGGGGGGCCATGGGCACGCCCTTGACAAACCGCGCCCCGATCTCCCGCCCGATCACCTCGAGGGTCGCCTCGTCGACCGGCAGTCGACGGAGAAGACCATCATCGCCCCCCCCTCTTGCGGCGTCACTCGCTCCGCCCCCTCAGACCTCGTCGTATATCGGCCATTTCCTAATGTGTCCTTGAACTAAAGTACTACGAAGACCTCAACCATTGAATAATACTGACAATTTGATTTTTTTCCAGCTTGTCACCAACCTATCCGTTGCTACACTCATACTCTCAAGTCTCCATCGACCCCCCCCTGGTCAAAGGTCAACTTTTGCCCCCTGGGCCGGGCACAGCATCGACCTGGCGCAGGAGCGAGGGACTGCTGCCATGCTGGGACAATTCGCCTCTTCCCTGCTCTCCCTGGCCCGTAACGACAAGGGCGCCAGCTCTGTCGAATACGGTGTGCTCCTCGCGCTGATCATCGCCATTTGCGTTATCGCCATCACCACCTTCGGTTTGATGGTCTGGCAAGGCTACGACGGCTTTAACTCCTCCTGGAACGCGCTGGAGGAAAACTCATTGCATTAAGTCTTAATCTCTGTGCATGCAGCCGTGGCTGCAAACGATCCGGAAAGACGCCATGCAAAGTAAAACCAACGACATCCACGCCTCTCCAACCTTGCTTGCCCCTGTTCCCTGCTTTAGTAGGGGCCTCTCCCCGCTATGCACGGCGCATCCAGATCGTCCCTGTTCCCTACACGAAAGTTTCGCGACAGCGTCGGCGCCTTGCCGCACCTTGAAGGGGACGGTCTTCCCTGTCCCCCACAACTATTTCGAGTCGTAGCGCGACCGGTGTGCGTCCGTCGTGACCCGACGGCACCCCGAGCCCGGCTCTCGCTGAAAGGCGCCCGCACTTTAAAGAGGTCTCTTTGCAGGAATTGGGGAAACCACTCTCAGGCGAGGTGGTTCGGTGGCAGGTTCAACCACATTCAAAAGGAGATGAGACATGAGAGAACGAATCCAAAAGTTCATGCGTGACGAAGAAGGGGCCTCGGCCGTGGAATACGGTGTCCTGATCGCCCTGATCATTGCGATTTGCGTCGTGGTCATTTCGGTCCTCGGCGGTCGCGTCAACCAGGCCTTTGTAACCACCCGGGATGCCCTCCCTGCCGGCACGGCCGAACAATAAGGTCCTGGGACGATGGATTTCGTGAGGCGCCCCAACCCCTGGCAGCGCCTCACCTGACGAACAGATCGACGGAGGCAGGAACATGAAACGGGTTGATAACCAGCAGCTACCGCGCATGGTGACAGGGCTTACAGCCATGTCCCTGCTGGTATGGTTGATGGTCAGCCGTTACGACGGCGACCAGGCCCTGCTCATCATCCTCGCCTCCGTCTTTCTGTTCGCTTTTTGTGCCACCGACACCCTGCATTCCAGGATCCCCAACTCTCTGACCCTGACCCTCGCCATCGCGGGGGCCTTCCTGCAGTTTTTAACCGCCGGCAGCGCCGGCCTGCTCAGCGCCGCACTCGGCCTGCTGACCGGCTTCGCGCTGTTGATCGGCCCCTACGCCCTCGGCGGCATGGGGGGCGGCGACGTCAAGGCGCTGGCGTCGCTGGGTGCGCTGCTCGGCCCCTTCGGTATTTTCCAGGTGTTTCTCTACATGGGGCTGATGGGCGGGCTCCTCGCGCTCCTCCATTACCTGCTCGAGGCCAACCTGCGCGAGCGCGCCGCGGCCTGGGCCCTGGCGTTCAAGGCCATGGCATATACCCGCGACCCGCGTGCCTTGCTCCCGTCGCGCGGCGGAGAACGGTTGCGCTTCCCTTACGCGGCGGCGATTGCCTTCGGCTTCTTCGCCTTTCAGCAGTGGGGGCGGCTGCTATGAGATGCTTCGAACCCGACATCTCAAACGATCAGCGCGGCGCGGTGACCGTTGAATTCGCCCTGCTCGCCCTGCTGCTCTTCGTGCTGTTGTTCGGCATCATCGAATTCGGCTTCCTGTGGATGCAGTCGCACTACATCCGCAACGCGGCCCGTGAAGGTGCACGCGCCGCGGCCAAGCTCAGGGTCGAGGAAGACCCGGCGCCGGTCGTGAGGCAGGCAGTCCTCGAAATGCTCCGGGGGGTCTACGGCGACGAGTTGGTCGACAACCCCGCGAACTGCTGCGGCGACGCCAGCTTCATTGCCATCCGCATCGACGAGACCACCCTCGACGCCGGCGGCAACGACCTGCGCTCCTTCGAAGTCTCCGTCGACGTACGCACCGCCGACATCTGGGACCCGGTTCTCTGGGACCTGCTGATCCTGCTCCCCGGCATCGAGGGGGCCGAAGTCAACGCCATCGAGCATATCCGGGGCACGGCCCTCTTCGTTCGCCAGGACCAGACCCCGCTGACGCCCTAACTCTGTGAGGCACGCCATGCGGCAAGCGATCACACATAGAGCTTTAATTTCCGAGCGGGGCGCCGCAACGGTCGAGTTCGCCGTGATCGCCACCCTCCTCCTGCTGGTACTGTTCGGCATCATCGAGTTCGGGCTGACCTTCTTCCAGAAGCACTTCGTCTCCAACGCCGCACGCGAAGGGCTGCGTACTGGGGTCGTGGCCGACAATTTCAACTGTTTCAACGACGGCCCGCCGGCCATCCAGGCGCTCGGCTGTGGTCCCGAAATCGACCGCTGGGACGCCGTCGACCTGGCGGTGCGCGATTACCTCGGCGCTCTTTACGCGCCGGCCGACATCCTGCTGGTCGATATCCGCTCCCCCGAGAGTGTCAATAACGTCACCCGCAAGCCGCTGACCGTCAGCGTACGGGTGAGGAACTTCATGCCGTCGATCATCGTCGGGCTGGTCCCTGGGTATACCCACCCTGAAACCATCACCTTCACCGTCACCGGAGATTACGAGGATCCCCAGGAGCCTTAACGGGCAGAGGAGGAGAGTATGAAAAAATACGGAGCACTCATCGCATTCGGGCTGGCCGTGGTCTTCGGTTTGCTCGCGGTGTGGCTGACCCGGGAATGGCTCCTCGACAAGGAAGCTTCCCAGGCGGCGGTGGTGTCACCCCGGGTCGACACCGACCAGATCGTGCTCGCCGCCACCGACATCCCTCTCGGTACGCGGCTCGGCCCGGACAACCTGATCCTCAGCAACTGGCCCGCGGACAACACCCCGCAGGGCGCCTTTGATTCGATCGAGGCGGTGAACGGTCGCATCGCGGTGACCCGCATGGTCGCAGGCTCGCCGGTGCTCGACGCCGAACTGGCCGAGCCCGGCTCCGGAGCGGGCCTGGTGGCGCTGATCGAGCCGGGGAACCGGGCCATGGCGATCCGTGTCGACGAGGTCACCGGGGTGGGCGGCTTCATCCTCCCCAACTCGGTCGTCGATGTCATCGGCGTCGAAACCAACGGCAAGAATCGCAAGGCCAAGACCATTCTCCAGAACATCCGCGTGCTGGCCATCGCCCAGGCCACCGAAAAGGACGAGGGGAAACCCGAGGTGGTACGAACCGTCACCCTGCAGGTCAAACCGCCCGAGGCGGAGCGCCTGGCGCTGCAGATGCACCTCGGCAGCCTCCATCTGGTCCTGCGCAACCCGCTCGACGGCGAGACCCAGGCGCCGCCCAAGGTCGCCAAGGCAGCCCCCGTGCAGACGCTCCACTCGCGGGTGGCCGAGCAGAAGACGGTTCCCTATAACGTCGAAGTCATCCGCGGGTCCGATCGCGACAGCGTCCGGTTCAAGGATCCCGACTCCGAAGACCGCTACTAGGAGGGCGCCATGACACGCTATCGTCAATCCGGGCTCGTGACCACGCTGTTGACCATCCTGATCGCCGCGGCCCTCGCGGGCACAGCCTGCGCGGCCGACATCGAGCGCCAGACCTTCGCCACCAAGCTCGGCGGCTCGGAACTGGTCAGGACCACGCACCCCTTCAAACGGGTCTCGATCGCCGACCCGAAAATCGCCGACGTCGTGGTGCTCTCCCCCCGCGACCTCTACGTCTACGGCAAGCAGGTCGGCTACACCAGCATCATCCTGTGGCAGGAGAACGTCGGCAAGACACTGCTTGATGTCACCGTCACCCTCGATTTGACCGGGCTCAAGGAACGGATCGCCACCCTCTATCCCCAGCAGAAGATCGAGGTGCACGGCTCGGAGACCGGCATCGTGCTCTCGGGCACCGTGTCGGGGCCGGAAATCGTCGACCAGGTGTTGCGCCTCGCGCAGACCTACCTGCCGCGTCAAGGGAGCGGCAAGCGGGGCGAAGAGGGCTCGGGCAAGTCGGGTTTCGGGGTCACCAATCTCCTCCAGGTGGCAGGCCTGCAGCAGGTGATGCTCGAAGTGAAGTTCGCCGAGGTCAGCCGCAGCAGCACCAAGGACTGGAGCGTCTCAGGGGCCGTCAACCAGCTCGACACCACCTTCGCCGGGGTGATCGGCCTCGGCAGCCTCGGCGTCGACACGGTCGGGAAGCTGGCCGACGCCACCGCGGGGAGCGTGTTCGTCAATTTTCTCGGCAACAAGGCCAACATCTTCGGCAGCTTCGATAACGGGGAAGTCACCGCCGCCCTCAAGTTCCTTGAATCGGAGGGGCTGGCCCGCACCCTCGCGGAACCGCGCCTGATCACCATGAGCGGCCAGGAGGCGAGCTTCCTGGCGGGCGGCGAGATCCCCATCCCGGTCGCCCAGGACAACAATACGATCACCGTCGAGTTCCGCGAGTTCGGCGTCGGCCTGGTCTTCACCCCGGTGGTGCTCAGCGACGGACGCATCAGCCTGCGCGTCAACCCGAGCGTGACGCAGCTCTCCTCCGACACCTCCATCGAGCTCAATTCGGTCTCCGGATCGGGGGCCCTCAACTTCACCATCCCGGGCCTGACGACGCGGAAACTCGAAACCATGGTACAGCTGCAGGACGGGCAGACCCTGGCCCTGGCCGGCCTGCTGCAGGACAACATCCGCGAAACCGTCGACAAGATCCCGGGCCTCGGCAACCTGCCGATTATCGGTGCCCTGTTCAGCAGCACCAGCTATCAGCAGGAAAAAACCGACCTGCTGATCGCGGTGACGCCGCACCTGGTCAAGCCGAACCCCGAGGGGAGTGCGCGCTTCCCCGGCGAAGCGTTCGAGCCGCCCAACTGGTACGAATTCTATATCGAGCGCCGTCTCGAGGGGCGCCGCGACAACGATCTCCCCGAGATCGACCACCACCCCTTCACCCCCCGGCCGGTGACGGACCTGGGGGCGAACGCCCCGACCGTCAGCGGCGGGCTGGAGGGTCACTTCGGGCACCAGCCGTTCGGCACCCTGTAGGCCGGAAAGGAGAACCTCATGAAACGCATTGTGTTGGCCCTGGCCGCCGTCACCGCCATGAGCGGCTGCACACTCGTCAACGAAGCCTATCTCCTCGACCAGGAGTTCGGCATGGCCACCCGCAGCACCCTGGAGAACCAGATTGCCTATCCCGACTACCGTTTCGCCGGCGTCACCCCCGCAGGGCTCGAGGGGGTCAACGCCGAGGGCCTCATGGATGTCTACAACAAGAGCTTCGCCGAACCTCCGGCCAAGGAAGTGAAAGTCTTCGATCTCGGCCTGGCCGGCGGCGCGATCGATTAAGACCCGTGCTCTGCGCGGAGGATGTCAGTACATGCTCCCTGAAAGGTGTCTCATGCGCACGCGACAGTGCATCCTGCACAACCAGCGCGGCGCCGTTGCGCCGCTGGTCGCGATCCTGCTGGTCGCCCTGCTGCTGATCGTCGCGCTGGTGGTCGATATCGGCCACCTGCACAACGCCAAGCTTCAGCTGCAACAGGCCGTCGACGCCTCGGCGCTGGCCGGAGCCGGCCAGCTCGGGGCCTTAAGCGGTGCGGCCGGGCTGGCCGTCAGCGCGGCCGAGGCGACCATCACCGCCAACGAGGTGTTGGCGCGCAACGTCGGGCTCGACAGCGAGCAGGTCGTTGTCACCCTCGGCCACTGGGATGTCGACAACCTCGGCGCGCCGTTCACGGAACGCTGGTCACCGGGAGACACCCCCTTCAACGGCGTCCGCGTCCAGGCCCGCGTCGAGGTCGAGCATATCTTCTACATGTTTGCGCCGAGCACCACCGTGCCGGTCGATGCGCTGGCCGTTCAGGACCGCACCGAGCTGACCATCCCCCTGACCATCGTCAGCTGCATCCCCTCCACCGGTCCGCATGCCGGCGAACTCACGGCCTGCGGCATCAAGACCTACACCTTTTCATCGAACGAGAATACCGCCGGCTGGACCGCCCTGACCCTGGGCGGCGGCGGGGGGGCCAGCCAAACGGAGATCGCCGACCTCTTCGATGCCGACGGCTCCGAGCAGTTCAACCGCATCACCGACCTGCTCAACCGTACCGCGGTGGTGAACTTCCGCCCCTACCCCTGGGACCCGGGCTTCAACGGCTGCGAGGGCAATTTCGGCGAGAACATCGTCTGCGGCCTGGGGGGCGACTTTCCCGGCTACATCGCCCCCGGGGCGAGCGACCCGCTGACCCGCTACTCCCATCTGCCGCGCTACATCACCCTCTCGGACCAGGAACGCCAGGCCTTGGGGTGCTCATGCAGTCGGGGAACGACTCCGCCGGGTTCCAGGCCCGCCTCGAGAGCCTCTACACCAGCGTCGCGAGCCCCTACAATCCCTTCGGCGACGAGCGCTTCTTCGGCAACGGCGCCGCCGGCGAACAGCTGATCCGCCACATCAACGACAAGTTCGACTTCGACCACGACGGCATCACGAACGAAAAAGTCTACGTCCCCGATTACAACAAGGCCCTCGGCTACGCCGGCTACCCGCCGGTGGCCGCGACCACCGGCTCGATGACGACGGTCATGGACAAGCTGCTGGAGAAGGTCACCCCGCCCGTCAAACTGAAAAAGGACATTCAGTTCAGCGCCGCGCAGACCGCCGTCAACCCGCCGCTCGACGGCGACCACATCGCGACATCCGGGGCCCGCGGCGAGACCCTGCTGTTCACCATCCCGGTGATCTTCGCCGGCGCCTGCGGCGGCTTCGACCCGAGCAGCTTCGACACCAGCAACGCAGAGGTCCAGGAGGACAACGAGCTGCACTACGTCGGGCTCGCCAACTTCCTGGTGACCCGCATCTGGAAGGGGGGGGACTGCTACGAATGCCGCGACCCGGTGATGCTCGCGCCGTCGGCGCAGACGCTGGGCTGCAACCTGCTCGAACATTCGCCGTCGCTGTTGAACGACGACAGCTACGCCTGCCCGGTCCCCTACCAGGGCGGCGCGATCGCCTTCGAGGGACTGATCCGTCCCCCGGGTCTCGGCGGGGGTCCGACCGGCGTCCGGACCGTCACCTACCTGGTGGAGTGAACAACGAGAGAACGCTGGCAGCGCGCCACAGGCGCCATTACCTGGAGAGTCTGCCATGAGCATGAACCTGACCCTGGCGACAGAGATCGCCTGTCCCGACCTGAGCAGCGAGGTCACCGGTATCCTCGACACCATCCCCGGCGTCGAACACATCGACTGGCACACGGGCCGCGCTGAAACGGAGCCCCGCGCGCCCCAGGCCCTCCCCTGCGTCATCGTCATCGACGATGCGCCCCGGGACGGGACGCTCTGCGAGCGCATCGGCCGTCTGCGCGGCACCTACCCGCAGGCCACGGTGTTTGTCGTCTCGAGTACCCAGCAGCCCGAACTGATCGTCACGGCGATGAAGGCGGGGGCGGCGGAGTTTTTCGTCCGCCCCCTGCAGGGCAGGCTGTTCCAGAAAGCGCTCGACGACGTCCACGCCCGCCTGGCCCAGGATGGCCCCCTCGCCACCGGTCGCGTGTTCAGCTTCGTCAGCGCCAAAGGGGGAGCCGGCACCACGGTGCTGGCCACCAACACCGCCGTGACCCTGGGGCTTCAGAACAAGCAGCCGGTGGCGCTGTGCGATTTGAGCTGCCAATCGGGCGACAGCACCGTGCTGCTCGATCTGCAGCCCAAGACCGACATGGCCGATATCTCCGCCAACTTCCACCGCCTCGACGCCGCCCTGCTCAAGGACTGCATGGCCCGTCACGCGAGCGGCCTCGCGCTGCTCGCCGCGCCCAATCTCCCCGAGCGCAGCGAGGAGATCCGTCCGGAGCACGTCGCGCGCATTATCGATCTGCTCAAGCAGCACTACGCGACGGTCGTCATCGACTGCGCCTCGATGTACGTCAACGACTGCGGTGTCGCCTCCTTCCGCCAGTCGGAGAAGGTCTTCATCGTCACCGAGCTCGCGTTGCCGGCGCTGCGCAACGCCGTTCGCCTGAAAAGACTGCTCACCGAGCTCGGCATCCGTTCGGACAAAATCGAATACGTCGTCAACCGCTACCACAAGGGGGGCACGCTGAGCATCGAGAGCGCCGAGGAGACCCTGCACAAGCGGATCTACTGGCTCTTCCCCAACGACTACGCCGACGTCATACAGTCGATCAACCGCGGCACTCCGATCGTCCAGTTTCTGCCCCACTCCCAGCTCGCAACCAATATCAGCGCTTTTGTCGAACGACTGCTGAACCCCGCCGCCCACAACGGCTTCCGCGGCATCCGGGGCATCTTCGGCAAGGCGGTTTAGGAGGTGTAACGTGGCACTGAGGGAACAGATTCAGAGCTATCCTGACGACCTGGGCGAGATCGCCCCGGGCCGCGACGAGCGATTCTACGACATCAAGACGCGGCTCCACGCCACCCTGGTCGAGGAGGTCGACCTCGCGGCCCTCGACAGCGTCGACGAGGCCGAGATCCGCGATGCGGTGGCCGATCTCGTCGAGGATTTCCTGCACGACGAGGGGTTGCCGATGAACGAGGACGAGCGGCAACAGCTGATCCGCGAGCTGATCCACGAGCTGACCGGCCTCGGCCCTCTCGAGCCGCTGCTGCAGGACCCGTCGATTTCCGACATCCTGTGCAACACCTACCGCCAGATCTACATCGAGCGCTACGGCAAGATCGAGAAGACCGCGGCGCGCTTCGTCAACGACGGCCACATGCGCAACATCATCGACCGGATCATCTCCCGGGTCGGGCGGCGCATCGACGAGTCGTCGCCGATGGTCGACGCGCGGCTGCCGGACGGCTCGCGCGTGAACGCCATCATCCCGCCGCTGGCCGTCGACGGTCCGATGCTCTCGATCCGCCGCTTCGCGGTCAACCCCCTGAAGATGGACGACCTGATCGGCTACCGCACCCTCACCGGCGCCATCGCCAGCTTCCTCGCCTCCTGCGTCACGGCCCGGCTCA
>QKBP01000032.1 GCA_003246035.1 Desulfuromonadaceae bacterium | reverse complement strand
GTCAAATCGACGTCTTCATCGAGCCCAGACAGGGTGCTTTCGCCTTCGTCGACGTCGAACCCTGCAAAGTCGTCCCCGCCGGAGCTCAGAAGGTCAGCCGCTTCTGAGAAATCCGCCCCCCCGTCTGCCGTGAAAGCATCGGCCTCGTTGAAGGACTCCACCTCCTGCTCCTCGAGAGGCATCAGCTCGTCAGCATCCTCGAGCGGGTCAAATCCACCAAGCTCTTCGACCTCTTCGAGCTCTTCGACTTCTTCTAGGACTTCAAGTTCTTCGACCTCTTCGAGCTCTTCAACCTCCTCGAGAACTTCTTCCGCCGCCGTCGAGTCGTCAAAGGCCGGTCTGGGCCTCTAGATCCGCGATGCGTTCCTTCTGGCCTGTGGCCGAGTAGAGAACGTTTAGGGTCTCAACGATTCTGGCCTCACCCGGAAGCATCTCGAGAAGCTTCTCGTAATAGCTGATCAGGGCTTTCTGCTGATCGGGACCGTCAAACAGCTGCTTGCACTGCTCAAGGTGATCGAGAGCCTTGTCGGACATCCCGGCATCTAGGCAGGCCCGGGCATACCCTTTGTGAAAATCGAGAAAATCAGGGTTCTGCTTAATCAGCTGCTTGAAGGTCAGGCGCTCGTTTTCATGGTCCTTGGTCGCGCGGTAGGCGTTGGCAAGATTGCCGAGAATATCGACATTGTCGGGAGCCTTCTTGAGCAGCCCCTGCAGCAGTTGCAGGGCACGCGGCGCATCACCGCTGGAGATCAGGGATCGTGCCATGCCGGCCTGGATCGATAGATCCTCGGGGAACTGGCGCATGAAGAGTTCGTAGAGCTTGCGCAGGGTCGTCAGATCCCCTTTCTTGCGCAACTCCTTGGAGATTTCGTTGAGCTCCTCGAGCCCCCGCTCCTTGTTCCCCGACCGGCAGAAACTTTCGGCGACGCGGATTCGCACGCCAAGGTTCGAGGGATCGAGCTTGGCCATCTTGCCGAGGACCTCGGCCACCTCCTTGTGACGTCCATTTTTCTCGAGGATATCGACCAGTTCGCCGTATTCGGAGAGGGCCTGTCCCGTCAAGCCCTGCTTCTGATTCAGCTCGGCAAGACGTTCGTAGACTTCGGCCTGGGTGGGGTCGATCTTCTGCATCTGGCGATAGACCGCGATCGCCTTGAGATAGAAACCACCGTCGGCGAAATTTCGCGCCACGACCTCGTACGCCGAAAAAGCCTCGGCGTTACGCTTGGCGCGGTAATAGAGATCGGCGAGCTTCTTGCGATGGTTGACGTCCTTGGGCATGAGCTGGACCACCTGCTCAAGGGCGTCAATCGCCTTGGGTATCTGACCTTTGGTCAGAAATTTCTGATAGTTATCGAGGTGCTTCTGGGCTTTGGACAATGTTGCCTCACGCTAAGGTTTTATCGTATGCAAGTTTATAACTGTAAACTAACGCGCAAGTGACTGTCAAGGAACACATTTGCAGGTTTTCCCTTAGAAAACGGGTAACTAGCCACCCTGCGAAAGCTCGATGCTCCAGATGCTCCCCTTACCGGACCAGCGCCGGAACTCCTCCAGCTTGTGATCGAAACCGTTCCGTCCCATCAGCGCGTAGGTGAACTCCTTCCCCTCCTCGACTCCAGGCTGGTCAAGCGGGTTGACTTCAAACAATCCGCCGGCGAAGACCGTCTGGACTTCGAACATGAACAGCAGCTGGCCGAGGCAGGCCGGACTCACTTCCGGAATCGTCAGGGTACAATTGGAGCGTCCGTTCTTGGCCAGGGCCACGGCCGTGGCCTGCTGCTCACTGCGAATCAGCTGGGCAAGGCTCTTCCCGGCGAGATAATCGAGCTGCGGGGCTGCCGGCCATCCGGCCAGGGGGAGGTCGTTGGCGAAACGCTCGGGGGCCATGAACGTCACGGTCTTATCGTACGGCCCCTCCATATAGAGCTGAACCTGTGAGTGCTGGTCCGTCGTGCCGAGAGCATTGACCGGCGTCGGGCCGACATGCACCGTGTTCCCGGCGAGGTCACAGCGCTTGCCGAGGCTTTCGGCCCAGAGCTGCCGGAACCAGTCGGCCACGTCCCGCAGCTGATCACTGTACGGCATCATCACCGAGGTATGCAGCCCTTTGCCATACGCAAGGTACTGCAGGGCCGCGTTGAGATAAGCCGGGTTCTCGTGTAACCCCACGCTGGTCAGCGCCCCCAGGTTCTCCACCGCGCCTTTCAACAGCGCAGCGATATCGACCCCGACCGTTGCCAGAGGGAGAAGCCCGACCGGGGTGAAAACCGAAAATCGCCCGCCGACACCGGAGGGGATGGAGTAGGTTTCGATCTGCTCTTGCCGGGCAAGTTGACGGAGCCCGCCCTTTTCGGGGTCGGTGATAAACACCAGGTGTTCACGGAAGCGCTCTCCGACCCCCTGCTCGAGCCAGCGGCGCATCACCAGGAACTGCGCCATGGTCTCAACCGTCGATCCCGACTTGCTGATCACCAGGCAGACAGTCTCCTGCGGCTCAAGCTGACGCATCAGCGCCTGAACGCCGACCGGGTCGACGTTGTCGAGGACGAACAGACGCGGTCGGCCCGGGGGCGGTGAGAGGTTATGGTGGAGATCGCACAGGGCCCGAAAGAGTGCGCTGGTTCCAAGGGCCGAGCCGCCGATGCCGAGCACCACCAGGTTGCGGCAGCGCCCCGCCAATGTCTCGCCGGCCTCGAGCATCTCCTCGAGGAGACGGGCGTCCGACGGCAGGTCGTAAAAGGGGTAAGCCCCGTCCTGTCGTTCGGTCATCAGGCGCCGGTGAATCTCCTCAACCCTCGGCGCCAACCGCCGCAGGTCGTCTTCGCTGATCCCCCGTTCCGGACCGAGCACGTCGGCCATCATGTTGGTGTAATCGAGCCTGAGTCCCATGGATTCCCTTTCGTCTTCAGAGTCCCTTGAGCCGCCGCACCTCGGCCTCGGTCAGCGCCCTGAACTGGCCGGCGGGAAGATCGCCGAGCTGCAGAAAATCGACCCTCACCCGGATCAGGCGCGCCACCTGATAGCCCAGCGCCTCGCACATGCGCCGCACGATGCGGTTGCGCCCTTCCCGAATCGTGATCTCGAACCAGGTGTGCCCGCGGGTTTCACGTACGTTTTCGATCCGCGCCGGTGCCGTCATGCCGTCCTCGAGGGCGACCCCCTCTTCGAGCCGCACCTGGTCGTGCGGGGAGAGGTGCCCGCGTACCCGCACCTGATAGGTCTTGTCAACCTGGTGACGGGGGTGCATCAGACGGTTGGCCAGCTCGCCGTCGTTGGTCAGCAGCAGTAACCCTTCGGAGTTGATGTCGAGCCTCCCGACCGGGAAGACCCGCACCGACGAACGAACCAGCTGGAGCACGGTCGGCCGCCCCTTGGGGTCTCGGACCGTTGTCACGTAGCCGGTCGGCTTGTGCAGCATCAGGTAGACAGGCTTCTCTTCCGAAGCCAGGCGCTTGCCGTCGACCTCGATCCGATCACGCGACGGATCGGCCTTGGCGCCGAGCTGAGCAACCTGCCCGTTGACGGTCACTCGCCCCTCTTCGATCCAGCGTTCGGCCTCGCGACGTGAACAGAGCCCGGCGGCAGCAATCAGTTTCTGCAGACGCTCCATACTCCCCTTTCTAACAAAAAGAAACGGCCGGACAAAGCCGGCCGCAGATAAATTCGTACACCCAGCTATTCCTGCACGTCCTCATTCAGCACCTGGGCTTCGCCTATCGGGAGTTCCACCTCACCGTCAAGCTCGCTGAATTCCTTGAGAGTCGGCAGTCCGGTCAGGTCCCGGAGGCCAAACAGTTCGAGAAACTCCTTGCTGGTTCCGTAGAGGATCGGCCGACCTGGGACATCCTTCTTGCCGAGAATACGCAGCAGGTGCTTCTCGAACAGGGTCTTGAGCACCCCGCCCGAGTCGACCCCGCGCAGGTACTCGATCTCGCCGCGGGTGATCGGCTGGCGGTAGGCGATAATTGCCAGGGTTTCGAGCGCCGCGCGGGAGAAACGAAACGGCTTGCTCTTGTTGAAACGACGCAGCGCCTCGGAAAACTCCTCACGGGTACGAAACTGATAGCCCTCGGAGACGGTGTAGAGCCGGAAGCCGCGCTCGCTGGCAGCATACTCTTCGACCAGTTCGTCGAGCACCTGACTTACCCGCTTGACGTCCACCTCGATCACCTCGGCCACCTGCTCCGGCTTGAGCGGATGGACGGAGGCGAACACGATCCCCTCGACGAGGGCCTTCAGTTGCATGTCATTGGTAGCCAAAATGATCCTCTTCCAGCGGCGCGCCCGCCGTTTCGCTGTCTTCGCGAGGATAGAGCCAGATCGTTCCGTACGCTCGGTTCTGCATCAGCTGCACCAGGCGCATCTTGACCAGCTCGAGCATCGCCAGAAACGTCACCACCACCTCGTGACGATCCGGAGTCTCGCTGAACATTTCACGAAAGGTCACCCCACCGCGATCCGCCAGGGTCCCGAGAATGGTGTTGATCCGGTCGGTGATCGAGAGACGCTCGAGATCGACTTCGTGAACGGCGTCGTCGGCGCACTCGGAAAGCACCTGCTTGAAGGCCTCGACCAGGTCGAACAGCCCGACGACCTCGAAGCCGGCATCGTCGACATGCTCGAGGTCGGGGTCGTTGGCGCCGCGGGCGAACTGATCACGACCGAGCAGGGGGAGTGACTCGAGGTTTTCGGCCGCCTCCTTGTATTTCTTGTACTCGAGCAGGCGTCGCACCAGCTCGGCGCGCGGGTCCTCCTCGTCCTCCTCCCCTTCTTCGACATCCTCGCTGACCGGCAGGAGCATGCGCGACTTGATGTGCAGCAGGGTCGCCGCCATGACCAGGAACTCGCCGGCCACATCCAGGTTGAGGGTTTTCATGGCGTCGAGAATGGCCAGGTACTGGTCCGTGATTCGGGCGATCGGGATGTCCCAGATCTCCATCTCGTTTTTCTTGATCAGGTGAAGGAGCAGGTCGAGCGGCCCCTCAAACTGTTCGAGCTTGATCTCGATACTCATCGCCACCCTGCAAACAAAAGATCGTGTATATCCAGGATGCTCTGGAAATCGCCCCCATACAACTGACCAACCACATACATAATGGACGGTGACGCCATCTTCCATACAGGCGAGTAAACCACAATAAACAACACCAACAAAAACCCGATGGGTTCAAAACGAATAAGTACCGATGAATACTTTTCAGGAAGGACGCTGGTCAAAATCTTACCTCCGTCCAAAGGTGGAAGAGGCAAAAGATTGATGAGACCGAAAACCACATTAACAAAAAGACTGAATGCCACCATTTTCTGCAAAGGTTCCAAAACGACCAGCTGAAACTCAGAAGATTCAAAAAACTCTCCGCCGAGCCAAACCATGCCACGCAGAAGCAATGCGGAAGCTGCCGCCAACAGGAGATTAGCTACCGGGCCCGACAACGAGACCCAAACCATGTCGGTCTTTGGAGCGCGCAAATTATTGGCATTGACGGGAGTTGGCCGCCCCCAGCCGAATCCGAAAAAGAACACGGCAATCGAACCGATCGGGTCGAGATGCCTCAGCGGGTTGAGAGTCAGGCGCCCCAACAGGCGCGCGGTCGGATCACCAAGCTTGTCAGCCGCGAGCCCGTGGGCGAGCTCGTGGGCCGTAATGGCCAGCAGCGCCGGTACCAGCATGATCGAGATTTGTGTCAGTAGATGTTCCATCGAATCCAGGTTAATCTCCCGCAGGCATCAGAGTTTTGTAGCAGATGGGGAGGAGCAAGTCAACGCCCGATGGAACTTGAATTCCCATTGAAAAAACGGCTGGTTATCTGACTCACACCCGGCCGGAGACACGTTCCCGGACCCACGCGCACTCCTCTTCGCGACCGGGGAGCTCGCCGTCGAGCTTCTTTTTCTTCAGTTCGTCAAGCACTGCACGTACGGAGGGCCCGACGGGAACCCCGAGTGTCAACAGGTCCTTACCGCCGAGCTCGGGTTTGACCCGGCGCAGGTTGGTGATGAAATGCGATATCCAGCGTCGTACCTCTTCGCGGGTCGTTATCGCCATCAGGTAGAGGAGTACCTCCTCGCTGAAATCGGCCAGATAGTCATAAATGACACTGTCTCTCGGCCTCTCGCGCCCGCAGCGCCACTCCATCCCCTTGAGGATCTCGTGAGACCGGGAGCGTTCTACCACGAAGACCTCCCGCAGGCGCCGCGGAACCTGGAGCCGTCGGCAGAACTCCTGCACCGGTGCCTGCGGCAGACCCTGCAACAGGCACAGAGCGTAGACCTGCCAACGCTGACAGGGCGGCTCGTTGAACAAGAGTTCGTGCCAGTGGACAGCCCGGTCTGCCTGGGCGAACACTTCCTGGCCGCGCTCGTCGAGGACCAGCTCGGGGTGCAGACACTTGAGCAGGTCGAGCTCCTGCATGCGACGAATCGCCTTGAACGGCTCGCTCTCGCGCAACATGTGGACCAGTTCGTTGTAGAGCCGCGGTCCCCCGACCTTGTCGAGGAACCCCATGCGTACCGCATTCTTGAGCAACTGCTCGGTCTGCCCGCCGATCTTGAAGCCGAGCCGCTGTTCGAAGCGCACCGCCCGGAACATGCGGGTAGGATCCTCGACGAAGCTGAGATTGTGCAGTACCCGCACGGCCCCGTCACGCAGGTCACGCTGGGCGCCGAAATAATCGAGCAGTTCGCCGAAATGAGGAGGGGTCAGGGCCACCGCGAGGGTGTTGATGGTGAAATCACGCCGATAAAGATCGTGGCGCACCGAGGCCTTTTCGACCATCGGCAGCTCGCCGGGCGACTGGTAGTACTCACGGCGCGTCGAGGCGATGTCGACCTTGAAGCCGTCCGGGAAGACCAGCACGGCGGTACCGAACTTGCGGTGTGGGCGTACCCGGCAGCCGGCCCGGGCGGCGAAGGTCTCGGCAAAAGCGATACCGTCCCCTTCAACCACGATGTCGACATCGAGGTTCTCGCGTCGCAGCAGCAGATCACGCACGAACCCGCCGACGACATAAAGGCGCACCTGCTGGTCATGACTGGCCTCTCCCATGGCCGCGAACATCTCCAGCACGCGCTTCGGCAGGCGTTCCCGTAAGAGTGAACCGATCTGCTTGCGTCGCAGGTTGGGTTCTCCCGCACGCCCCATGCGCGCCAGGGTATGGCGTCGGTCGCGTACGATGTGCCGGAGCAGATCGGTGCGGGTCACTACCCCGACCACCTCGCCGGTCAAATCGACAACCGGCACCAGTCGCTGTTGCCCTTCGACCAGGATGTCCTGCAGATCGTCGAGGCTCGCCCCGGGACCGACGGTCTGGAAGTCGCACTGCATGTATTCGCGCACGGCGATACTGCTGAGGCCGTGATGGGCGGCCCTCTCGACGAGCTGGCGTGAAAGGACTCCCACCAGCCGGCCGTCCTCGAGTACCGGTGCGGCGTTGATCTGGTAACGGGTCAGGAAGTCGCGCGCCTCGGCAACCGTCGCCTCCGGGTCGAGGGACTTGACCGGTTCCGACATCAGGTGGGCGGCATCGTGAACGCTCTCGATATGTCGCTCGAGGACGTCGGGAAGCCGCTCGAGCAGCTCCACCAAGGTAACCTCGCGCACCGTCCCAGACGCGGCAAAGGCGTGGCCGCCACCGCCGAACTCGCCAAGGATCTCGCCGACATGCACCTCCGGCAGGCGGGATCGTGCGACCATGAAGATCCGGTCCCCCATGCGGACCGCAACGATCAGCACCTCGAGGTGCTCCATGTCCCTCAGTTTATGGGCCAGAACGGCCAGGTCGGGGACATAATTTTCGCGGGAGGCGTGGGCGACGCAAACCTCGATGCCGCGCACCGGAATATAGACGCGCCCCTGGATCAGGTCATTGAGCAGCGAGACCTGGGAGGCGGTCAGCTCCTGGACCAGGAAGTCGCTTACGGTGTTGAGCTCGGCGCCGTGGCGAAGCAGGAAGGCCGCGGCCAGGTAATCCTTCTCGGTGGTCGACGAGAACGTCAGGCTCCCGGTATCCTCGTAGAGTCCGAGCATCATCGCCGTCGCCTCCTCGGGGTTCGGCTCGATCCCCTTTTCCATGAAGAGATGCGCGAACACCGTGACGGTCGCACCAACGGGTTCGATCACTTCGAGGGAACCGGACAGGTCCGACTCCCCTTCCGGATGGTGATCGTAGATGTGGATCTCGACATCAGGTCGGCGGGCGAGCTCGGCAAACGGGCCTATCCTCTGGGAATCACGAACATCCACCAAGATCAGGCGCCTGACCTGGTCGAGGTCGACGTCCTTGACGCGGCGGATATCGAAGGCATACAGCGTGCTCTGCAGGAAAAACTGGCGCAGGCTCCGCTCCTGGGAGCCGGAAAAGACCATGAGCGCCTCGGGATAGAGACGCTTGGCCGCGACCATGCCCCCGAGACAGTCGAAATCGGCGTTGATGTGGGTGGTGATGATGTCCATGCTCACGCGATCCGAAGACGAAAAAGGGCGGGAAACTCCCGCCCTTACAGTCTACCAGCAGGAACAGAAGGTTTCAGACCTGCAGGGAACCGATCAGTTCGTGGATATCCCCGATCGATTCCTCGACGCAGAAACGCTCGATCCCTTCGACAATTTTCACCATGCAGGCCGGGTCGATGAAGTTGGCGGTCCCGACCTGAACGGCCGTCGCGCCGGCGATCAAAAACTCGAGGG
>QKBP01000014.1 GCA_003246035.1 Desulfuromonadaceae bacterium | reverse complement strand
CGTCCAGGGTCGCCAGCACCTCGGCGGCGCTCTCCCCCTCGGTGGGGTTCATGCGCATGTCGAGCGGCCCGTCGTCGCGAAACGAGAAACCGCGCGCCGCGCTGTCGAGCTGCCAGGACGAGACGCCGAGATCGAGGAGCATGCCGTCGATCCGCTCGACACCGAGGCCCTTCAGCCACTGCGACGCTTCGCTGAAGTTGGCGTGCACCGGGATGAAACGTTCGCCGAAGCGGGCGAGCCGCTCGCTCGCGGTGGCCAGCGCCTCGGGGTCGCGGTCGAAACCGATCAGGCGCCCGTCCGGATTCGTGGATTCAAGGATCAGTCCTGCATGGCCTCCGCCACCGAGGGTCCCGTCGACATAGACTCCGCCGGGTCTGGGCTGAAGGTATTCCAGCACCTCGTCCGGCATGACCGATGTATGGGCGAAGCCCTCGGCCGCGCCCACCTAGAAGCCCATGTCGGCGATGAACTGCGGATCGTCGAGAATGAACTCCATCGCCTTGCGCGTGACTTCTTCGTGATGGCTCTGGCTGTATATATCGAGCTTCTTGTCCATGCCGACCACGACCACATCCTTCTGCAGTCCGGCATGGCTGCGCAACGATTCGGGGATCAGGATGCGCCCCTGCTTGTCGAACCCGCACTCGACGGCGGGCGCGATGATCAGGCGCATGGCAGCGGTTTTCTGGGGTCCAGGGTTCCAGGCATCGACATTGCGCACCAACTCGTCCCACTGGGCGAGAGGATAAGCGCTCAACCCACCGTCATGGTTCTTGGTCACCATCAGGCGCTCGCCGCCGAAGGTCTCGGTGAGAGACTCACGGAAGCGCGCCGGAACGCTCAGGCGACCTTTCGGATCGATGGAGTTGTTGAATTCACCCTGAAATATCATGCCCCGCCTTTTGGGTCAGTTTGACACTAAATTCCACCTTTTGGGAAATATACTGGCAGGACAAGGGACTGTCAAGGAATTTTTCTCTGATCTATAGGGGAGTTATGGCTTGAAGTGAGGGGGTGGGGAAAGGTGTCACAAAGAGAATATTGGAGACCAAAAGAGTACCAGATCGAAGGGGGCCGACGAGCGACGCGACCGCTTGCCGAGCACTGGCTCGGCGCGCTCCATCGTCACTGGAAATAAATCAGCAGCGGTACCGGGGCCACGGCGACGGCGACGACCAGCAGGTAGGCGGGATAGGGGATCAAGCCGCTCACCCCGACGACCAGGCCGATCCCCCCACCGCCGCCAAGCAGCGCGTTTCCCGGCAGGTTCAGGAGCGCGGCGATCGTCACGTAACGGTGCCGGAGCAGGAATGGGGCGACCCTGCGGGGCGCCTTCTCGTTCAGGACGGCAAGCCTTTCGCGGCGACCGAGCGGCTCGAGCTGGCGGACCAGGGAACTGGCGCGCTCGAGGTACAGCCAGCCGAGGAGCCGATAGACCACGCGCAACGGGACGAACCTCCCGACGGCATAACTGAGCGAGAGGGCCAGCACGGTGCTCAGGTAGATCAGCGCCGCGCTCTTGGGGCCGAGCAGCGCCATGAGCGCCAGGCCGATTTCGATCCCGGGCATGAAGGGAGTGGCCATCAACAGGACATAGACCGCGATCGCGATCATCACCAGCAGGTGAAGCATCGGTTCATGACGGGGGAAGAGCTGGAAATTCACGAGGTGGCCCAGCCACGCCCCGAGGGCGTTGAGCGCCAGCACGACCGCCAGCACGACCGCCAGCCGGAGTGTGCGCCTTCCCCGCGCGGGGTGATGTTTCTTGCTCGTCGTCACCGGGCAACTCCGGTCCGGGCAGGCAATGCGCAGCCGTCCGGAACCGCTGCGGGGCTACTTCAGCCGCCCCTGGAACCAGTATTCCCTGCGGATATCCCAGTACCAGCGCTCCTTGGTCCAGACGAAGGTGACATCGGCGCGGTCGCCGTCGATGACCCCCTCCCAGGCGATCTGCCCATGCGTGGGGCTGAACGTGACCGCCGAAAAGTGGATCGTCCCATCGATCACCTCGGCCTGGTACGGGCTGCTGCCAAAATTGTAGGGTTCGCACGACACCGAGGTGAACTGGCCGTCCGCAAAGACGATCTCCTCGTCCTCGTACTCCGCGAGTGTCTTGCCGACCTCGCCGTTTTTGCCGACGAACGCCTTGCCGTCGAGCAGGTGGGAACCGGCCTCGGCCCAGGCGATCCCTCCGAGACAGGTCCCGAGGGCCGCCAGGGCGAGGGTCAGGAGGAAAAGCCCGCCATATGCTCTGACCCTGCCCATGCTCACCTCCTCAAGCGAGAGTGTGCTAAACCCAGTTTAGCAGAAGGAGCCGGTCTGAAGGGGGGTGAGGGCGCGCAACAAAAAAGCGGCCGAAAGGCCGCCCAAAAGGTGATGTGCTACAGGTAGGTCGTTAACAAGAGCCCAGGGAATCGCGCAACGACAGGAACGACGTCGTTACCTTCGGTTGCCTTGCCAGCCACTTGACGGCCGCGGCCTCCTCCTCGAAGGCACGGACCCGGGCGCCGCGGTTGCTCCAGCTGAGTTCGAGAAACTGCAGGAACTCGAGGTTCGACGGCGAAGCGATGTGCGCCGTGCGGACATGCTTGAGGCTCGGGTCGACCGAATTGTAGTGCCTGTCGAGCCAGTAGAACGCCTCGGAATAGGCGATCTCGAAATGAGCCCGGCGAAAATCGAAGATGACCCCGAAGCCCAGCTCCTGTGCCAGCAATCGCTCCTGAAGGGCCACGGGGACAATCGAAGCGATCGTCACCCGACCCCACACCCTGATGACGATCAGACAATTGACCTCATCGACTTCAACAACATGACGCATCGGCAACCCCAAACCCACATAAAAAATTAAACATCGATAAGCATAGCGGCTTCGGCAGCGAATGACAATCAGGAAATCCCCGAGAAACAGATTGCAGCCCGCTAATCTCCGCGAGAGGGATGACTTCTTCCACGGAATCGCCGACAGCCACGGCGCCCCTCCCGCGAAGCCATTCCGCAGAGCGACGAGACGCCGGATCATACCCCACAGAATGCAACAAGGCCCACCGGGGGTGGGCCTTGTTTTCTATCCGTACCGGGTCAGGTGCGCGGGATGCGAAGCGAAGTTACTCATCCCCGAACCGGACCCCTGTCAACCATGGCGTCACGGGATCGCCGACGGGTGGGTGAAGACATAGTCGTTATCCTTGACCGGCGTGTGGCAGCCGAAGCATTCGAACACGAAGGAGGCGTCCTCGCCGTGGGGCTCCAGCCCTGCCCCTTTCCAGCGCGCGAACCCCCAGCCCCCCGTCTGGGCATATTTCTCGGCGTCCTTCACCATGAACTCGACATGCACGAACGCCCCGGGGACGATGGCTTTATCCCAGCTCTCGAGGACGGTCTCCTTCCAGACGATCTTGGCGAGGATCGCGCCGTCCGGCCACGGGTTGGTCTGGCCGGATCGCGCCGCCACGACGGCCGCGTCGTTGCCGAGGATCACCCGCAGGGTGTTGTTGTCGACCCGGTGCGAGGAACTGACCACGGACCAGTCCTTGTAGTCGGCGGGGTAGGCGATGCCGTTGGGTGCGGCGGACACCGCGTCCGCGGCCTGGGCGAACCCGGCCAGCAGCACCAGGCCACAGAGGGCCAACAGGATTTTTTTCATGTCTCGACCTCCTTCGAGAAAGGGTTCCTCAAAGCAATAGCGCAGATCCCCCGGGAGTCAACCGGGATGACCCTGAGGTGGTCAGACGCTTCGCCCCACCCTCTCTCAGGGCCCGGGGGCGTTCCCCGGAAGCACGAGCAATTCACTCCCGCCACTCACGCCACTGAATACCGCGGCCGCCAGATCGACAACCCCGTCGTTGTTGAGATCTCCCAGGGCAGCCATCTGCGAACTGGAGTTGTAGTTTCCGAAGCCGAGCGGGTAACGCTCCCACAGGCCATCGACGAGGGCTGTTTCCGGCCGGAGGATATCCACGGACATCGTGTTGCCGCTCTCGACAGCCATGAATTCAGCCCTGCCGTCCCCGTCAATATCACCGGTTTCCAACTGCTGATAAAAATTGCCGCCGCTCGGCGGGGACAACAGGGTGGCCTCCGCCGCCTCTCCGGTCTCGAGCTGGGCGTAGAGATTGAACCAAGTTCCGTCATCAAAGACATGTGCGACCACATCCACGCGTCCGTCGCCGTTGAAGTCGTCGAGCGCCATGTCGCTGGTTGAAAAACCACACAGAGGAGGGCTACAGGGGAGAGGATAGTCGACCGGGTCGGTCAGCGTTGCCGCCCCCTGCAGCAGGTGCTTCGCGAAGGCTCCCATAAAAACAGACCCCCTACCGAATTCATTGCTGGTCAACACCAGATCGGGCTTGGTATCGCCATTGATGTCGGCCACCTGGGGCAGCCAGAGCCCCGGGTCGGTGGTGAACAGGATCGGAGCCTCCAGCGTCCCCACATCCGACTGGACGTAAAGCCTCACCCTGGCGGATTCGAACTTCGAATAGACGGAGACGATATCGGCCCGTCCGTCGCTGGTGAAGTCGGCCACCACCAGGCGGTTGAAATCATAGCCTTCCGCCGTTTCCCCGAAGGGGAGAAGCTGCATCTCCCCGAGTTGACCGTTGAGGTCCTGGTAGAAGACCCCCACGCCCGTCGTCGCCGTCACGGCGACATCCATCCGGCCATCGCCGTTCAGGTCCGCGATGCCGAGCGAGTTTCCGTCGCCGGCCGGGTACGAGACCGCTGCCGACAGTTGCCCCTGGCCGTTTTGGGCGAAGACGTAGAGGTGGTAGTCCTGGGCGGGGTCCGAGTTCTGCGTATTGAAGGAGGCTGTCGCCACGACGACGTCATTCAGAGCGTCGCCGGTTACATCGCCGATGGCCATGGCGCCCGGCTGGCTGTTCGACGCGAAGGGGGTCAGCTGGGCCGCACCGAGACAGAAGAGGTCGCCATAAACCGTCAGAACAAGCGCATCCTCGACGAGGTCGATGCCGTCGCTAACGCTCAGGGTAAAACCGTAATCACCGATGACGTCCGGGGTAAACAGGGGGGTCGGCGAGGTGGTCGAGGACAGCGGTGCGACCGAACCGACCGGCGCAGAGGTGATGGCCCAGACATACTGCAGCACGTCCTGATCCCCGTCCATGCTCTGCGTCCCGTCAAGAGAGACCTGGCAGCCCACGTTTCCGACGCTGTCCTCGCCCGCAACGGCGACAGGCGGCGTGTTGGCCCCCGGGAAATGCATCAACCCCGTGTCGTACTCATCATACGTGCCGTCATTATCCAGATCGGCTTCGACCCGGAAGATGACCGGGGAGAGTATGCTCAGCCGCGCCGAACCATTCCCCCCAGCTACAATACTGACCCCGCTGGTGGGCCAGGCATCGCCCTCGTAGGTCCGTATCGCCGCCACCGTGTGCTGATCGACATACCCCCTGTCCGGGTCGTAGAAGCGGCCGGAGACGATGGTCTCGTCCACGTAGGGCCGGGTATCAAACCCATGGGTCAACGCGATCTGATAGCCGTCGAGCCAATAGACCTTCCCGGTGCTTTCGTCCCTGAAGCGCACATCGTAGGACAGGGTCTCGTGCGGCCAACTCTCGGTGATCGTAGCCTGGCCGCTCCAGGTCTCCACACGCGAATCCGCCGCGACGACCCTCAGGAGCTCAAAGGACATGACACCCGGATCGAGTTCCCCCGTGAAGAGATTGATCTGCCCCGACAGATTGACCGTACCGTTGATCGTCAGCTCGCAATCGTTGTACTGCTCGAAGGTTTCCGTCCCCTGGAAGGCACCCGTGCTTTCATTGATGGTGATGTTGATGCGAAGCAGACCACCGCAGAGGCCGGGCACCGTATCCTGCACCACGGCGGCCGGGGAAACCTCCGATGACTCGGCAGAGGGATACGCCAGCGCACCGGGTGGGGAATCGACCGGGAAGGTGCTCCCGAAATGGACATTGAAAACAATTTCAGCCACGTCCGCGGCCGCCAGGACGGCCGGTGTCGTCGACCCGGCATACGGCAGGCTCGCCAACGGGTCGCTCCCGCCGACTGACCCGCCGCCGCCCCCACCACCACAGGCGGTCAGAGCCGACAGCGCTAAACAAACGAGGAGAAACACCACCCCTGCCCTCACCATCCCGAGCGCGCCACGCATGACTCCATCTCCTTCTCGACAACCTCAACGAGACGTCCAAAGAACAAACGGATGTAGGATCGGAAGATACTCTGACGGAAGCTGGAGAGCGGAAAAAGACAGGGAAGCGTTGCAGTACAATCCACGTCATGGCACTTGGATTGTCAGAGCTTAATAAAAGATTATCACTGTGACGGGGGGTTACAATCCGGCAAGGGCCAGGCTTGCGATTTGACATAAGGCGCAGCGGGAACCGCGTCCCCGGCGTGGGCGAGCCCGGCCGGCAACACCAGGCCGCAGAGGACCAGCAGGAGGTATTTCATGACTCGGCGCCCTTCGAGAAAGGGTTCCTCAAAGCCATGGCGCAGATCCCCGGGGAGTCAACGGGGATGGCCCTGATCCGTGTCTCTTTCCCTTCAGTAGAGTTCCTTGGCCGGGTCGTACTCGTACGACGCCAGGCCGCTTAAGATGTAGACCTTCCCACCGATCTCCACCCCTTCGAGGTCGACCAGGACTTCCGGGATGGGCGTCTTGCCGTCCCAGAAGTCGGCCGTGGCGTCGTAGCTGAAGTTCAGATCGAGGGCCCGAGCCCAGTTCTGCCCGCCGAAGATCTGGATGCCGCCCGCCGTCGAGACCGCGGCGAAGCGGCTGAGGTACGCAGGCATCGCCGCGGCACTGCGCCAGCCGTTGGTCACCGGGTCGTAGACCTCGACCACGTCCAGGTAGCCGGTCAGCGATATGGTGTAGTAACCACCCAGCAGGTAGACCTCGTCGCCCCAGGAGGCCGCGGCCAGGTCGTAGCGCGGCGTCGGCAGGTCGGGGAGCGGCGTCCAGCTGTCGGCCGCCGGGTCGTAGACCTCGAAGGCAGCCACGGTCATCCCGGCCTCGATCCCTCCGGCGACGTAAATCAACCCGTTCGACAGAGAGCCGGCGATCACGGCCGCAGCGGCCGAATGACGCGGGGTCGGCATATCGGCCCCGGTCGTCCAACTGTCGCTCGCCGGGTCGTAGATCTCGACCAGGCTCGTCCCGCCTGGGCTGTTGATGTCCGTGCCGCCGATCACGTAGATCTTACCTCCCACCACCGCCGCCACCGGGTCCTTGCGCGGCGTCGGCATCGGCGTGCCGGTCGTCCAGATCGCGGTCGCCGGGTCGTAGATCTCGACCGTGCCGATCGGGTCGAAGTCGTAGCCAGCAAAATCGTAGTTCTCGCCGCCGACCACGTAGACCAAGCCGTTCAGGGCGACGACCGCGTGCCCCGAGCGCGGGGTCGGCATCGGCGCCAGGGCGGTCCACGGGAGCTCGCCGATTACGAATACTCCCTCGAGCACGTTAGACTGCAGGCCGGCGGCATCGGTGAGGTAGACCGAAACCGTGTAGTCGTCGGGGACGGTGGTGTCGACCAGTCCGGACAGGACGATCTCCCCCTCGACGGCCCCGCCGACCCCCTCGATCGGCCCGTAGTCGGATTGGATCATCACCCCCGCCGAGTCATAAATCGCAATCTGCACCGTGCTGACGTTTCCGTCGGGGTCGAAGAAGGTAAAGGTGCAGGTGACAAACGCCTCACCCCCTCCGTCCCCCTCGTAGAGGGCATTCGGGGCGATGGCCATGCTTGAGATCACCGGCGCCGTGCCGCTGCCCCCGCCGCCGCCCCCACCACCACAAGCGGTCAGTGCCGACAGCAGTAAAAAAACGAGGAGAAACACCACCCATGCCCTCACCATCCCGAGCGCGCCACGCATGACTCCATCTCCTTCTCGACAACCTCAACGAGACGTCCAAAGAACAAACGGTTGTAGGATCGGAAGTTACTCTGACGGAAGCTGGAGGGCGGGGGAAGGGAGGAAAGCGTTGCAGTACAATCCACGCCGAAGCACCGGATTATCAGAGCTTAATATCAGATTAGCACCGGGATGCAGGGATACAACGAGAGGTGGGGGGTCAATCTTGCGATTTGGCGATGGGTGCCCGGACGGCCTCTATTTGCGCCGCCAGAACGGGATCATCCGCCAGCCGCTTCTTGAGGCGTTGCACCGCCGAGCTCAGCGTCGTCACGTCGCGCCCGACCAGGGTGCCCAGTTCGGTCAAAGTCCCCCAGCCGTCCTCGTAAACAATCAGTGCCGCGACCGCCCGCGCTTCTGAGCCGGGACGCCCCTTGCCGGGAGCGGCCAGCTGCTGCTCCGTCATCCCGTAGGCGCGGCATACAGCCGCGACCACGTCACGGGCGTCACCGTTGCTCCCGGGGCGGACCACCGGCGCCGAGAGCGCC
>QKBP01000017.1 GCA_003246035.1 Desulfuromonadaceae bacterium | reverse complement strand
GAGATTCTCGACAAGACGGGCCTCGACGCGCGCTGGCTCGAGCTCGAGATCACCGAGTCGGTGGTCATGCAGAACCCTGAATTTGCCATCAAGGTCCTGTCCCAATTGCGTGAACTCGGCGTCTACCTCGCCATCGACGACTTCGGCACCGGGTACTCCTCGCTCGCCCATCTCAAGCGTTTCCATGTCAACTCACTGAAGATCGACAAGTCGTTTGTCCGTGACCTGGAGACCAACAGCGCCGACGCGGCCATCACCACCGCCATCATCGAGATGGGGCGCAGCCTCGACATGCGGGTGACCGCAGAAGGGGTCGAGACCCGCGGGCAGATGTCATTCCTGCACGGCATCAATTGCAACGAGATTCAAGGGTTTCTTCTCAGCAAGCCGGTTTCGGCGGTAGAAATCGAGGTGCTGCTGCGCAAGGAGGGCTTTGATCTGCTCATCGACCCCTGAAGGAATTCGGGGCCGTAAAACGACGAAGGCGACCTCCAGGTCGCCTTTTTTTGTACGTTTATCGCGTGTAAAGTTCAGTCGGAGGTCACCTCAACAACCCCGGCATAGGCGATCTCGATGAGGGTTTCGAGCTCTGGTTCCGTAATGCTCAGGGGGGGCATGAAATAGACCACGTTGCCGAGGGGTCTCAACAGAGCTCCATGCTCGAGGGCATGGCGAAAGACCCGGTAGCCGCGCCGCTCCTGCCAGGGGTAGGGGAGGCGCTGGTCGCGGTCGGCGACCAGCTCGACGGCCGCCACCATGCCGCAGCGCCTGAACTCGCCGACATGGTCGAGGGCGGTGAAGCGCGCACCGTGGCGATCGAGAAGCTGTTGCTTCGGGATCAGTGAGGGGAGAACCTGCTCGTCATCGAAGATGGCGAGCACTTCGTTGGCGACAGCACAGGCGAGCGGATTCCCGGAATAGCTGTGTGAGTGGAAGAAGGCCTTGAGGGTCTCGTAATCGTCGTAGAAAGCCTGGTAGATCTCTTCGGTGCTGAGAACGACCGCCAGCGGCATGGTGCCGGAGGTAATCCCCTTGGAGAGACACATCAGATCGGGGGCGACGCCAGCATGCTCGTTGGCGAACATCCTGCCGGTCCGCCCGAACCCGACGGCGATTTCGTCTGCGATGTAGTGGACCTGGTAGCGGTCGCACAGGGCGCGCAGCCTGACCAGGTAGACAGGGGGGTAGATGCGCATCCCCGCGGCCCCCTGGATCAGGGGTTCGACGATGACTCCGGCGATCTCGTCGGCATGGTCGCCAAGGATTGCCTCGAGGGGGGCAATGCACTCAGCCCCGCAGTTGTCACGGTCGAGGCCGAACGGGCAGCGGAAGCAGTCGGGGCCGGGAGCCTGAAAGCCTTCGAGCAGCATCGGTCGGTAGACCTGGCGGTACAGGTCGATCCCGCCGACCGACAGCGCTCCGACCGTCTCGCCGTGGTAGGCTTCCGACAGCGAGACGAAGCGGGTCTTGCCGGGACGTCCGCTCTGGAGCCAGTACTGGAAGCTCATCTTGAGCGCGGCTTCGACCGCCGAGGAGCCGTTGTCGGTGAAGAAAACCTTGGTCAGATCACCCGGTGCGAGGCGGCAGAGTGAATCGGCAAGCCTGACAGCCGGTTCGTGGGTGAAGCCGGCGAAGATGTGGTGACTGATTCGGGAGGCCTGTTCGTGCAGGGCTCTGATCAGGCGCGGGTGATTGTGCCCGAACAGGTTGACCCACCAGGATGAGACACCGTCGATGTAGCGTCGGCCGTCGACGTCGACCAGGTACACCCCCTCGCCGTGTGAAATCGGAATCGGGGGGAGCACCTCGTGGTCCTTCTCCTGGGTGCAGGGGTGCCAGACGTGCCTGCGGTCCAGGGTGATGATCTCGTCTCGGGTCATGGTCACCATCTCAACGGGTCGGTTAGAATCCCAGGGCCGAAAGGAGCCAGCCGAAAGTCGGCGACGCCGTAAGGGCTTCGGCCAGCAGCGCGGCCTTTTCTTCCGGCTCACCCGACACGTCCGGAAGGACGCCGAGCAGGTCGGCTGAGGCGAGCGAGGCCAGGGCGTGTGGGGCAGCGTCCTCGCTCGGGGATGGCTGAGCCGGCATGCGGTTGACGACGACTCCGGCGACCTCGAGATCCATGGTGCGGGCCGCATGGACGGTCAGGAGGGTGTGGTTGATGGTTCCGAGCGCGGGGCGACTGACCACCAGCAGAGGGTAGCCAAGATCACGCGCCAGGTCGGAGATCAGGTATCCGCCGCGCAGCGGCACCATCAGCCCGCCGGCCCCCTCGATCAGCATGAAATCGTGCCGGCCGGCAAGCTGCTTTTCGGCGTCAAGAATCTGTGTCGGGTGAATCGCCGCTCCGGCCTTTTTGGCCGCCAGATCGGGTGACGCGGGGAGGGGGAAACGGTAGGGCGACACCAGTTCGGTTTCAGGTTGTGTACCTGCTGCGGCCACCAGCAGGGCTGCATCATCACCGAGCGCCTCCGGGCGTGTCACGCCGGTCTCGACCGGCTTCATGACGCCGACCTTGACTCCCTTGTCTCTCAGGATCATCGCAAGTGCCGCAGAAACCAAGCTCTTGCCGACCCCGGTGTCCGTCCCGGTGACAAAGAGCCCTCTGCGGTTTAGCTCAGCAGGCATGGGCTTCGACCTCGGCGTCACGAAGCAGTTGCAGGTCGGTGGAGAGATCCCTGCCGCTGGTGGTCAGGTAGTTGCCGATCATCATCCCGCTCGCCCCGGCGAGGAAGATCCAGGACTGGAACTCGCGCAGATTCGGCTCTCGACCGCCACAGACGCTGATCTTGCGGTCGGGGAGGAGGTGGCGGAAGAGGGTGACGATGCGCAGACAGTCCATGGGAGTCAGGGTGTTTTGACCTTCCATGGGGGTCCCCTTGACCGGGTTGAGGAAATTGAGGGGGACCGAGTCGACCTCGAGTTCGCGCAGGGTCAGGGCAAGTTCGAGTCGCTGTTCCAGGTTTTCCCCCAGGCCGAAGATCCCTCCGCAGCAGACCCGCATACCGGCTCCCTTGGCGACCCGGACGGTTTCGACGTCGAGCTCGTAATCATGGGTGGTGCAGATGTTCGGAAAGTACGAGCGCGCCGTCTCCAGGTTGTGGTGATAGGTAACACAACCGGCTTCGGCCAGCTTGACGGCTGTTTCACGATCGAGAATGCCGAGCGATGCCGAAGGCGGGATGGCCGTGGTCGCGCGGATCTCGCGGATGGCTGCGAGGACCTCCTCGAGTTCGCCCCCCGGTTCGGGGCGGGTGCCGCTGGTGACAATTCCAAAGCACCCGGAGCCGTCCTGCTCAGCCTGTCGAGCCGCGGCAACCATCTCGACACGGCTTCGCATCGGATAGACCGGCGCATCGGTCTGATAGTGGATCGACTGGGCGCAAAAACTGCAATTTTCACTGCAGCGTCCCGACTTGGCGTTGGTGATGGAGCAGAGTTCTATTCGTCTGCCGAGATGGTATTCACGAATCCGCTGTGCACCGGCGAACAGGTAGGCCAGGTCGCTCCCTTCGGCATTGAGGATGGAGAGGGCTTCCCGGGTGTCGAGTACCCCCCCCTGCAGGACTTTTTCACTGATCTGAATTGGATTCACGCTGTACGGCTCCTAAGTAAATGATTGCAGCGGATTATCGATGCGTTTGCGGGCGCTTGTCAACCCATTCCATGGGTGTGGTTGACGAGCGCACGTCTGGATCCCTCTTCATTTTGTGAAATTGGGTAGATAGAGATTTGACAGCAACACTAAATGGTGATAAAAAACTGTTTTATTTTCATGCTTATGCAGAGGCCCATACCATGGTAAAGCGACTGATAGGGAAAAAACTCAAGGCAACTCGCCTGAAAAACGACATGACCATTCAGGAACTCTCTGAGAAATCCGGGGTTTCCTCCAACATGATATCGCGTGTCGAAAGGGGCCTGACGATCCCTTCGGTCGACATCCTGATGAAACTCGGGGTGGCGTTCGGCAAGAGTATCGATTATTTCGTCGAAGAGGCGGAGCGGGGCACCACGGTCGTCTTCACGCCCAAGGATCAAGGGGAGCCGGTTTTCTTTTTCGAGGACAAACACCAGATTTCAAGTCTGACGCTCGGCCTGCGGGATCCGAGCTTTGCCGTTTTCTACGATACGCTCGAGGCCGGCTGCAACAGCGGCGACGGTGTCATGGTCCATACCGGTGATGAATATGCCCAAGTCCTGAAGGGGCGTATGGAATTTGTGATCGAGGGGGACAGATACGTTCTGGGTGAAGGGGACTCCATTACCTTTAAGGCGTCTCAGGAACACCGCTGGAGCAACCTTCACGATGGGCAGACCCTTGTCATGTGGATCGTCTCACCGGTCCCGGAGATCACTCGATGACATTGAAAGGCGCATTTTAAGCCATGAAGCTGAAAAAGATTGTCGGCAAGAAACTCAAAGCCATTCGCCTCAAGCATGACATGACGATTCAGGAGCTGGCTGAGAGCTCCGGGGTCTCCTCGAACATGATTTCGCGCGTGGAGAGGGGGTTGACGATTCCTTCGGTCGAGATTCTGCTCAAGCTCTCCCGCGTCTTCAACAAGAGCATCAACTATTTCGTCGAAGAGGTGAAGAATACCCACGAAATCGTGTACTCCTCTTCTGGGCGTCGGGACGTCACGGTGTACGAGGACGCCAACAACATGCTGACCGAATCTTTCACATCCGGTCTTCGCGATCCCCAGTTCACCTCGTTTTACTGCACAGTCAAGAGGGGCGGGAGTAGCGGCGTCAGGGAGATGTATCATCCCGGTGACGAACTGATCTACGTCCTCGAAGGGCGGCTCCGCATTACTGTAGCTAACGAAACGCACATCCTCGGTGCTGGTGACAGTCTCTCGTTCAAGTCGCATTTACCGCATCGCTGGGACAATATCGGCCCGGATGATGCCAAGGTGATCTGGACCTTGTCGCCATTTACGACAATATGACGAGCATAATAGAAATTTTTACTGTAAATTCAATCTAGTATATTGACATACGGCATTTTGTGAGTGTACTTTTAGAAAGTTGTGACTAGGATCGATTTCGAACCACCTGGGAGGCGATATGAACAAGTCGGATCTTGTTGAGGCTCTCGCCAACAGTAAAAACCTCACCTACAAGCGTGCAGAAGAGATCGTCAACCTGATCTTTGACTCCATGTCGGACGCCATGGTCAATTCTGAACGCATCGAGATTCGCGGTTTCGGCAGTTTTGTCGTTAAGGACTACAAGGGTTACCAGGGGCGCAACCCCAAGAGCGGCGAAGTCATCCAGGTCAAGCCCAAGAAACTACCGTTCTTCAAGGTTGGCAAGGACCTGCGAGAAAAAGTCGACGACTAGACGAAAGTGTGATTGCGTGAACCTGGCCCGGGGCAAATATGCTCCGGGTTTTTTGTGTCTCGCTTGCTTCAAAAAACTGAATCCGTCCGGCCTTGAGACGTAATTTTCGCCCATAGGTGCCCCCTCGGTCTTTTTGGTGTCTGACTACTTCGGCGATTATCCGGAGAGATTTTTTTCAAAGTCGACAGTCCTGTCCGGCCAAGGCGCTTGGTTGCGCTGTTCGCAGAGAGGCTGTCGTTGCTTCTCGTCAGGGCCTGAACAATCATTGCCGCGCATGAGCCCGAGTCGCATTTTTGGCACAATTATTGGATGTTTATAGACAAATTTATTGCGTGCATTTCCGAGGTCCCTGTTTGTCGATATTTCCGTACCAAGGTAGTCATCCGCAGCTTACGCCAGGTGTTTTTGTGGCACCTGGCGCCGTTGTGGTCGGCGATGTGTCGGTCGGAAACGCCTCGAGCATCTGGTTCAACGCCATAGTGCGTGGCGACGTTAACTCGATTTCGATCGGTGCCCGAACCAACATTCAGGATGGATCGGTAGTGCATGTCACCAGCGGGGAGCACCCTGCCACCATCGGTGACGATGTCACCGTTGGGCACCTGGCCATCCTCCATGGCTGTACAGTCGAGGATGGCTGCCTGATCGGCATGCGCGCCACCGTGCTGGACGGTGCGGTTGTCGGGGCAGGATCACTGGTCGCGGCAGGCTCCCTTCTTGTCCCCGGCACCAGAATCCCCCCTGGGAGCCTGGTTGTCGGGGCGCCGGCGAGGGTCAAGCGACCCCTGACCCCCGAGGAAAGAGCGGGATTGTTTGATTCGGCCGCTCGTTATGTTGAATACTCTCAGGACTATCTCCGCAGCATGACCAAGTCTGCGAACATGCCTGAATAAGGATGGAGGAACAGGTTTTCAAATGAGAAGAGTATGGGCTCTTTTTCTGGTGTTGCTGCTGACTGTTCCCGCCCCGGCTGTTTGGGCTACGCCAACTCAGTTTGGTGATTCGGGTATGATTTCTCAGCCGAGTGCCGACACCCATCAGTCGGGTAGTATCTGCGTCGGCCTCTGGGGTAACTACGCGACCATCAAGCAGGGGACTGTCGAGCAGAGTACATTCCTGATGCCGATCTCCATAACCCTGGGGCTTGGTTCCTTCATCGAGGCGTACGGGTCCTACCCGAACCTGACCTTCAACGGTGACGAAGGTGAAAATATCACCGCATACCCCGTCAACGGCTATTCGGACCGCGGCTTCGCCAACCTGGGTCTCAAGATGCGGGTTCTGGGGAGCCGTTCCGGACCTTTCCGTTTTGCCATTGACGGTCAGGCACGTCGCAATATCTCCGACGATCCAACCGTGGATGGCCTGACTGATTATCTCTCCCGTGGCATCCTGACCCTGAAGTACGGCAAGGTTGGACTTCACGCCAACGGTGGCTACCTGTTCACGGACGACATGACCGACGCGGACCACCTGGTGTATGGAGGTGGCCTCGAGTTTATTCCGACTCCGCGACTGCGCTTCATGGCAGAGTACGAAACCTCCGAGTACGACGGTGACGACCCGCTTCTGAAGACCCTCGAGTCGCCAGCCGAAGCCACCTTCGGTCTCCAGTACCACTTCTCGCCCCATTTGGCGCTCAGTGCTGCATATTCCCAGGGGCTTTCGGACTTCAGTCCGGACTGGCGAACCATCTTCGGGTTCTACACCTGCCAGGGAACCGGAACATATATCAAGCCGGTTACTTCGCTCCCGGCCGTTCCCGAGGAGGAAGTTGCGGCTGAGCCCGCAGTCGAACCGGTCAAGATGCTTCAGCTCAACACCCTCGCACCGCTGGCACCTCTCGCGTTCCTCGGTTCGGAGACGGTCGACCCGGTCAGTGAATTTGAGGTCCCCGTCAAGGCCGGAGAAGAAGAGATCGTCATCACGCCTTCCAGCGATTACAAGGTGCCCGAAGGTGTCGAACTCACCCACGACGAGGTCGACCTCTCACATGTGACGATGCCTGACGAAAGTGACGCTGTCCCCTTTACGGCCGTTATGGCGTCAACGGGAGCTGCAGCCCTATCTCAGGCCACTCCCGTGCCGATTACCCCGCTGGCCGTTTCAGCGCCCGACACGCCTGACGAGCGCATCTCGGGCGGACGCAGTTACGCGATGAGTGCTTTTGTCTATGACGGCGAGCAGATAATTGGACAGAAGGTCAACGAAGAACCTGATTACAAGACCTACTTCACGACCCTTGAGTCGCAGGGTGATTACCTAATCGGAGAGTTCTATCACGACGCATCGAGGGCTCTCCCGGTCTGGATAGAGGGTTCCGTTGACTACACGCTCTCCTTCAAGGAGTTGAAACCCTTCACTCCGACCAGACTCAAGGTGCAACTCGATGCCGGGAAAGTTCCCGAGTTCCGTCTCCATATCGGCGAAAAGTCGGAAGTATTTCAGTTCGGTCCGCCAGAGATGTGGAGTTCTTCTCAGGGCCAGCTATCCCGCCAGGAAGACACTCCTCAGAATCTAGCCGGCACCGAGGAGGAAAAGGGCGAAAATCTTGCAGTGACGATCGGCAAAGGTGTTCTGCTGGCCCCCGTTGCCATCGTCGCGGCTCCTTTTGTCGGAGCGGCCTACCTGGTCAACAAGGCGACTGAAACGACAGCCGAAGTCGGTACGGACGCAGCGACGACAGCTGCATCCGACACCACGGCTGTCACCGCCGAGGGGGCCGGGGCCGAGGCTGCCATGACCAGCGGCGCTGCCGCCGAGACGCTCGCAGCTGCGTCGGCCGAAGGATCCTCCGAAGTCGCATCGTCCAGTGCCGCTGCGGCCGGTTCGACCACGGTTGCCGCCGAGGGGGCCGGGGCCGAGGCTGCCATGACCAGCGGCGCTGCCGCCGAGACGCTCGCAGCTGCGTCGGTCGAGGGATCCGTCGAGGTCGCATCGCCCAGCGCCGCCGCGGCCGGTTCGACCACGGTCGCCGCCGAAGAAACTACAAGCACCGAGAAGGAAGAGGGTGAGAATCTCGCCGTGAAAGTAGGCAAGGGCATTCTTATGGCCC
>QKBP01000085.1 GCA_003246035.1 Desulfuromonadaceae bacterium | reverse complement strand
GAGCTGCTCAATTCCAGCATGTTCGTGGCAACTCGCAACTTGACGCCCCGGGAGCGTTCACTCGCCAGAATCGATACGCGTCTCAGGACGTGCAACATGGTGTCCCTATCGATAAAGGCTTCCTGGTCCCGGGTCTTGGGAATAACCCGTTCGTAATCCGGAAATTCGCCGTCGACCAGGCGCATTACCACGGTCGTCAGTTCTCTCCGGACCACCGCGTTGTTGTCGAAGAAGCCGAGTTCCACATCGCCTTGACCCTCTTCGGTGATCTTGCGCAGCTCCTGTACCCCTTTGCGTGGGAGGATGACTCCTTTCTGAAGCTGCGGAATAGCGCTGACATCGACATCAGCCTGATAGAGCGCCAGACGATGTCCGTCCGTAGCGACCAGTCGCAGGTTAGGAGTCCCGTTCTCCTCCATCTCCCGAAAGTAGATGCCGTTGAGATTGTATTTTGTCTCATCGGTCGAAATTGCGTAGGAGGTTTTCTCGATCATCTCCTTGAGCAGTTCCGAGGGAATTTTCACGAAGGTCTGTTCGTCGGTATCGGGAAAATAGGGAAACTCTTCCGGAGAAAGTCCGACGATATTGAACAGGGCCTTGCCGCAGCGCAATTCGATCCAGCAATTTTCCTTGGCGATGAAGGACACCTCCCCTTCCGGAAACTCACGTATGATTTCATAGAGTTTTTTGGCAGAAACCGTTATTTTTCCCGATTTCTTGACCGTTGCAGGGTAGGAAGTCTTCATGCCGACTTCAAGGTCGGTAGCGATCAGTCGGATGCTGTCATTTTCAGCCTGGATCAATACGTTCGAGAGAATCGGAATCGTCGAGCGTTTTTCGACAATTCCCTGAACACGGGCGAGTGCCTTAACGAAAATTTCTCTTTCGATGGTGAAATGCATGCTCCCCTCCTCAGTTATTCACTCAGTCTTTATCTATTATGTTTTTAAAAATTTAAAAACAGTAGTAATGGATAGTCGCTGTGGATCTGTGAAACCTTTAAAAAAACACTTTGTTTTTAGCGTGTTACGATTCGTTTCGTTGTGGAGAAGATTGGGATGGTCTGCGTACCCTGACGTGGATAAACGGACACTGTCGTTCTTATCCACGGTTTGCGTTTATCTGCCCACATCTTCACCCACGGGTTATCCCAATCTCAGTTATTGAGCGATGTCTTCAAGTTGTCGATAGTCACACGCAAGTTCAGATCATCCTGCAGGTTCTTTTCGATCTTGCGGATCGCGTGAATGATGGTCGAATGGTCCTTGCCTCCAAATCGCTCGCCGATTTCCGGGTAGGAACACTCGGTGAGCTGGCGGGACAGGTACATGGCGATCTGTCGAGGTAAAATAAGGGCTTTCAGGCGTTTTGGTGACCGGATATCCGAAACCTTGATATTGAAGTGGCTGGCGACGGTTTTCTGGATCTCCTCCACGGTGATTTCACGGCTTTTATCAACCAGAATGTCCTTAAGTATATCTTTGGCCATCTCGAGGGAAATCGGGGTCGAGGTCAGGCTTGCGTAGGCCCCGATTCGGACCAGGTAACCCTCCAGTTCGCGGACATTGTTGGTAACCGAGCTGGCCAGAAAGCGTGCGACGTCCTCGGGGAGTTCGATCCTGTTCTGTTCAGCTTTCAGCCTTAGAATAGCCTGCTTGGTCTCGACATCCGGGGGTTGAATATCGGCGATCAGACCCCATTCGAAGCGCGAGCGAAGTCGCTCTTCGAGTTCCGGTATCTCTTTCGGAAACTTGTCGGAGGTGACGACGATCTGTTTGTGCGATTCGTAGAGGGCGTTGAAGGTATGGAAAAACTCTTCCTGAGTCCGTTCCTTGCCGGCAATGAATTGGACATCGTCGATCAGCAGGACATCCATGGATCGGAACTTGTTGCGGAAATCATCCATTTTGGCATAGCGGATCGAATTGATCAGCTCGTTCATGAATTTTTCTGAGGCATAGTAACAGACTCGCAACTGGGGATTGCGTGCCAGCATGGCGTTGCCGATTGCATTGACCAGATGTGTTTTTCCGAGGCCGACCCCACCGTAGATGAACAGAGGATTGTAGGTTGTCGCTGGATTGGCTGCTACGGCCATGGCCGCCGCGTGAGCGAACTGGTTCGAGGAGCCTGAAACAAATGCGTCGAAGGTGTATTTGGGGTTGAGATTGGTGTGGCTCTGTGGAGCCGAGGTTGTAAGGGTTCTCGGAGCTTGTCTTTCCGAGTCACGTGGAGCTTCGCTGTTGCTCTCTTCGTGAGTCTCCGCGGAGTTGGTGCGGGATATGCTCCAGTCGATTTTGTAGTCGACGGCTCCGAGTGAGGAGAGGGTGCTCTGAATCAGCTGCGCGTAGTTGCTGCGTACCCAATCGAGGACAAAGCGGTTTGGAACTTCGAGACGGACGACATCCTTGGCGATGCCCTGAAGACGGATAGGCTTGATCCACGTGGAAAAATGCTGGGCGCTCAATTGCCCTTCCAGGTGTTGGAGTGTATCTTTCCAGAGTTTGTTCATAGTGAATCAGGCCGGGAATGCGGAAATCAGCGGTTCAGACCCGTTCCCTCTGGCTTCTCCGCAATGAAAAAATTATCCACAATTGTTGGCAATATTGTGGATAATTGCAAAAATGCTTTTAAATCAAATAGTTATGAAGTGTTTTTGTGTGAGATTTGGATGCATTAAACTAGCAGAGGCGCGTCACCTTTGCAAGTCCTTTTTGTTTATCCACACCTTCACATCTCATACCCCATTCCAGTTATTTGCTTGACACGTATCCCGAAGTGTGATTTAAGCTACCCCTTCTGAGATTTTTCCGCTAGCAAGGAGCGAGATTTAGCGATGAAACGTACATATCAGCCGAGCAAAATTAAGCGTAAGAGAACTCACGGTTTCCGTAAGCGGATGCGCACCAAGAATGGTCAGGAAGTTATCCGTCGTCGTCGCGCCAAGGGGCGTAAGCGCCTGGTCGTTACCATTCCGTCCAAGTAACCGCTTACCGTTACTTAGTCTGCGCCTGAGACGCAGGCGGTTTATCGGGGAAGCCCTGAACCGATCATGTCCGGTGCATTTCCCAAGTCGCTGCGCTTGCTGAAGCGCCATGAGTTTCAATCAGCATGGCGCCAGGGACGCAAGAAGCATACGCCGCATTTTCTGGTTGTGATCCGCAATCATGGCGGCGATCTCACACGCTTCGGGATCACGGCCAGCCGCAAGACCGGCAATGCCGTAGCTCGAAATCGCATCAAGCGTCTGGTGAGAGAATTCTGTCGTCTTCACCATGCTGGAGTAACACCCGGTTTCGACGTTTCGGTGATAGCCAAACAGGGAGCTGCCCGCCTCGACTATGCTGCTGTCAGCTGCGAGTTAGGCGGGCTTTTTCATGATGAAGGCCTGCTGTAGATGGTCATCCTGAAAAGGCTCATCCTCTTATTCATTGTCTTTTACCAGCGGGTCATTTCTCCCTTGACTCCGCCGGCTTGTCGTTTTTATCCATCCTGCTCCCATTATGCTCAGGACGCATTCCGGCGGTACGGCGTGATCCGAGCTTCTTATCTCAGCCTGCGACGGTTGCTTCGCTGTCATCCCTGGCACCCTGGCGGCTACGATCCGGTACCCTAATCTTATCTTCAACAGAAAGCTCATCTGATATGGAAAACAAGAATACGCTGATCGCCATCGTTCTGATCACCATGATCTGGTTCGGATATACGCTGTTTTTGCCTCCGACACCTCCTCAGCCGTCCGTCGCCCCCGAAGTTGAGAGTTCGCAACCCGCAAGTTCTCAGCCGGCACCCGTCGCATCAGCCGAGCCGGTCGTTGCCCCTTCGACACCCGCAGTAATTGCTACCAGTGTTCCGGAGCAGTCGGTCTCCGTTGATACGGGGGTTCTGCAGCTGACGATCAGTAACCAGGGCGGTGATGTTCGCAGCCTGGTCCTGAACCGGTTCGGCATCACCTCCGACGATACCTCAGCGCGTGTGAGCCTGGTCGATCCGGGGATGAACGGGGTCGGGACCCTGCGTGTCTCGGGGAGCGAGGGCCTTGCGCTTGCACCGACTGCCCCCTACACCTTTCAATCGCCGCTGCAGGACATGGTTCTGGAGGGCGACGCTGCGGGTACCGTGACCCTCGCGACCCAGCTTGCCGACGGCCTTGAAGTCGTGCGCGATTATGAATTCTTGGCGGGTCATTACGATTTCGCCACTACGCTGCGCCTGACCAATCGTGGTAGTCAGCCGGTCTCCGGTCGTGCGGTCATGGCCCTGGTCAACGGCTGGAGTGATGAGCGTAAGGGGAGCATGTACGAATTCATCGGACCGAGCGTCTTCGCCGATGAGAGTCTTCAGCAGGAGAAGGTCGACAAGCTCGGTGTTGATGGTAAGTCCTTCGGCAAGGACGCCGTCTGGACGGCCTTCGAGGAGAAGTACTTCGCCTCGGTGCTGATTCCCGAGGTCTCCTCCTTCGAGCGGATCCGTCTCGTGCAGCGCGATGCCTTTGTCGAGAATCAGGCCCTCACTCCGCCCTTTACCCTGCAACCGGGTGAGTCGATCGAGTTCGCTTATACGGTGTTCGCCGGCCCCAAGCGGGTTGATCTGCTCGAGGTTTCAGGTCATCGTCTCGACGAGCTGGTGGACTTTGGCTGGTTTGCGGTCATTTCTCATCCTCTCCTGCTGGCCCTGAAGTTCTTCTACAGCTTTCTCGGCAACTACGGGGTCGCGATTATTCTTTTAACCGTGCTGATCAAGATCCTCTTTTGGCCGCTTACCCAGAAGAGCTACAGTTCGATGAAGCAGATGCAGAAGCTGCAGCCGAAAATGACGCAGCTGCGCGAGAAGTACAAGAACGACCGCGAGCGCCTCAACCGCGAGCTGATGGAACTGTACAAGAACCATCGGGTCAACCCCCTCGGCGGCTGCCTGCCGATGATTGTGCAGATCCCTGTTTTCATCGCCCTGTACAACGTGCTGCTCCGCTCCATTGAGTTGCGCCACGCTCCCTTCATGTTCTGGATTACTGACTTGTCGATCAAGGATCCTTACTACATCACCCCTCTGATCATGGGAGCGAGCATGTTCATCCAGCAGCGCATGATGCCGAGCCAGATGGACCCGAATCAGCAGCGTATCATGATGATGATGCCGATCATCTTCACCTTCATGTTTCTGAATTTTCCTTCCGGCCTGGTCATCTACTGGCTGGTCAACAATATCCTGACCATCGGTCAGCAGTACCTGATTAATCGCCAGGGGGCCGCAGCGGCGTGACGTTTCTCGAAGGACTCGTACTGACCCGCACCAGCGCCCCGGACCTCGAGCAGGCCGTCGACAGCGCCCTGCAGCAGTTCGGTTGTAGTCGCGCCGAGGTGCAGGTTACTGTCATTCACCCTGGACGTCGTGGCTGGCTTGGCTTCGCCCGTCAGCACGCTCTGGTCGAGGTGCGGCTGGTCGATCGTGGCTACATCGCCCGTCGACTCCTGGAGTTACTTCTCGAGCGGGCTGGCTGGCAGGCCACGGTGACGGTTTCCCAAAGCAGTGAGCTGATCGAGTTGCTGATTCGCGGAGACCAGGTCTCCCAGATCATCGGCCGCCAGGGCCAGACCCTCGAAGCCCTGCAGTTGCTGGTGACGACCCTGACGGATCGTCTTTCGTCCGCGACCGCGCCGTTGCTACTCGACGCCGACGGTTACCGCCGTCGGCGCCATCATTTCCTCAGGGGCCTGGCCCGCAAGCTTTCGGCCCGGGTCATCTCTTCCGGGCGAGCCGCGCATGTCGACCCTCTCCCCCAGCACGAGCGCAAGCTGCTCCATCAGTTTCTGCGCGATCAGTCCGGAGTCTCGTCGACTTCTGTCGGGAACGGCTACGAGAAGCAGATCGTGATCGCCCCCAAGGGGTAGGAGCGTATGCACAAGGACACCATCGTCGCTCCCGTGACGCCTCCCGGTGAAGGGGGGGTTGCCATCATCCGGCTTTCCGGCGCCTTGGCCGAGGAAAAACTCGCCGCCGTTTTTCGACCCTATCAGGCGACTCTCCCGCTCGAGGGGTATCGCCTGACCCTCGGTCATTTTCACGCTGCGGACGGTACCCCCGTGGACGAGGTTTTTGCGGTCGTGATGCGCGCACCTCGCTCCTACACCGCCGAGGACGTCGTCGAGATCCACTGTCACGGCGGCCCCCGCATCGTCCGTGCGATCCTCGATACTTTTATCGGTCATCAAGTCCGTCTCGCCGAGCCGGGCGAATTCACCCTCAGGGCCTTTCTCAACGGGCGCCTCGATCTCGCCCAGTCCGAGGCGGTCATCGACCTGATCCGGTCGCGCAGCGACAGTGCCGGCCGCGCTGCCCTGGCCCAACTCGAGGGTCAACTCTCCAAGGCGATTCATGCACTGCGCGAGCCCCTTGTTCGCTCCCTCTCGTTGATTGAAGCCTACATCGACTTCCCCGAGGACGACCTCCCCGAGAACGACGCCCGCCAGCTATTTGGTACGGTCGCATCGGTCCTGGCGCGCATCCACGAGTTATCCGCCAGCTTTGACCAGGGGAGAATCCTCCGTGAAGGCCTCTCTGTCCTGATCCTCGGGCGTCCCAACGTCGGCAAGAGTTCTCTGCTCAACGCCCTGGTTGGTGAGTCGCGCGCTATCGTGACCGAGATCCCCGGCACGACCCGCGACCTGATCGAAGAGCAGGTTACAGTCGAAGGTATTTCGCTCCGCCTGATCGATACGGCCGGGATCCGCAGCTCAGGCGACCTGGTCGAGCAGGAGGGGGTGCGGCGTGCTCAACAGAAGGTCGCGGTTTCCGACCTCGTCCTACTGGTAATCGACGGCAGTCGCCCCCTTGAACCCGAGGACCTCGAGGCTCTCCAGCTCTGTCAGGGGAAACCGCTGGTGGTGGTGGTCAACAAGTCCGACCTCGGCACCCTGGCAACCCCCGTCGAGTTTGATGGTCTTACGCGGGTCACGGTTTCCACCCACTCCGGAGACGGCATGGAGGAACTGCGCCGTGCCATCTCCGCCTCCTGTCAGGACGACGCCTCTCCGGGCGAGGAGGGGGTCGTGCTTTGCGACCGCCGACACTTCGAGGCCCTGGTCCGCTGCGGCGAGGCGCTACAGCGCTTCCTCGACGGGCACGACCAACTCTCTCCCGAACTCCTCGCTCTGGAGTTGCGCGAATCTCTCGATGCCCTCGGTAGGATCACCGGCGAGACCACACCGGATGAGATTCTCGACAACATCTTTTCACGCTTCTGTATCGGCAAATAAAATGTTCCACGTGGAACATTTACCAAGGGGGAGAGGGTGACAACCGGATACGGTACGGAATACGACGTCATCGTTGTGGGAGCGGGGCATGCTGGCTGCGAAGCGGCTCTGGCTGCCGCGCGCATGGGGTGTCGCACCCTGTTGCTGACCATCCAGCTCGATGCGGTGGCGATGATGTCGTGCAACCCGGCGATCGGCGGCCTGGCCAAGGGACACCTGGTGAGAGAGATCGACGCGCTCGGCGGGGAGATGGCACGCAACATCGATGCCACCGGGATTCAGTTCCGAACCCTCAACACCAAGAAGGGGCCGGCGGTGCGTGCGTCACGGGCCCAGGCCGACCGCATGGCGTACCGTGGACGCATGAAGCAGGTGATCGAGAACACCGCCGGTCTCGATCTGAAGCAGGGGGTGGTTACCGCCCTGCGGGTCGCGGGGGGGCTGGTCGCGGGGGTCGAGACCCGTGAGGGCCTGTTCTTCCCGGGGCGAAGTGTAGTCCTGACCACCGGCACGTTCATGCGCGGACTGATCCATGTCGGGCTTCAGAACTATCCCGGCGGAAGGGCAGGGGAGCCGCCGTCGTTGGGGTTGTCGGACCAGTTGCGTGAACTCGGCTTCCGGGTCGGGCGGCTCAAGACCGGCACGCCGGCGCGCCTTGCCGCGAACAGTATCGACTTCTCACGTCTCGAGGCCCAACCCGGGGACGACCCCCCGCAGCCGTTCTCCTTCGAAACCGAGGCGATTACCCAGCCGCAGGTCCCCTGCCATATTACCTACACCAACGAGCGGACCCACGAACTGATTCGGGGGGGGCTCGACCGTTCGCCGCTCTACTCGGGGGTCATCGAGGGGGTCGGGCCGCGCTACTGCCCGTCGATCGAGGACAAGGTAGTGCGCTTCCCGGAAAAGAGCCAGCACCAGATCTTCCTCGAGCCGGAGGGGCTCGATTCGGGTGAGGTCTACCCGAACGGGGTCTCGACCTCGCTGCCACCGGATGTTCAGCTCGCCTTCCTGCGAACCATTCCGGGGTTGGAGCGGGTCGAGATCATGCGTCCGGGGTACGCCATCGAGTACGACTTCGTCGACCCGGTGCAACTCTACGCCAGCCTCGAAACCAAGCTGATCGAGGGGCTCTACCATGCCGGTCAGATCAATGGGACCTCGGGATACGAGGAGGCGGCGGCCCAGGGGTTGATGGCCGGGATCAACGCCGCCCTGAAGTTGCGCGGCGACGATCCGCTGGTGCTGACCCGCGACCAGGCGTATATCGGCGTGCTGATCGATGATCTG
>QKBP01000030.1 GCA_003246035.1 Desulfuromonadaceae bacterium | reverse complement strand
ACTGCCCGCCGTCTCTCGGTCTGCTGACGGTCAACTCGCTGACCGCGGCCGACAGCGTGCTGGTCCCCCTGCAGTGCGAGTTCTTCGCCCTCGAGGGGCTCAGTCAGCTGATGAACACCATCCGGTTGATCCAGCGGGACCTCAACCCGAAGCTGAGCATCCAGGGGATCATCCTGACCATGTTCGACATCCGCAACAACCTTTCGCACCAGGTGACCGAGGAGGTGCGCAAGCACTTCAACGACCGGGTGTTCGAAACCATGATACCGCGCAACGTGCGCCTTTCCGAAGCGCCCAGCCACGGCCTGCCGGCCCTGCTCTACGATGCCTCGTCGCGGGGTTCGGAGGCCTACCTGCAGCTGGCACGCGAAGTTATCGAAGTAGGGGCCTGATCCATGGCAAAACGACCGGCACTCGGCAAGGGCATCGGCGCCCTGCTCAACACCGCCACCCAGGAAGGGGGGCGCAAGTACTTCCTCTGCCCCATCGAGGAGCTCAAGCCGCACGCCCAGCAGCCACGCAAGACCTTTGACAGCGCCAGTCTCGACGAGCTGGCCGCGTCGATCCGCGAGAAGGGGGTGATTCAGCCCCTGGTGGTGCGCCGCCAGGACGATCACTACCAGATCATCGCCGGTGAGCGGCGCTGGCGAGCCTCACAGAAAGCCGGGCTGCGCGAGGTCCCGGTGGTCATCCAAGACGTCTCCGAGGACTGGGCCCTGGAGATGGCGCTGATCGAGAACATCCAGCGCGAGGACCTCAACCCGATCGAGGAGGCCGACGCCTACCGCCACCTGATGGAGAGCTTCGCTCTCACCCAGGAGGAGGTTGCCAAGCGGGTCGGCAAGGAGCGATCGACGGTCGCCAACGCGCTGCGCCTGCTGCGCCTGCCGACGAAGATCCAGGCCGACGTGACGGTCGGAACCCTAAGCATGGGGCACGCCCGCGCCCTGCTCTCGCTGGAGAGCGAGGAGGACCTGCTCGAAGCCCGCGAACAGGTGCTCAAGAAGGGGCTGTCGGTTCGCGACACCGAGGCGCTGGTCAAGAAGATCAAGAGCTTCGGCGTTGCGGGCAAACCGGTCAAGCCGGCACCGGCCCCCAGCGAGGACCCCGAACTCAAGCATCTCGGCGAGCGCCTGCAGCAGGCGCTCGGTACCCAGGTCAAGATTCAGCGCAAGGGGAAGGGGGGGAAGCTCGAGATCCTCTTCTACACGCCTGACGACCTCGACCGTCTGCTCGAACTGCTCAAGATCTCATAGCGACGACTATTCAATGGATACGGCGGGGATCCCCGCGCGACAAGGATGGAGAACACCACTATGACCATGAAAAAAGACAAGCCGATCGAAAAAACCGACATCAAGGCCTTCCTCGGCCCGGGGAGCCAGTTCGAGGGGAAGCTGATCTTCGACGAGGTCGTACGCATGGACGGCACGTTCCGCGGCGAGGTCACCTCCAAGGATGTGCTGATCGTGGGCGACACGGCCAACATCGAGGGGGAGATCAACGTCGGTACCTTTATCCTCAGCGGGCGTTTCAAGGGGAATGTCAAGGCAGCCGGGCGCGTCGAGCTCCGTTCTCCGGCCCAGGTCGAGGGGAACATCGAGACCCCCAAGCTGGTGATCGAGGAGGGGGTCATCTTCAACGGCCAGCTGGTCATGCCGGGTGGCAGCAAGCCGGCCGTCACGGTCGAAAAATAAATTAAAAAATTCTATTCCATCGAGCTCCCCGCCACACGCAGGCGGTTCAGGCTTGACAAGGCTCCGGGCCTGTGGTAGCAATGCCCTGCTTTGCTCCCTGAAGCTTTTTTTTTGGCCTTGAGAAAATGTATACAGTATACCGATGGCCGGCGCGTTCCGGTCTCGTGAGGTGTGCCCGTGATCAGTATTGATTTCACCATTATCATCCAGTTTATCAACTTCTTTCTGTTGATCTTCCTGCTCAACCTGATCCTCTACCGGCCGCTGCGCAAGCTCCTTAACGAGCGCCGCGCGACGATCGAGGGGGGACACGGTCGTGCCCGTGAGCTCGAAGGGCAGATCGAGGAGAAGATGGCGCGCTACCAGGAGCGCCTCCTGGAGGCCCGCAGCAAAGGGGCCCAGGAGCGTGCGACGCTGCGTGGCGAAGCCCAGGCCGAGGAGGCCAAGCTGCTCGGAGCGGCGCGCGAGAAGGCGCTGGAGCGGATCCAGGGGATCAACGCCCAGATCGCCGGCGAGGCCACATCGGCCCGCGACGCCCTCAAGCAGGAAACCGAAGTCATGGCGGCCCAGGTTGCCGCGAAAGTTCTGGGGAGAAATCTGTGATGACCCGCGTGCAGCGTACGCTTGTCTGTTCGGTTCTGGTAGCCGCTGTCCTGGCCTGCGCCTCGCTGGCCCTTGCCTCCGGAGGGGGTGACGGTCACGGTGGTGGGCTGCTCAAGGACTTCCTCTACCGCATCTTCAACTTCGCCATCATGTTCGGGCTGCTCGCCTACTTCGTGACCAAGCCGCTCAAGAACGGCATGGCCGGACGCCGCGCGGCGATCGAGAAGTCGCTCGAGGAGGCCCGCAAGGCCCAGGCCGAGGCCGAGGCCAAGTTCGCCGAGTACGAGACCAAGCTCGCCAAGGCCAACGAGGAGATCGAAGAGATCTACGCCGCGATCCGCCGCGAGGGCGAGCTCGAGCGCGATCAGATCATCGCCAGCGCCAAGGAGATGGCCGTCAAGATCGAGCAGGACGCCGACAAGAATGCCAGCCTCGCGGTCGAGAAGGCCCGCGCCGAGCTGCGCCAGGAGGCCGCCCGTCTCGCCGTCTCGCTCGCCAAGGAGATGGTCGAGAAGAAATTCACCGCCGATGACCAGAAGCGACTGGTTGACGAATATATCGAGAAGGTAGGGGAGCTACAGTGAGAACGAGTGCGATTTCCCGCAGATACGCTCGCGCCCTGGTCGACCTGGCCGTCGAGCAGAAGGCGGTCGATACCTACAGCAAGGAGCTCGAAGGGGTGGCCGGCGCGTTTGCCCAGGAGGCGATGCTGCGCCTGATCCTTGAGAGCCCCACCTATCCGCTGGAGAAGAAGCAGGCGATCCTGACCGACCTCGGCAAGGCGCTCAAACTCTCCGACGGAATGAACAAGTTTCTCGGTCTGCTGCTCGAGAAGGGGCGCATCGACCAGCTCGGCGTGATCGCCGAGGACTACCGCCTGCTGGCGGACGAGCGCACCGGAGTGGTGCGCGCCAAGATCGCCACCGCCCAGGAGCTCCCGGCCAAGCAGGAGAAGGCGATCAGCAGTGCCCTCGAGAAGCAGACCGGCAAGCGCGTGGAACTCAAGATCGCGGTTGACCCGGCGCTGATCGGCGGTTTGCAGGCCGAAATTGCGGGCCGCCTGTTCGACGGCAGCCTGCGTTCCCAGTTGAAACGAATCGAAGATACCTTAACGAAGGGGTGATAAAGTCTTATGGAAATCAGAGCAGAAGAAATCAGTGCAATTATTCGTAAGCAGATCGAGGGTTTCGGCCGCGAGGTCGAAGTCAGCGAGACCGGTACGATTATTTCCGTTGGTGACGGTATCGCCCGCATCCACGGACTCGACAAGGCCATGGCCGGCGAGCTCCTCGAGTTCCCGGGCAACACCATGGGGATGGTTCTGAACCTCGAAGAGGACAACGTCGGTGCCGCGATCCTCGGTGACGCCGAGCACATCAAGGAAGGCGACACCGTCAAGCGTACCGAGAAGATCGTGCAGGTCCCGGTCGGCGAAGCGCTGCTGGGCCGCGTGGTCAACGGTATCGGCCTCCCGATCGACGGCCAGGGCGAGATCGACTCCAAGGACTTCCGCCAGGTCGAGATCAAGGCACCCGGCATCGTCGCCCGTAAGTCGGTGCACGAGCCGATGCAGACCGGTCTCAAGGCGATCGACGCGATGGTGCCGATCGGCCGTGGCCAGCGCGAGCTGATCATCGGTGACCGCCAGACCGGCAAGACCGCGGTGGCGATCGACGCGATCATCAACCAGAAGGGCCAGAACATGGTCTGCATCTACGTCGCCATCGGCCAGAAGCGTTCGACGGTGGCCCAGGTGGTCGACAAGCTCAAGCAGCACGGCGCCATGGACTACACCATCGTCGTCTCGGCTTCGGCTTCCGACCCCGCCCCGATGCAGTTCATCGCCCCCTACACCGGCGTCACCATGGGTGAGTTCTTCCGCGACACCGGCAAGCACGCGGTCATCATCTACGATGACCTCTCCAAGCAGGCCGTCGCCTATCGCCAGCTCTCGCTGCTGCTGCGCCGTCCGCCGGGACGTGAGGCCTACCCCGGCGACGTCTTCTACCTCCACAGCCGCCTGCTCGAGCGCGCCGCCAAGCTCAATGATGCCATGGGCGCCGGCTCGCTGACCGCGCTGCCGATCATCGAAACCCAGGCCGGTGACGTCTCCGCCTACATCCCGACCAACGTCATCTCGATCACTGACGGTCAGATCTTCCTCGAGACCGACCTCTTCTACTCGGGCGTGCGCCCGGCGATCAACGTCGGCCTCTCGGTCTCCCGTGTCGGTGGTTCGGCCCAGATCAAGGCGATGAAGCAGGTCGCCGGTACCCTGCGCCTGGCTCTCGCCCAGTACCGCGAGATGGCCGCCTTCGCCCAGTTCGGCTCCGACCTCGACGCCGCCACCCAGCGCCAGCTCAACCGCGGTGCTCGCCTGGTCGAGATCCTCAAGCAGGGCCAGTACAAGCCGCTGCCGGTCGCCAAGCAGGTCCTGGCGATCTACGCCGCCAACAACGGCTACGTCGACGAGATCGAAGTCGGCGCGGTGCAGCGCTTCGAGGCCGAGATGATCAGCTTCCTCGAAGCCAACCACCCGCAGATCATCTCCGACCTGACCGAGAAGAAGGCGATCGACGAGGAGCTCGAGGGACGCATCAAGACCGCACTGGACGAGTTCAAGGGTCAGTTCGCCGCCTAAACCGCACCGCGAAGGGTATGACAGATGCCAAGTCTTAAGGACATAAAGAAGCGGATCGGCTCGGTCAAGAACACCAGCCAGATTACCAAGGCCATGAAAATGGTCTCCGCTGCCAAGCTGCGCCGGGCGCAGGAAGCGGTCGTCGCTTCCCGCCCCTACGCCGACAAGATCCACGACGTGATCTCGAGCCTGGCGCTGCGCGAGGATTCCGAGGCCCATCCGTTGCTGCAGAACCGCGGCAAAGGGCGCGCGCTGGTGGTGCTGATGACCGCCGACCGCGGCCTGTGCGGCGGTTTCAACGGCAACATCAGCAAAGCCGCCGAGCGCCTGGTCAAGGAGAACGCCCGGGGCTACGAAGGGTACGACCTGCTGATCATCGGCCGCAAGGGGAACGAGCTGCTCAAGCGCCGCCACGGCGATGCGATCGTCAAGGTCTACGAGAACATCACCGGCAGCATCAACTACGCCACCGCGCAGCTGATCGGCGAAGAGGTCGTCGGCCACTTCATCGACGAGAAGTACGACGCGATCTTCCTGATGTATAACGCCTTCCAGAGCGCCATCTCCCAGGTGATCACCGTCGACCAGCTCCTCCCGGTCGTCCCCAAGGAGGTCGACGAGCAGGCGCACGTGGCCGATTACATCTACGAACCGAGCCGCAGCGAGGTCCTCGACCAATTGCTCCCGAAATACGTCGAGACCCGCATCTTCCGCGGTCTGCTCGAATCGGTCGCCTCGGAGCACGGCGCCCGCATGAGCGCCATGGACAGCGCCAGCAAGAACGCCAAGGAAATGATCGGCAAGCTGACCCTGCAGTACAACCGTGCACGTCAGGCTGCGATCACCAAGGAGCTGATGGAAATCATCTCCGGTGCCGAATCGATTAAAGGCTAACTAACGAAATAGATTTTTAGTCGCGCCGAGAGGGCGGCTAGAAGGAGGAACAGTTCACCATGAATAAAGGTCGTATTACCCAGGTTATCGGTCCCGTCGTCGACGTGGAATTTGAGGCCGGTAAGCTCCCCGAGATTTACCACGCCCTCAAGATCACCAACCCGGCCCTCGGTGCAGGCGAGTGGAATCTGGTGGTCGAAGTTGCCCAGCACCTCGGCGAGAACACCGTGCGTACCATCGCCATGGACTCGACCGACGGTCTGGTCCGCGGCCAGGAGGTTCTCGACACCGGTAAGCAGATCGTCATGCCGGTCGGTCCCAAGACCCTCGGCCGCATCCTCAACGTCGTCGGCGAGCCGGTCGACGAGATGGGCCCGGTTGGCTCCGACCTCGAGTGGGAGATCCACCGCCCTACCCCGTCCTTCACCGATCAGTCGACCAAGGTCGAGGCGTTCGAGACCGGCATCAAGGTCGTCGATCTTCTCGCTCCCTACGCCCGTGGCGGTAAGATCGGCCTGTTCGGCGGCGCCGGCGTCGGCAAGACCGTTCTGATCATGGAGCTGATCCACAACATCGCCAAGCAGCACGGCGGTTTCTCGGTCTTCGCCGGGGTTGGTGAGCGTACCCGTGAGGGGAACGACCTCTGGGAAGAGATGAAGGAGTCGGGCGTTCTCGACAAGGCCGCGCTGATCTACGGCCAGATGAACGAGCCCCCCGGCGCCCGTGCCCGCGTGGCCCTCTCGGCTCTGACTGTCGCCGAGTACTTCCGTGACGAGGAAGGCCAGGACGTGCTGCTGTTCGTCGACAACATCTTCCGCTTCACCCAGGCCGGTTCCGAGGTTTCGGCGCTGCTCGGCCGTATCCCCTCGGCGGTCGGTTACCAGCCGACCCTCGCCACCGAGATGGGTGAGCTCCAGGAGCGCATCACCACCACCAACAAGGGTTCGATCACCTCGGTTCAGGCGATCTACGTCCCGGCCGACGACCTGACCGACCCCGCTCCGGCGACCGCCTTCGCCCACCTCGACGCGACCACGGTTCTCTCCCGTCAGATCGCCGAGCTCGGGATCTACCCCGCGGTTGACCCGCTCGACTCCACCAGCCGTATCCTCGACCCGCAGGTCGTCGGCGAGGAGCACTACAAGGTGGCCCGTGACGTGCAGTTCGTCCTGCAGCGCTACAAGGACCTCCAGGACATCATCGCCATCCTCGGTATGGACGAGCTCTCGGAAGACGACAAGCTGGTCGTGGCCCGCGCCCGTAAGATCCAGCGTTTCCTCTCCCAGCCGTTCCACGTGGCCGAGATCTTCACCGGCTCCCCCGGCAAGTACGTCGAGCTCAAGGACACCATCGCCGGCTTCAAGGACATCGTCGCTGGCAAGTACGACGACATCCCCGAGCAGGCCTTCTACCTCGTCGGCACCATCGAGGAAGCCCTGGAGAAAGCCAAGCAGCTCGCTGCTTAATGTGACGCGACGTCGCCCGGCCGATGCGCCGGGCGGCTTTTCCCTAAAAGGTTCGGTTAATGGCAGAGAAGCTTGAAGGAAAACTTCAACTGCAGCTGGTGACGCCTTACAAGCGCGTCCTCTCCGAGGATGTCGAGGACGTGACCCTGCCGGGTACGGTGGGCGAACTGGGGATCCTCCCCGGGCACACCCCGCTGCTGACCACCCTCAAGGTGGGTGAACTGGTCTACCGCCAGGGGAACGAGGCGTTCCACGTGGCGGTCAACTGGGGGTACGTCGAAGTCGAGGACGACACGGTGACGGTGCTGGTGGAAACCGCCGAGCCGGCCGACCAGATCGACCTCGAGCGCGCCAAGGCCGCCCTCGGCCGCGCCGAAGCTGCCCTCAAGGCCCTTAGCCCCGAAGACAAGCAGTTCAAGGTGATGGAAGCGGCCCTCGAGCGGGCGATGATCCGTATCCAGGTGGCCGCCAAGAAGTAAGCCGAGCGCTGCTGCAGCACAGAAACGAAAAGGCGTCCTCAACGAGGGCGCCTTTTTTGTTGTGGATACATCCCGGGCTTCCTGAAGGTCAGAAAGAGATCCACGTGGAACGCAACGCGGCGACGGAACGCTCCAGGTTCTGCGGGGTATGGGCTTCGAGGGTCATGGAGGGGTGGAGGTCGCGCGCCCTGAGTTCCGAGAAGAACAGCTCGAAGTCGATGTGACCCGCGCCGACGGGGAGGTGGGCGTCGCTCTTGCCGGTGTTGTCGTGCAGGTGCAGGTGGACGAGGAACGGACCGAGGGCGTCGAGCCACTCGGAGATCGGCGCATCGCAGAAGAGGTTCCAGTGGCCGATGTCGAAGCAGTGGCCGAGCAGCGGATGGTCGAGGGCGGTCAGGAGGTGCCGGAGCGCCTCGTAGTGGGTGTCGAAGACGTTCTCGAGGGCGATGCGGCAGCCGAGCTGTTCGGCGCGTGCGAGGATCGCGGGCCAGAAGGCCAGGCTCGCCTCGAGCCACAGCGCGATGTTGCCGGCGTAGCGCCAGTGCTCGTAGCCGGGGTGGCAGACCACCAGCTTCGCCCCGGTCCGTGCGGCGACCTCGAGGGTCTGCAGCAGGCGCAGGCGGGTGACCTCGAGGATGCGCGGATCGCCCGCTCCGGGGTTGAGGTCGTTGAACGGCGCGTGGATGGTGACCGGGTGGGGGGGCTGCAGGCGGGCCGGAAGTTCGCGGGGGTGCGACGACAGCAGGTCGAGGTCGGGGCCGGTCAGGCCCAGCTCGACGCCGAGGCCGAGGCGGTCGAACAGCGGCAGGAATTCGCTGGCCCGTCCCCAGGGGAGATGGGCGTGGAGGATTTCAGGGGGCATCGACGACCCCGGCGAGGACCTCGAGCTGGCGCACCGCGGCGGGCTCGCCGAGAGTGATGAGGATGTCGCCGTCCTGCATCGCGGAATCGGGTGACGGGTTGAAGAGCATCCGCCCGCTCCGCTTGATGCCGACGATGATCACCCCGATCTCCTTGCGGATCCCGGAGGTGAGCAGGGTCTTGCCGATCAGCCGTGAACTGGGGGAAAGGCGGATCTCCTCGAGCTGCAGTTCCACGTTCTGGGCGCCGGTGGCGATCTCGATAAAGTCGACCACCGAGGGGCGCAGAATCGCCTGGGCCATGCGGGTCGCGCCGATGGTGTAGGGAGAGACCACCTTGCTCGCCCCGGCGCGCAGCAGCTTGACCTCGCTGCTCTCCTCGCCGGCGCGGGCGAGGATGAAGAGGTCGGGCTTGAGACCCCGGGCGGTGAGGGTGATGTAGACGTTCTCGGTGTCGGAGGTGACCGCGGTGATCAGCCCCTGGGCCCGCTCGATCCCGGCGGCGAGCAGGGTCTCGTCGTCGGTGGCGTTGCCGCGCACGAACAGGTGTCCCTCGGCGGCGAGGCGCTCGCAGACCTCGGAGTCGTTCTCCACCACCACGAACTTCTTGGGGCGGGCGGCGAACTCGCGGGCGATCATGGCGCCGATGCGCCCGTAGCCGCAGATGATGTAATGACCTGAGAGCTTGGCGATCTGCTTTTCCAATTTCTTCCTCCCGAGTACCTTGAGGACCTGTCCTTCGACGAGGATCTGGATCATGCTGCCGATGGCGTAGGCGATGATACCGGCGCCGAACACGATCAGCAGGATGGTGAATGCGCGTCCGGCGTCGGACAGGGGGGCGACTTCGCGGAAACCGACGGTGGCGAGGGTGATGACCGTCATGTAGAGGGAGTCGAACAGCGGCCAGCCCTCGATCAGCGTATAGCCGAAGGTCCCGGCGGCGAACACCACCAGCAGGCTGAGCAGCGAGAAGCGGAAATGGCGGACCGGGTCCATGACGACTCCGAAAAAGGGATGCCGACAGTCTACCCGAGGCGAGGCGATAAAAACAAGGGAGTTAAGCTAGATAGCTCTACAGTGAACTTAAAAACGCCTTGACAAATACTGTATACTGTATACAATCGTGCGTATTAAAAGTCGAGGTGCGCAAAGATGCGTAAAGTCATGGAGCGTCACCAGACGCTGCGCGAGAAAATCCTGGAGTCGATCCGCGAGGCGATTCTGAGGGGCCAGCTCAAGCCCGGCGAGAAGGTCGCCGAGCCGGAACTGGCCGAGCGTTTCGGGATCAGCCGTACGCCGATCCGCGAGGCCTTCCGCCAGCTCGAGTCGGAGGGCTACCTGACCGTCATCCCGCGCAAGGGGGCGGTGGTGGCACAGCTCTCGGAGCGCGACATCGAGGAATTCTACGCGATCAAGAGCGTGCTCGAGGGGTTCGCGGCGCGCATGGCGGCGCTCAAGATGTCGGAGAAGGAGATCGAGAAGCTCGAGGCGATCAACGAGAAGCTCGAGCAGCTCGCCCGCCAGGGTGACGTCAAGACCTTCTTCCGCGTCCACAGCGAGTTTCACGAACTGTTCATCCGCGCCGCCGGAAACGACAAGCTCGCCGAGCTGATCGACCAGCTGGTGATGAAGTTCAACCGCTCGCGCATGGCCTCGCTGTCGCTTCCGGGGCGGATGGAGATCTCGGTCAACGAACACCGCAAGATCATCGACGCCTTCAAGGCGCGCGACAGCGAGAGAGCCGACAACCTGGTCAAGAAGACCGCCGCCTACGGCGCCCAGGTGCTGATCCAGAGCCTCGCTTCCGCCGAGGGCCGACAGGTCGAGACCTCGATACTTAACCAGATGGTCGACGTCTGAGACACCCCGGGCCCGCAGATGCGGGCCTTTTTTACGCCCCGGCTCCCCCCCTTGAACGCGGGCTGAGAATGTGCGATAGTGCGCGCCACGAATACACACATGAAACGGGACGACACAGGAGGAACCATGATCAAGCACCTGCTTGCGGCAGTCGCCTGCCTGCTGCTGTGCGGCAACGCCTTCGCCGCTGCCAACGGCATCGAACTGAACTTCAACGACGACAGCGTCCAGGGGCGCTATCTCGGGATCATCAACCAGGACGCCTACGGCACCTCGATGCTGGATGCCCGGCTGCTCTACAACGACGAGGACGACATCGAGCGCTGGCTCGCCAGCCTCGGCCTCGACTTTGTCGGTGAGCCCGGGAACATCGCCGGGCTCGAACTCGGGATCGCCGTCGACGGCAAGCTCGGGGACACGGATGTGCAGGATACCGAGATCGGCGCGATCGGCGTCGGCGCGCTGGTGCGCTACTACCCTCCCGCGCTCGGCGGCTTCGGGTTCGGCGGCCGGCTGATCTACTCGCCGGAGATCTTCTGCTTCATGGAGACCGAGCGGGTCACCGAGTTCTCCGCCCGGCTCGGCTACGCGGTAACCCCGAAGATCGGGCTGCATGTCGAGTACCAGAAGGTTCGCGTCGAATACGAGCTGTACGGCAAGGCCGACTTCGACGAGGAGGTCCGCTTCGGTTTCGAGGCGCGCTTCTAGCTGCCCGGTCGACACGTGAAACAGCCAAGGCGCACCCCCCCGGGGTGCGCCTTTTTTTGTCCCGGAATCCGTTTCAGAGGCGCAGCTTGTAGCCGCGTCCGATCAGCCAGGAGGCCCAGCAGAACAGCCCGAGGGCGAAGGACGCGGCGACCGTGAAGGCGAACAGCAGCGAGGTGTCGCCGACCCCGAGGAGGGCGTGACGGAAGCCGTCGATCAGGTAGAAGAGCGGGTTGAGACGCGAAAGCTGCTCCCAGGGGGAGGGGAGGATCGAGACCGGGTAGAAGACCCCGCCGAGGTAGATCAGCGGCAGGATGATGAAGTTGCTGAACATCGACAGGGCGTCGAAGTTGTTGGAATAGATTGCGGCGATCAGGCCGAACTGGGCAAAGATGAACGAGGCGAGCCCGGCCATCATCAGGGCCAGCAGGGCCTGGCTCCAGGGGAGCGGGGCGAAGAACAGCGAGACCAGCAGCACCGCAGTCCCGACCAGCAGGCCGCGGATCATCGAGGCGACGGTGTAGGCGAAGATCAGCTGCGCGGGGGAGAGGGGGGTGACCAGCAGGTCGACAATGTTGCCGAGGTAACGGGCCATGAACAGCGACGACGAGGAGTTGGCGAAGGAGTTGTTGATCACCCCCATGAGGATCAGGCCGGGGATGACGAACTGGGCGTAGCTGAAGCCCTCGACGACGCTCAGGCGCTCGCCGAGGGTGGCACCGAAGACGAACAGGTAGAGCGAGGCGGTGATGATCGGCGTCAGGAGGGTCTGCACCGAGACCTTGAGGAAGCGGTGAACCTCGCGACGCAGCAAGGTGAAGAAGGGGAGCAGCGGGTAGAAGCGGGCCTGCTGAACGGAGTCGCTCATGCGCCCCTCCCGCCGTTGAGACGTCGTCCGGTCAGCTCGAGGAAGACCTCCTCGAGGCCGGTAGTGTGGGTTTCGAGGTCGACGATGTCGAGACCGAGCGCGCAGGTGGCTGCAAGAATCTCACCGCCGGGGCAGTCACGGGGGAGGGTGAGGTGGAGGAGCTGCCCCTGCTCCTCGAGGCGAGGCGAATACGCGGCCAGGGCCTCGGGGACCTGTGTGAGAGGGGTGCCGAGCCGGAACACCAGCGAGCGGGTCCCGACGCGCTGCATCAGGGCGTCCTTACGGTCGAGGGCGACGATCTGGCCGTGGTTCATGATGGCGATGCGGCCGCACATTGCCTCGGCCTCCTCGAGGTAATGGGTGGTGAGGAGTACGGTCGTCCCCTGGCGGTTGATTTCGCGTACGAATTCCCACAGGGTGTGACGCAGCTCGACGTCGACCCCGGCGGTCGGCTCGTCGAGGATCAGCAGGCGCGGCTTGTGGATCAGCGCCTTGGCGACCATCAGGCGGCGCTTGAGGCCGCCGGAGAGCTTGTTCATCGACTTCTTCAGGTGCGGACCGAGGTCGAGGCGCTCGATCAGCAGCGTGCGCCAGGCGTGGTCGGTGGGGTAGCCGTAGTAGCCGGCGTGCAGGCGCAGGGTGTGGTCGACGTCGAGGAAGTGGTCGATCACGATCTCCTGGTGCATGACCCCGACTAGGCGCCGGGTCAGACGGTACTCGCGGCGGTTGTCGTGGCCGAAGACCAGCACCTGGCCGCGATCGATGCGGGTCACCCCAGCGATCATGTTGATGGTGGTGCTCTTGCCGGCGCCGTTGGGTCCGAGCAGCCCGAAGATCTCCCCCTGCTCGATGGCGAAGGAGATCCCGCGGACCGCCTCCTCACGCTGGTAGGTCTTACCGAGATCGCGGATGTCGAGGGCGGCACTCATGGCGCTACTATAGACGGCCGCATCGGGCGGCGCAAGGGTTCAGGACGGGGACTCGGCGGAGCTCTCCTCGCTCTCGGGCTGTGCAGCGCGGGGCTTGCCGAAAATCCGCGCGACGATGATCCCGACCTCGTAGAGGATGATGAAGGGGATCGCCAGGGCGGTTTGGGACAGCACGTCGGGCGGGGTGAGCATGGCGCCGACCACGAAGGCCAGCAGCAGGGCGTACTTGCGGTTGCGCTTGAGCCAGATGTGGTCGACGACCCCGAGGCGGGCGAGGAAGAAGATGATAATCGGCAGCTCGAAGACCAGCCCGAAGGCGAGCAGCAGCTTGGACGCCAGCGACAGGTAGGAGCCGATCGAGAGCATCGCCTCCATGTCTCCGCCGGTGGTGCCGAAGGTCACCAGAAAGTTGAAGATGGTCGGGAAGACGAAGGTGAAACCGAAGTAGGTGCCGCTGGCGAAGCAGGCAAAGCTGGCAACCACGAAGGGGACGGCGTAGCGCTTTTCGTGTTTGTACAGCCCGGGGGCGATGAACGACCAGAGCTGCCACAGGATCACCGGCAGGGCGGCGAGCAGACCCGCAATGGCGGCGATCTTCAGGTAGGTGAAGAACGGCTCGGTCGCCGAGATGAAGACCATCGACGAACCTTCGGGGAGCGCCCGTCGCACCGGCTCGGAGATGAAGTGGAAGATCTCGCCGGAGAAGGCATAGCAGGCGACGAAGGCGATCGCCCAGGCGATGAAGGAGACCACCAGGCAGCGGCGGAGCTCCTCGAGGTGGCTCATGAAGGGCATCTCGTCACTCATCGCCACGCTTCTCCTCGGCCTGCGAAGGCTCTGACGCCTGCGGGGCAGGGGCGGAGCGCGGTGGGTTCACCTGGGTCAGCTCGAGATCGGTCGCCTCGGGCGGCGCCTGGTCGTAGGGCGAGGGAGCCTCCGAACCGGGAGGGACGAGCTTGTCCTCCTTGAGCAGGCGCTCACGGGCGTTGGCGGTGCGCGCCTCCTCGGCGAAGCTCGACTTGAGCTCGTCGGTCGCGCGCCTGAACTCCGCGAAGCCGCGGCCGAGGGCGCGGGCCAGGTCGGGGAGGCGCTTGGGGCCGATCACCACCAGGGCGATGGCACAGATGAGCAGCAGCTCTGGGAATCCGAATCCAAACATCGAACACTCACGGGGACTGGGGTGGACAAGCCCGGAGAGCATAGCCACAAACGTCCCGGGTGTCAAGCGGCATGGCGGGATAAGGGTTTGACATATAAGGGGTTTTAAACTAGACTACGCAGCACTTTTGAGGCCGGGAAACAGTGAGATGCAACGGCGCACGGCTGGCCCGCCGGACTGGGGCGAAAAGACCACCATGAACCAGAACGAGATCATTGCAGAGATCCGCCAGTTGGCCAGGGAGCGCAACGCCCTGATCCTGGCGCACAACTACCAGCGCGACGAGATCCAGGCGCTGGCCGATATCACCGGGGACTCCCTCGGGCTGTCGATGGAGGCAGCGCGCGCCGAGCACGACGTGATCGTCTTCTGCGGCGTCCATTTCATGGCCGAGAGCGCGGCGATCCTGGCGCCGGAGAAGACCGTGCTGCTGCCGCGGGCCGACGCCGGCTGCCCGATGGCCGACATGATCGACGCCGACGGACTGCGCCGCATGAAGTCCGAGCACCCCGCGGCCACCGTGGTCACCTACGTCAACTCGACCGCCGCGGTCAAGGGGGAGACCGACATCTGCTGCACCAGCGCCAACGCCGTCAAGGTGGTCGAGTCGCTCGACGCCGAGGAGATCATCTTTACCCCCGACCGCAACCTCGGGCGCTACGTCGCCGAGCGGGTTCCCGGCAAGACCTTCCACTTCTGGGAAGGGTTCTGCCCGACCCACGATCGCCTGCAGGTGGCGGAGATCGAGAGAGCCCGTCGTGAGCACCCCGAGGCGCTGTTCGTGGCCCACCCCGAGTGCCCGCCGGAGATCCTTGCCCTGGCCGACCATATCTGCTCGACCAGCGGGATGTACGAGTACTGCCGCGCGAGCGAGGCGAAGAAGTTCATCATCGGCACCGAGGCGGGGATCCTCTACCGCCTGCGCAAGGAGAACCCCGACAAGGAGTTCATCCTCCCGAGCGGCGGGCTGATCTGCCCGAACATGAAACTGACCGCCCTCGAAGATGTGCTCCACTGCCTGCAGACCCTCAGCCCGCAGATCACTGTCCCCGCCGACGTCCGCGAGCGGGCGCGCACCGCCCTCGACCGCATGCTCGCCGTTCCGCGCGACTGACGGGACGTCCACACCGACACCGGCAGGGTGCGCAGCGCCCTGCCTTTTTTCGTTATGAGTGAAGAGCTACCCGACATTCTGCACGCTGGAGCAACCAGCGCCGAGCTGCTCGCCGCCCTCGAGGGGGGCGAGCGGCACTGCGAGCTGTTCGGCCTCAACGACAGCGCGGCCGCCTACGTGCTGGCGCGTCTTCAGGCCGGGGGGAGCGGTTCGCTGCTGGTGCTGACCGCCGATGGCGACCAGGCCCGGCGCTGGGCCGAGAACCTGCGTTTTTTCAGCCCGCGACCGGAGCGGGTGGTGCTGCTCCCCCAGTGGGAAGTCGCCCCCTACGCGCCGATGTCTCCCCACCCCGAGGCGGAGGCCGAACGGCTGACCGCCCTGGCGAAGATGCTTGCCGGCCAGGCCGAGATCGTGGTGGCGCCGGTGCGCGCTCTGCTGCAGAAGCTGGTGCCGCGCCGGGTGCTCGAGGAACATCACCGGCGGCTGCGCGTCGGCGACGAGTGGCGCCGCGAGGCGCTGCTGCACCAGCTGCAGGCGGGAGGCTACCAGGCCGTGCCGCTGGTCGAAGAGCGCGGGACCTTCTCGCTGCGCGGCGACATCCTCGACATCTTCCCTCCGACCACCCCCGCGCCGGTGCGGGTCGAGATGTTCGGCGACCAGCTCGAGCGGCTGCGCTGGTTCGATCCGGCGAGCCAGCGCTCCAAGGACGACGGCCCCCGCGAGCTCGAGCTGCTGCCGGTGCGGGAGATGCTCCTGAGCGGCGAGTACCGTGCGCATTTCCTGCGCAGGCTCAAGGAGCGCTGCGACGAACTCGACCTGCCGCGGACCCGCCGCAGCGCCCTCGAGGAGGAGGTCGAAACCGGGATCTTCTCCCCGGGTCGCCACTGGCTGCTCCCCCTGAACTACCCGGAGCTCGATGACTTCGGCGCCTACTTCACCCCGCAGCGGGTGGTGCGGGTCGAGCCCGAGGAGTTGATCCAGGCGGCCGACGGGCATGCCGAGGAGGTCGCCGCCGGAGCCGCCCACCTGCAGGATCAGGGGGAGGTCTACGCCGCCGCCGAGAGCCTGTTCATCCCCCCGAGCCGACTCGAGACCCTGCGCGGGACGCAGGGGGTGATCGATCTCTGTCGCCTCGAGCTCTTTCAGCCCGACAGCGCGGCGAGCCGCTGGCGCTTCGAGTGGGCCGGAAACGCCGACCTGAAGCCGCGCAAAAACCGCGAACACAGCGGCATGGCGGCGCTCGCCGAAAGGCTGGGCGACTGGCAGCGCGACGGCTGGCGGACCGCGATCGTTTGCCACCAGCAGGGTCAGGCCGAGCGCCTGCTCGACCTGCTCGAAGGGTACGCCATTGCCCCCCGCTTCCTTGCCGAAGAGCGTTTCGGCGTGCTGCGGGCGGGGGAAGCCGGGATCCTGCTCGGACGGATCACCGCCGGCTTCCGGCTCCCGGAGGAGCGCCTGGCGGTGATCACCGAGGAGGAGATCTTCGGCCAGCAGGCACCGCGTCGCTCGCGCAGCACCGCCCGTGCCCGTGCCGCGCTCTCGTCGCTGGCGCAGCTGCGCGAAGGGGACTACGTGGTGCACATCGACCACGGCATCGGCCGCTACCGCGGGCTGATGCACATGGCGATGGGAGCCGTCGAGGGGGATTTCCTGCACCTCGAGTACGCCGGTGGCGACAACCTCTACCTGCCGGTGGAGCGGATCGAGAAGGTCCAGAAGTACCTCGGCGGCGACGGGGCGCACCCCAAGCTCGACCGCATGGGGGGGACGGCCTGGGAGAAGGTCAAGCTCAAGGCCCGCGCCGCCATCGAGGAGCTCGCCCGCGACCTGCTCAAGATCCAGGCCCTGCGCGAAATGCGCGAAGGGCACCGCTACAGCGAGCCGGGGCGCGACTACCGCGAGTTCGAGGCGACCTTCGAGTACGAGGAGACCCCCGACCAGCTCGCGGCGATCGAGGAAGTCCAGTCCGACCTCTCCTCGCCGCGGCCGATGGACCGCCTGATCTGCGGTGACGTCGGCTACGGCAAGACCGAGGTGGCGATCCGCGCCGCCATGCGCGCGGTGCTCGACGGCCGCCAGGTCGCGGTGCTGGTCCCGACCACCGTGCTCGCCCGCCAGCACTGGGAAAATTTCCGCAGCCGCTTCGCCGACTTCCCGGTCGAAGTCGAGATGGTCTCCCGCTTCCGGACCTCCGCCGAGGTGCGCGCGGTCCTCGAGCGCTGCGCCGCCGGACAGGTCGACATCCTGGTCGGCACCCACCGCCTGCTGCAGCGCGACGTGCGCTTCAAGCAGCTCGGACTGGTGATTATCGACGAGGAGCAGCGCTTCGGCGTCAGCCACAAGGAGCGCCTCAAGCAGCTGCGCGCCGAGGTCGACGTGCTGACCCTCAGCGCCACGCCGATCCCCCGGACCCTGCACATGAGCATGGTCGGGATGCGCGACCTCTCGATCATCGAGACCCCGCCGGTCGACCGGATGGCGATCCGGACCTACGTCACCCGCTTCGACGACGAGGTGATCCGCAGCGCGGTGCTGCGTGAGCTGCGCCGCGGTGGCCAGGTGTTCTTCGTGCACAACCGGGTCGAATCGATCGGGGCGATGGCCGAGTACCTGCGCCAGCTGGTCCCCGAGGCGAAGATCGCCGTGGGGCACGGGCAGATGCCGGAGAAGGAGCTCGAGAAGGTGATGGTCGACTTTATCGCCGGCGAGAGTAACCTGCTGCTGTGCACCACCATCATCGAGAACGGTATCGACATCCCGCGCGCCAACACCATGATCGTCAACCGCGCCGACTGCTTCGGCCTGAGCCAGCTATACCAGCTGCGTGGGCGGGTGGGGCGCTCCAAGCAGCGGGCCTACGCCTACCTGCTGATCCCCGGCGAGGCGGTGCTGACCGCGGACGCCCGCGAGCGTCTGCGGGTGCTCCAGGAGCTCTCCGACCTCGGCGCCGGTTTCCAGATCGCCAGTCATGACCTCGAGCTGCGCGGCGCCGGCGACCTGCTCGGGGCCCGTCAGTCGGGACAGATCGCCGCGGTCGGCTTCGAGATGTACACCGAACTGCTCGAGGAGACCGTCGCCGAACTGCAGGGGCTGGAGCGCGAGGAGCGGATCGACCCCGAAGTGCGCCTCGGGCTCTCCGCCTTCCTCCCCGAGGATTATGTCCCCGACCCCAATCAGCGCCTGCTCCTCTACCAGCGCCTGGCGCGGGCCGGCGAGGAGCAGGAGGTCTACGCCCTCGGGGACGAGCTGCGCGACCGCTACGGCGAGATCCCCCCCCCGGCCCGCCTGCTGCTCGAGATCATGAAGCTGCGCACCCTGCTCAAGCAGCTGCGTGTCGAGGGGCTCGAATACGACGGCCAGCGGCTGGTCCTGGCCTTCCATCCCCAGACCCCGGTCCCCCCTGAAAAGATCCTCGGACTGCTTCAGCAGGACCCCGCCCGTTTCAGCTTTTCCCCCGACTACCGGCTGACCGTGAAAGTCGGGCGACTGGGGGACGAGGAGCGCCTGGCGCTGGCCAAAAAAGCATTGCATGGCTTTCTTTAACTATGCTAGCGTGACAAGCCGTGTCGCCCCACGCGACGCGAGCCCGCCACTCCAAGGAGTGTTGTCTTGATGACCCGCTTCCTCACGGGAGGCCTGGTTCTCCTGGCCCTGTGCTGCGTCCCTTCCCTGTCTGCCTGCCAAAAGTCCGAGCCCCCCAAGCAGCCCCAGGTGCTGCTCCAGGTCAACGGCCGCACCGTAATGCTCGATGAATTCCAGCGCGGTTTCGAGCGGAGCATGCCGGACCAGCAGGCTCTCAGCCTCGAGGAGCGCGAGGAGCTGCGGCGCAACTACCTGCGCCAGCTGATCGACCGCGAACTGGCCCTGGCGGAAGCCGATCGGCTCGCCATCGAGGTTGCTCCCGAGGAGGTCGACGCGGTGCTCGCCGAGTATCGCCGCGACTATCCCGAGCAGGCCTTCCAGGAGATGCTCAAGAATCAGCAGATTTCCGAGGCGGATTGGCGCCGCGAGCTGGTCGAGCGGCTGCGCATGGAGAAGGTCATCCGCCAGGAGGTCTACACCGGCCTCACCGTCGAGGAGAGCGAGATCAAGACCTACTTCCGCCAGAATCGCGAAGAGTTCGAGCGTCCCGAACAGGTGCGCGCCCGCCAGATCGTGGTCGACCGCGAGGATGAAGGGGCGCGGGTTCTCGGTCTACTGCGCGAGGGGAAACCCTTCGAGGACGTGGCCCGTGACTACTCCCTCTCCCCCGACCGCGAGCAGGGGGGGGATCTGGGCTTCTTCTCCCGCGGGCAGATGCCCGATGCCTTCGACGAGGTGGTTTTCAAGCTGCCGGTGGGGCGCCTCAGCGACCTGATCAAGACCGAGTACGGCTACCACATCTTCCTGGTCGAGGAGCGGCGCAAGGCGCAACGCCTCACCCTCTCGGAAGTCTACGACGAAATCGAACTGCGCCTGCGGCGCGAAAAAGAAGAGAACGCCTACCAGGCATGGCTGCAGAACCTCGGCGTCCAAGCGGTTATCGACGTCGACTGGAGCCTGCTGAGAGAGTTTCAACAACCATGATTTCAGGACACTCCAGGCATATGACGGCCGGGCTGCTCGCCGGGCTGCTGATCCTCGTCGGCCCCTTTGCAGTACGGGCCGAAACGCTCAACCGAATCGTCGCCGTGGTCAACGACGAGATCATCACGGCCTACGAGCTTGACCAGCGTCTCGCCTCCGTCCCCGCCGAGCAGCGCACGGAGGCCGCACCCCTGCTCCTCGAGCGGATGGTCGAGGAACGCCTGCTGCAGCAGCGCGCCGAGGAGATCGGTGTCGCGGTCAGCGACGAGGAGATCGATGCCGCGATCAGCGACATCCAGGTGCAGAACCGCCTGACCCTCGAACAGCTCGAGGAGGCGCTGCAGGGACAGGGACAGACCCTGGCGAGTTATCGTGAGAGCCTGCGCAGTGAGATCCTGCGCTACAAGCTGCTTGGACGGGAGGTCCAGGCCAAGGCCGACGTGACCACCCAGGAGCTGCGCAATTACTACGAGGAACACCCGGAGACTTACCGGCTCGCGCCGACGGTCACTCTCGGGGTGGTCAATATCGCCGTCCCGGAAAAGACCTCCTCGGCCGGTGAGGAGCTTTTGAAGGCCAAGGCCGATCGGGCCAGGGAGCAGCTGCAGGAAAAGGGGGAATTCGCTGCCCGGCTGAAGCGTCTCAACGAGGACCCCGACGTCTCCGGGAGCGAGCTCGGCGCCTTCGCCGAGGCCGAGCTCTCGCCGCTGTTCGCCGACGCGGTGCGGGATCTCCCCGTGGGGGGGGTCAGCGAGGTGCTCGAAGTCCCGGGCGGGTTCGCGCTGCTGACGGTGCTGGCCCGTGCCGAGGGGGGGTTCCGTCCCTTCGAGGAGGTCCGGGGGGAGATCGAGGAGCTCGTACGGGCACGCAAAACCGAAGAACTGTTCGACGCCTGGAAGAAGGGGCTGCGCGAGGAGGCGCTGGTCGATATCCGCCTCTAGTCACCTCTCTCTAAACGCACAAGAGCCCCGTCGTCAGGCGGGGCTTTTTTTGTTCGTGCCACAGGAGGACAGGCCACTAGATCCAGAGGGAGGGGTTGTCCGGGACCAGCCGAGGCCACAGTTCAGGGGCGGGGAGCTCGCGCAGCAGGTCGGGTTCCAGGGGGAGCACGTGCCAGTCGCCGTGCTCGATCTCGCGGGCGAGCTGGGCTGCCGCCCAGCCGGCATAGCCGATGAAGACCCGCAACTCTCCGGCGCGGAGGCGCTGCTGGTGGAGCATGGTTTCGAGCTGCTCGGTGGTCAGCAGGTGAAGGCCATCGAGGAGCTTCTCGCCGGGGGCGAGGGGATTGCCGAGCAGCAGCCCGGTGACGTGCAGTGGCTCGACCGGCCCGCCCCAGAAGATGCCGTTCGGCAGGGTGCGCAGGGTCCGCTCAAGGTCGGCGGGGAGCTTGCCGAGGGGGTGGTTGAGGATCAGTCCCGAGGTCCCGTGGGCGTCGTGCCGGGTGATCAGAATCACGCTCTGCGCGAAGCGTGGGTCGTTGATCCGTTCGCTGGCGACCAGAAGCAGACCGGCCCGCGGAGCGAGGGCGGTCGGGACGCTCGACCCAGCGCTGGCCGGCAGAGCGGTCGTCATCAGAAGCAGCAGGAGCAGGGATACGCGAAGCATGGCACCTCGGCGGGACAGAATTACCCTACAGCTGACCACCGCACCGCCGGGGTGTCAAGTTCGCGATAGAATTTTGCGGCTGGACCCTGTGGTTGAAGTGGCGGTGCGAGTCGGATTATAGTGGTCTCTTGGCGTGGAGGTGTGCAGGTGGACAAGCCGTTGATCATCACCATGGGCGACCCGACCGGGGTCGGGCCCGAAATCATCCTCAAGGGGTGGCTGGCGGGGGACTTCGATGCTCTCCCCTTTCCGGTGCGCGTGGCCGGGGACCCGGGTGTGCTGCAGCGAGCCGCGCAGGTGCTCGGCGTCGAGCTGACGCCGCGCGATGTCGGTGCTACCGCGTGCCGGCTGGAATCCTCAGGGCGGCGGCTCGACATCGAGGTGCTCTCCGCGCTGCCGGTACAGCGGCTCGCCTGGGGGGCTCCCGACGCAGACTGCGGCAGGGCGATGCTCGCCTACATCGAGTGGGCCTGTCGCCAGTGCCTCGACGGTGCAGCCGCCGGGATGGTCACCGCGCCGATCAGCAAGGGGGCGATCCGTGCTGCCGGCTGCGATTTTCCCGGCCATACCGAGCTGCTGGCCGAGCGTTGCGGCAGCGAACGGGTAGTGATGATGCTGGCCGGGGAACGTTTGCGGGTCTGCCTGGTCACCACCCATCTCGCCTACCGGGAGGTTCCGGAAGTGCTGAGCAGCGCGGCGATCCGCGATACCATCCGCATCGCCGCCGCCGACCTGCGCCGCCATTTCGGACTCATTCGGCCGCGCCTCGCGGTACTCGCTCTCAACCCCCACGCCGGCGAAGGGGGGCTGTTCGGTGACGAGGAGGGGCGCCTGATCGCCCCGGCGATCGCCGCCGCCCGGGCCGAGGGGATCGAGGCCAGCGGCCCGCACAGCGCCGACGCCCTGTTCCATTTTGCCGCCCGCGGTGCCTACGACGCGGTGATCTGCATGTACCACGACCAGGGGCTGATCCCGCTCAAGCTCCTTCATTTCGAGGACGGGGTCAACGTCACCCTCGGGTTGCCGATCGTGCGCACCTCCGTCGACCACGGAACCGCCTACGACCTCGCCGGGACCGGCAAGGCGAGCCCGGCCAGCCTCGCAGCGGCCGTGAAGATGGCAGCGCACATGGCTGCCAGCAAGGACTGAACGATATGGCCGACCAGATCGTCATCAAGGGTGCCCGCGAGCACAACCTCAAGAATATCGACCTCTCCATCCCCCGCGATCGGCTGGTGGTGATCACCGGGGTCTCCGGCTCGGGGAAGAGCTCGCTGGCCTTCGACACCATCTACGCCGAGGGTCAGCGGCGCTATGTCGAGTCGCTCTCGGCCTACGCCCGCCAGTTCCTCGAGCAGATGGACAAGCCTGACGTCGAGAGCATCGAGGGGCTCTCGCCGGCGATCTCCATCGAGCAGAAGACCACCTCGAAGAACCCCCGCTCGACGGTCGGTACCGTGACCGAGATCTACGACTACCTGCGCCTGCTCTTCGCCCGGGTCGGCCGGGTCCACTGCCACGGCTGCGGCAAGGAGATCGCTTCGCAGACCGTTGAACAGATGGTCGATCAGGTGTTGGCGCTCCCCGAGAAGACCCGCCTGCTGATCCTCGCCCCGACCGTGCGGGGACGCAAGGGGGAGTACCGTAAGGAGCTCAAGCAGCTGCAGGCCGACGGCTACGTGCGGGTACGGATCGACGGCGAGATGCGCGAACTGAGCGAAGAGATCGTGCTCGACAAGAACAAGAAGCACACCCTCGAGGTGGTGGTCGACCGCCTGGTGGTCAAGGAGGGGATTGCCTCGCGCCTGGCCGATTCCCTCGAGACTGCGCTGCGCCTTGCCGACGGTTTGGTTCGGGTCGAGGAGCCGGAAGGGGAGAGCCGCCTCTTCTCGGAGCAGCACGCCTGCCCCGACTGCGGTATCTCCTACCCCGAGATCGCACCGCGCATGTTCTCCTTCAACAACCCCTACGGGGCCTGCCCCGACTGTACCGGCCTCGGCACGCGCATGTACTTCGATCCCGAGCTGGTCGTCCCGAACCCGGCGATCTCGCTGCGCGAGGGGGCCATTGCCCCCTGGTCGACGCGCACCGGCTTCTACTATTTCCAGATCCTCGAAGCGCTCAGCGATCACTACGACTTCGACATCCGTACCCCCTTCCAGCAGCTCCCCGAGAAACTGCAGCGCATCATCCTGCGCGGATCCGGTAGCGAGCAGGTCAAGTTCTTCTACGACCACGGCGGCCAGCGGGTCTTCTACCACAAGCCCTTCGAGGGGGTGATCTCCAACCTTGAGCGACGCCTCAAGGAGACCGACTCGGAGCAGGTGCGCGAGAAGCTCGAGCAGTACATGAATGTCATGCCCTGCCCGACCTGCGAGGGTGCGCGCCTGCGCCCCGAGGCACTCTTCATCCGCATCGCCGGGCGCAACATCCGCGAGGTCTGTGCCCTGTCGATCGTCGAGGCCGAGGCGTTCTTCGCCGACCTGCAGCTTTCGGACAAGGAGATGGAGATCGCCCGGCGCATCCTCAAGGAGATCCGCGAGCGGCTCTCCTTTCTCTCCCACGTCGGCCTCGACTACCTGACCCTCGACCGCTCCTCCGGGACCCTCTCCGGTGGCGAGGGGCAGCGCATCCGCCTCGCCACCCAGATCGGTTCGTCGCTGGTCGGCGTCCTCTATATCCTCGACGAGCCTTCGATCGGACTGCACCAGCGTGACAACCGGCGTCTGCTCGAGACCCTCAAGCGCCTGCGCGATCTGGGGAACACCGTGCTGGTGGTGGAGCACGACGAGGAGACGATTCTCGAGGCCGACCACGTGATCGACATGGGTCCGGGGGCCGGACGCCATGGTGGCGAGGTGATCGCGGCCGGGACCCCGCACGAGATCATGCAGGTCCCCGCCTCGCTGACCGGCCAGTACCTGTGTGGCGAGCTTGCCATCGAGGTCCCCGCGAAGCGGCGTACAGGGCAGCGCAGCCTGACGATCCTCGGGGCGAGGGAGAACAACCTGCAGAATATCGATGTCGAGCTCCCCCTCGGGGTGATGACCTGCGTCACCGGCGTCTCCGGGTCAGGGAAGTCGACCCTGGTGATCGACACCCTCTACAAGGCTCTCGCTCAGCGCCTGTTCCGCTCCCGGGAGCGCGCCGGCAAGGTTGACGACATCCGCGGACTCGAACACCTCGACAAGGTGATCGACATCGACCAGTCGCCGATCGGCCGCACACCTCGCTCCAACCCGGCGACCTACACCGGGGTCTTCACCGACATCCGTGATCTCTTTTCCCAGCTCCCCGAGGCCAAGGTTCGCGGTTACAAGCCGGGGCGTTTCTCCTTCAACGTCAAGGGGGGGCGTTGCGAGGCCTGCCAGGGGGACGGCATCATCAAGATCGAGATGCATTTCCTCCCGGACGTCTACGTGCAGTGCGAGATCTGCAAGGGGGCGCGCTACAACCGCGAGACCCTCGAGGTCAAGTACAAGGGGAAGACCATCGCCGAAGTCCTCGACATGACCGTCAACCAGGCGGCCGAGTTCCTCGGCAACATCCCGCGCATCCGCAACAAGCTCGAAACCCTGCGCGACGTCGGGCTCGGCTACATCAAGCTCGGACAGAGCGCCACCACCCTCTCCGGCGGGGAGGCGCAGCGGGTCAAGCTCGCCAAGGAGCTCGGCAAGCGCTCCACCGGCCGGACCATCTACATTCTCGACGAGCCGACCACCGGACTCCATTTCGCCGACATCCAGAAGCTCCTCGGGGTGTTGCAGCGCCTGGTCGAGGGGGGAAACTCGGTGGTGATCATCGAGCACAACCTCGACGTGATCAAGATGGCCGACCACATCATCGACCTCGGTCCCGAGGGGGGAAGCCGCGGCGGAACCGTGGTCGCCTGCGGGACACCGGAGGAGGTGGCGCGCTGCAGCACTTCGCACACCGGGCGCTATCTGCGGGCCTGTCTCGATCTCTGATGTGCCACGGCACACGGGTGTGTCAGGTCTTTTGACCGGCTGTCAGGGAGATGACGGTCCGGACGCCCCGGCATCGTTCACTCTTCCTGAACCTCGCCGATGAGCCTCTCCCCATGAACCTGTCAAGGCGACGGAATCCTTCACCCTTTCCTCCTCATGAGAAGCCCTGAAACATGCGGTTTTCAGGGGGCTTAAACATCCACAGGTTGGCCCGATCCTTGCGAGAGTCACATGTGTACGATCGGAGGGAGAAAGGTCCGCGCCATGCCCAAGAAAGTCCTGTGTCTGCTGGTGGTGCTGGTGTTCGCCAGCGGTTGCGCCCGCCATGCCCAGCTTCTTTCCCAGCCCGAGGGGGCCCTGGTGGAAGTCAACGGCCAGATGGTCGGCGTCACGCCGTGCGCCTACGACTACAGCCTGAGCAGCGGCGAGCACTACAAGATGGTTCTCTCCAAGCCGGGGTTCAAGACCCTCGAGACCGAGGTCGTCGCCGAGCGGCCCGACCCCGCAGCCCGCAAGCGCTGGCTGGCGGCGGGCCTGGTCTGGAGCCCCTTGTGGCTCGGCACCCTCTTCACCAAGCGCCTCGAGGAGGAGTACCTGTTCGTTCTCGACGAGTCCCCGGAAAACCTCGCCCGCTATGCCCCCTAGGCCTCCTTCTGGCCGACATCGCTGTCCGTAGTAATTGCGACTTGGCAGTCGCCCCGTTCTCGATTACAATTAATGTCGCCCCCGGTACCCGCCACCGGCTGGTCTGATGCAAGGGTGTCCCCGCGATGGGTTGAGTTGAAGCCGGTTCATGGAGGGAGCGGCTTTTTTGATATCCGGCGACGCGCGTCGCCTGAGAGAGGTTGAGATGGAGAAGTGTCCGGTCTGCAAGGAAGAGAAGAAGGGCAAGTACTGGTGCAGCGGCTGCAAGACGGTCTTCGTCTGCCCGCAGCCCAATTGCGGCAAGGAAGTGCGCAAGCGGGACGCCAAGGAATGCCCGGAGTGCGGCCTGTTCTTCGAAGACTATATCGAGCGGCGCAAGATGTACCGCCGCTGTCCCAAGTGCAAGAAAAAACAGGGCATGTCGGATCCGCAGTGTCGCTACTGCCGGCACTGGTTCAACTGCCCGACCTGTGGCCACCGGGTGAAGTCGACCAGTATGCTGACTTGCCCGCGCTGCGCTACCAACCTGTCGTAGGAGGGGTTGCCCACCGCATGCGTTAGGAGCGCCAGAGGGGGAGCGTGAACGCAATCGTGGTACTCGACATCATTCTGGGTGTCTTCTTCACGGCCTTCGCGGTCTTTTCGGCGGGGCACGCCCTACTTAACAAGGAGGACCCTCGCGCGGCGCTCGGCTGGATCGTGTTCTGCTTCGCCGTGCCGGTGGTCGGCCCGCTCTGCTACTGGCTGATCGGTGTCAACCGCATCCGAACCCGGGCCCGCACCTGGCAGAGCCACGGCCAGGGATTCCCCCACGTCTCCGCCAAACTGGCCAAGCCGCTCGAGGAACCGCTCCCTTTTCGGAGCAAGAACTTCACCACCCTGCTCGACCTCTCCGACCGCATTACCCGCCGACCGTTGGTCGCCGGCAACCGCATCCGTCCTCTGCACAACGGCGAAATGGCCTACCCGGCGATGCTCGAGGCGATCCAGTTCGCGCGTACGCGGATCTGGCTCTCCACCTACATCTTCGACAACGATCGGATCGGCCAGGAGTTTGCCGCCGCCCTGAGCGAGGCGGCCCAGCGCGGGGTCGATGTGCGGGTGTTGATCGATGCGCTCGGCGAGCGCTATTCCTTCCCGCCGATCCGCTGGCGCCTCAAGCGTGGCAAAGTTCGGGTGGCGCGCTTCCTCCCCCCTTCGCTGCTCGGCCGGGGGATCTACTTCAACCTGCGCAACCACCGCAAGCTGCTGGTCGTTGACGACCATGTCGGTTTCGTCGGCGGGATGAACATCGGGACCCGCCACCTCGCCGACGCCGAGAACAACCCGCGGCGGGTGGTCGACCTCCACTTCGAGGTCTCCGGGCCGGTGCTGGTTCAGATGGCCGAGGCGTTCCTCGAGGACTGGACCTTCGTCACCGAAGAGCCCCCTAGTGGGCTCGACGAGAAGCTCCCCGATGAGGTCGGCGAGGCCTTCTGCCGGGGGATCTCGGCCGGTCCCAACGAGGATTTCGAGAAGCTGCAGTGGCTGATCATCGGTGCGATCAGCTGCGCCCAGCACTCGGTCCACATCATGACTCCTTACTTCATTCCGAGTCGCCCGCTGGTGGCGGCGATCAAGGCCACCGCGCTGCGCGGCGTAGCGGTGGAGATCGTGCTGCCGTGTCGCAACAACCTCCCCTACGTGGCGTGGGCCTCGCAGGCCTACCAGAAGGAGCTTTTGCAGTACGGAGTGCGGATCTTCTACCAGCCCCCCCCCTTCGTCCACAGCAAGCTGCTGCTGATCGACGACCAGTACGCGCTGGTCGGCTCGGCCAACCTCGACCCGCGCAGCCTGCGCCTCAACTTCGAGTTCAACCTCGAGGTTTATGACAAGAAGCTCGCCCGCGACCTTTCGAAGCATTTTGCGACCTGCCGGGACGGGTCGAACGAGGTGACCCTCGACGAGGTCGAGGAACGCCCCCTCTATAAGCGCCTGCGCGATGCGCTCTTCAAGCTGTTTTCACCGTATCTGTAGCGCCTGCCTAGCAAAGCTGTTCCAGCCTCGTTTAATGGTCATCAGCAGGTAATTAGCGGATCTTGACAATTCACGGCCGCGGGATAATTTGATCGTAGAGGCCCGATTTTCCCCTCCTCCCTCAAGCGTTGGCATTGCTTAGAACTGACACTGTGCATGGCGTACCGGCATCCGTAATGCGTTCGACAGCCTCGTTGGCTGTAACTAAATAGTGATTGCGGAGGAAACGGCGATGAGAAACTGGATCGTCATGGCAGTGTCCATTCTTTTGCTGGCGGGATGTGGCGGCTCTTCAGGCGGCGGGCCGGGGCCGCTGCCGCCGCCGCCCGAAAACAACCTGCCCGTTGCTGTGAACGATACGGCGGTCACGACAATGGAAATGGCTGTCGATATCGACGTGCTTGCCAACGACACGGACCCGGATGGAGATGTCCTTGTCGTTTCGGGCGTGACTCAGGCGAGTCAGGGGACCGTCACCATTACGGCCGCAGGAGAGGTGCGTTACACCCCGGCCGCAGGGTTCAGCGGCCGGGACAGCTTTACCTATGAGATCGACGACGGGCAAAGCGGGAACGCGACCGGCACGGTGTCGGTGACCGTCTCCCTCCCTGGCGGGAGCTCCATTGAGCGGGTCAGCGTTGCCTCAGACGGGAGCCAGGGGAACTTCGATTGCTGGATGGGTTCCTCTTCCTCGGATGGACGCTATGTGGCGTTCTACTCGGGGGCCACGAATCTGTACCCCGGAGCTACCGCCGGGGACATTCTTCTGCGGGACCGGCTGACGTCCCTGACCACCCTCGTGAGTTCCGACCTGAATGGTTCCCCGGGAAATTTAACCAGCCAGCAGCCTGCGATCTCAGGAGATGACCGTTTCGTGGTCTTCTCGTCCTTCGCGTCAAACCTAGTCCCGAGCGATACCAATGACAACTCGGACATCTTCATCAAGGACCTGCAGACCGGCGCCATTGAAAGGGTGAGCGTGGCTACCGACGGTAGCGAGGGAGACGAGGGGAGCTTTGCCCCGTCGATTTCGGCAGATGGGAGGTTCGTGGCCTTCGAATCCTTCGCGTCGAACTTCTTTTCAGGCGATACGCCTGCCAATTCTGACATCTTCGTCCGCGACCGCCAAAGCCATCAAACGGAACATATAGGTAGCGGGGGTGCGTTCGACAACGGGCCGTGCCTCTCCGGCGACGGACGCTACGTGGCCTTCTCATCCTTCGGACAACTGGTTGTTTACGATCGGCAGACGCAACAGAGCACCATCGCGAGCCTTGCTCCGGATGATGCCTTCGGCAATGGTGAGAGCGGCTATCCGAGCTGCTCGGGAGACGGGCGATATATCGCGTTCACCTCGGTTGCTACCAACCTGGTGGCCGGGGACAGCAACGGGGTGCGGGACGTTTTCGTCCGGGACATGCGGACCGCAACGACGACTCGTGTCAGTGTGGCCAGCGACGCAACGGAGGGGAACGCGGCAGTTCCGGATTCTGAGAAGCCGGGGCTCTCGAGTGATGGTCGCTTTGTTGCCTTTACTTCGGCAGCCAGTAATCTCGTTGCCGGCGATCTCAACGGCGTCGCAGATGCATTTGTCCATGACGTGACAACGGGAGCAACGGAACGGGTGAGCGTATCCTCGGGTGGCGTGGAGGCGAATGGGGGGAGCGGCGATTTCGTGCTCGTGTCCGTGTCCGCGAACGGGAGTTATGTCGTCTTATCGTCGTTTGCCAGCAACCTCGTAGCCGGCGACAGCAACAACTTCGGGGATGTATTTGTCGCCCCGAACCCCTTTGTGCCGTAAGAGCGGGTCCTTCGGCCCGGCATAGGAAGAGCCGCCCGTGGGCGGCTCTTCTTTATTCAG
>QKBP01000072.1 GCA_003246035.1 Desulfuromonadaceae bacterium | reverse complement strand
TCCATCCAGCACAACCCCGAGTTCACCATGATGGAGTTCTACCGCGCCTACGCCACCTACCACGACCTGATGGACTTCACCGAGGAGCTGATCTGCCATGTGACCGAGGAGGTCTGCGGCGCTCAGAAGATCAGCTACGGCGGCAAGGACGTTGATATGACCGCCCCCTGGGATCGCCTCACGGTGCGCGAAGCGGTGGCCAAGTACGGCGACATCTCCCTGGAGGATATCGAGGATCGCGACAAGCTCTACGCCTACGCGCAGGGCCTCGGGTTGGAACTCGACAAGAACATCGGCCACGGCAAGCTGCTCACCGAGGTCTTCGACGAGGTCGCCGAGCCGAAGCTGTGGAACCCGACCTTCATCACCGAGTACCCGACCGAGGTCTCGCCGCTGTCGCGCATGAACGATGACAACCCCGCAGTGGTCGATCGCTTCGAGCTGTTCATCGTCGGGCGCGAGCTGGCCAACGCCTTCTCCGAGCTCAACGATCCGGACGACCAGAAACAGCGCTTCCTCAAGCAGCTCGAGGAGAAGGCCGCGGGCGACGAGGAGGCTCACGCCATGGACGAGGATTACATCCGCGCCCTGGAGTACGGCCTGCCGCCGACCGCCGGCGAAGGGATCGGGATCGACCGGCTGGTGATGTTGCTGACCGACGCGGCCTCGATCCGCGACGTGATTCTGTTCCCGCAGTTGAGACCCGAAAGCAAGTAACGCTCTCTTTGTCAGGATGTCCATGGGCTACGAATGGTTTGTCAGCCTGCGCTACCTGAGGGCCAAGCGCAAGCAGACCTTCATATCGGTGATCTCCTTCATCTCGATTGCCGGGGTCACCCTCGGGGTTGCCGCGCTGATCGTGGTCCTCGCGGTCATGACCGGGTTCCACGACGGCGTGCGTCAGCAGATTCTCGGGAATATCCCCCACGTTCTGGTCCAGCGGTACGGCGAGAGCATCGCCGATTACCAGACTCTGGTCGAGGAGGCCAAAAAGTTTCCGGAGGTGACCTCGGTCTCTCCCTTCGTGTCGCGCGAAGCGATGCTCCTGTCCCGGCGCAACGTCACCGCGGTCAGCGTCAAGGGGGTCGAGCCGGGGCACAAGGCCTTTGCCCAGGAAATGGCGACCCTCGAAGGGCGCCCCGCCGAAGAGCTGGTCTTCGCCCCGGATCGGCGCATGCCGGGGATCGTCATCCCCGGGGACGCCGCGGCGACGCTGGGGGTGGCGGTCGGCGACACGGTCAACGTGATCCCGCCGCTGTTCACGCTCTCCCCCTTCGGAATGGTGCCGAAGATGAAGCCCTTCCAGGTGGTCGGCGTGGTCCAGCAGCGCAGCTCGCTGATGGATACGTTCTACGCGTACACCTCGCTGGAGATCGCGCAGACGTTTTTCGAAGAGGAGGGCCGGGTCAGCGGCATCGACCTCGAAGTCGCCTCCTACGACCAGGCGTCCTCCGTGGCGAGGCGTCTTCAGCAGCAATTCCCCTTTCCGACCGTGGTGCGCTCCTGGGAGGACCTGTTCGGTTCGTTCCTGTCGGCGCTCCGTCTCGAGAAGCTCGGTCTGTTCATCGTGCTGACGATTATCGTGCTGGTGGCGGCGTTCAACATCGCCACCACCCTGATCATGGTCGTCATGGAGAAACACAAGGATATCGCCATATTGCGCTCCATGGGCGCGACGTCGCGCAGCATCACCCGGATTTTCGTGCTCGAGGGGTTGATCATCGGGGTGATCGGTACCGGCCTGGGGACGCTGCTCGGGCTGCTGCTGGCCTGGAACGCTGATCCGATGATCAAGGGACTGGAGCAGCTGCTGAAGATCAAGATTTTCGACCAGGCGGTCTATGGGCTCGACACCTTCCCTTCGATCGTTGATGGTCGCGATGTCCTCGCCGTGGTGGCGGTCTCCCTGGCGATCTGTCTGCTGGCCACCATCTATCCCGCCCGCCGTGCCGCCAAGATGGACCCGGCCGAGGCGCTGCGTTACGAGTAGGAGAGAGGCGTGATTAAGGTCAGCCAGCTCAGCAAGCGCTTTTCGACCGATTCGGGAGTCATCCACGTCCTGCGCGAGATCGACCTGCTGGTCGGGGAAGGGGAGCGCATCGCGGTGGTCGGCGCCTCGGGGGCCGGCAAGACCACGTTTCTGCACCTGCTCGGCGGGCTCGATCGTCCGACGGCGGGGGCGGTCACGATTAACGGCGAAGACATCTATCGGCTGCAGGGGCAGGCTCTCGATCACTTTCGTAACCGCACGGTCGGCTTCGTATTTCAGTTCCACCAGCTGCTTCCGGAATTCTCGGCACTCGAAAATGTCATGATGCCGGCCCTGATCGGCGGAGAGAGCCGTGACGCCGCGTCCGAGAGGGCTGGGCGACTGCTTGGCGAAGTCGGCCTCGGGGAGCGCCTGAGCCATCGTCCCGGGCAGCTTTCCGGCGGCGAGCAGCAGCGGGTTGCGATCGCCCGTGCGCTGATGCAGTCCCCGCGGGTGCTCCTCGCCGACGAGCCGACCGGCAACCTCGACAGCCGGACGGCGCGCGGGATCTTCGAGCTGCTCGATGCGCTGCACCAGAGCCATGGCCTGACGATGATCGTCGTGACCCACAACGAGGAACTGGCGGCACGGCTCGACCGGACCCTGTACATGAGCGACGGTCACCTGGCATCATGACGGTTTACAGCGCGAAAGCGATCGGTCTATAATTTTCAACTTATTTTTCGACAGGACGGTGTAGCGCACCATGCGACATATTTGGATGGGAATGGCCCTGCTGGTACTGGGAGCGACATGTGCGCTCGCAGCCGGAACCCGGGTCAATGATGTGCAATTGCGTGGTACGGTACGGGTCGACAGGACTGCGGTGATGGCGGCCGTCAAGGCGCAACCCGGTACGGTGTCCGACGCGGTGGTCGAAGACGACATCCGCGCGATCTTTGCGCTCGGGCACTTCGACGATGTGCGGGCCGAACTGGAGAAGGGGGCCGACGGGAAGAGCATCCTCGTCTACGTGGTGGTTGAACGTCCTCTGGTACGCAAGATCACCTTCGAGGGGAACGAGGAGCTCAAGGAGAGCAAGCTCCGCCCGCTGGTGACCCTCAAGGTCCCGGATATCTACAAGCCCGGCAAGGTGCGTGAGAGCATCGCGGCGCTGCGCAAGGCCTACATCGAGGAGGGGTACTACGCGGTCAATATCGACCCGCAGCTCGATACCAACGACCGCAACGAGGCGACCCTCAACTTCAAGATCGACGAGGGGGCCAAGGTCCTGGTCGACGAGATCCACTTCGAGGGGAACAGGGTCTTCGACGATGGTGAGCTGCAGGACCTGATGCAGACCAAGGAGCGCTGGTTCCTGTCGTGGCTCACCGATCGTGGCACGTTCCAGAAGGATCTGCTCGAGATGGATGTCGAGCTGATCAAGGATGCCTACTTCAACCAGGGGTACGTGCAGATCGACGTCAAGGAGCCGCTGGTCACCCTGACGGAGAACAAGAAGTACCTCGAAATCTTCATCGAGCTCACCGAGGGGCCCCAGTACCGGGTCGGGGAGGTCGACATCCGCGGGGACTTCGACGAAGAAAAAGCCAAGCTGCTGGAGATGACCAAGCTGGGGAGCGATGAAACCTTCAGCCGGGAACGTCTGCGTGAGAGCGTTTTTGCCCTCAACGACTATTTCGGCGACCAGGGGTACGCCTATGTCAACGTCGCCCCGCTGACACGTCTCGACACCGAGGAGCGGCGCGTCCACCTCACGTACGAGGTGGAGAGAGGGATCCAGGTCCATGTCAACCGGATCCGTATCCAGGGGAACACCAAGACCCGCGACAAGGTGATCCGCCGCGAGATGAAGCTGGCCGAAGGCGACCTCTACAGCATCAGCCAGATCAAGCGCAGCCGCCAGCGGATCAACAACCTCGGCTTCTTCGAGGCGGTCGACGTCACCCAGGCCAAGCTCGACGACCCGGGGCTGATCGATCTCGACGTCAAGGTCAAGGAAGGCCCGACGGGCAACTTCACCGCCGGTGCCGGTTACTCCTCGGTCGACGGCGTCATCGGACAGCTCTCGGTGCAGGAGAAGAACTTCCTCGGTCGGGGTCTGAACTTGAACCTCTCCGGGGCGTTCGGCGAGTCGAGCACCACCTACAATCTCGGGGTCACGGACCCTTACTTCCTCGATACCCGGTTGACCCTGGGGGGGGACATCTACTCCACCGAGCGTGAGTACAACGACTACACGAAGAAGGCTCGCGGCGGGGACGTCAAGGTCGGCTTCCCGACCGGCGAGTACAGCCGTGCGTTCTTCGTCTACCGCTTCGAGAACAAGGAGATCTTGGATGTCGACGACAACGCCTCGCTGGTGATTCGCGAGCAGGAGGGGCGATCGACCCTGTCGTCGATCTACGGCTCCTGGACCTACGACAAGACCGACTTCCGCCTCGACCCGAGCAGCGGTTATGTCGGCCAGGTCTCGGCGGAGTTCGCCGGGCTCGGCGGGACCGATAAGTTCGCCAAATACATCGGCGACTACCGCCACTTCTGGCCGCTGTTCTGGGGGACGGTCTTCTCGGTGCACGGGCAGGTCGGCTACGTTCACGAGATCGGCGGGGAACCGATCCCGATCGACGAGCGCTTCTATCTCGGCGGCATCCGGACGCTGCGCGGTTTTTCGGGACGCACCGTCGGACCGCGCATCGGCAACGACTCGACGGTGGTCGACCCGATCACCGGCGCAGTGACCACCGTCACCGATTTCGAGTACATCGGCGGGGTCAGCGAGGCCTTCGCGAACGTCGAGTATACCTTCCCGCTGGTCAAGGAGGCCAACCTCAAGGGGGTCCTCTTCTACGACATCGGCAACGCCTGGGGAGAGGACGAGGATATGTTCTCCGACCGACGCCACAGCGCCGGTGGGGGGATCCGCTGGCTCAGCCCGATGGGGCCGCTGCGTCTCGAGTGGGGATACAACCTCGACCCGCGCCCCGACGAGAAGCGGGTGCGCTTCGAGTTCTCCATCGGCCGTTTCTACTGATCCATTGTCCCCCGCTGCTGCGGCGGGGAAAACCCATATCAACGTTCGCCTGAAGGAGGCTGGATCATGAAAAAACTCACCCTGCTCGTTGTCTGTGCGCTGTTTCTCGCTACCCCGGCGCTGGCACAGAAGATCGGTTTTGTCGACCTGCAGAAGGCGCTCAACATGTCGACCGCCGGCCAGAAGGCCAAGGAGGAGATCTCCGGCAAGTTCAAGAGCTACCAGGACGAGCTCTCCTCCCGCCAGGAGGAGCTGAAGAAGCTCAAGGAGGATCTCGAGAAGCAGTCGATCCTGCTCTCCGAGGACGCCCGTGCCCAGAAGGAGCGGGACTTCCAGCGCAAGCTCAAGGACTTCCAGCGCTTCGCCAAGGATGTCGAGGAGGAGCTGCAGCAGAAGGACGCCTTCCACACCCGCCAGATCCTCGAGGAGTTGCAGGAGATCATCAGCTCCATCGGCAAGAAGGAAGGCTACACCGTGATCCTCGAGCGGACCGAGAGCTCGGTGCTTTACGGTGACGAGAGCGTCGACCTGACCGACCAGGTGATCAAGGAACTCAACTCGAGGAAGAAGTAAGGAGCCCGCCATGGCGACGCTCAGGGAACTCGCCGAGCTGATCGGCGGCACGGTCGTCGGGGACGACAGCGTGGAGATCACGCGCCTCGCCAAGATCGAGGCGGCCGGGCCCGGAGAGATCACCTTCCTCGGCAACCCGAAGTACCTGCCGTATCTCAAGGAGTGCCGAGCCAGCGCGGTGATCGTGCCGCCGGGGGTCGATGCGGAGGGGAAGAACCTGCTGGTATGCGACAACCCCTACCTGGCGATCGCCAAGCTCCAGACCCATTTCTACGTGCGGCGCCCCGAGCCCCTCGGGGTCCTGCCGGGCGCCGTGGTCCATCCCGAGGCGAAACTCGCCGAGGGGGTGACCGTGCACCCCGGCTGCGTGATCGGGGCCGGCGCCAAGGTCGGCAGCGGGACGATCCTCTCCCCGGGGGTGGTGCTCTACGCCGGGGTCGAGGTCGGTCAGGACTGTACCCTGCACGCCAACGCGGTGGTTCGCGAGGGGTGTCGCCTCGGTGACCGGGTGGTGCTTCAGCCCGGCGTGGTCATCGGGGCGGACGGTTTCGGCTACGCACCCGACGGCGACGCCTACTACCCGATCCCGCAGGTCGGCATCGTGGTCCTCGAAGATGACGTCGAGATCGGGGCCAACAGCTGCGTCGACCGTGCCGCCACGGGGGAGACCCGCATCGGCCGCGGAACCAAGGTCGACAACCTGGTGCAGATCGCCCACAACGCGGTGCTGGGGGAGCACTGTATCATCGTCTCCCAGACCGGCATCGCCGGGAGCACCCGGATCGGGCGGCGCTGCACCTTCGGGGGGCAGTCGGGGGTGATCGGTCACCTCAAGATCGGCGACAACACCACGATCGCCTCCCGGGGGGGCGTGATGGGCGACTACGCGGGGGGAGGCGTGATCAGCGGCACCCCGGCGATTCCCCACGGCGAATGGCTCAAGGCCGCGAAGATCTTCGAGAAGCTGCCTGAAATGAGACGTGAGATTTCGCGGCTGCGCAGAGAGCTGGCCGCCCTGCAGGACAAGACATCCAAGGAGAATTGAACGGCATGGAGGAGATCGATATCAAGCGGATTCTCAAGCTGCTGCCCCACCGCTACCCGTTTCTGCTCGTCGACCGCATCGAGGTGGTCGAGAAGGGGACGCGCTGCAACGGCTTCAAGAATGTGACCATCAACGAGCCGTTTTTCCAGGGGCATTTCCCGGGGCATCCGATCATGCCCGGGGTCCTGATCATCGAGGCGATGGCCCAGGTCGGCGGTGCGTTCATTCGCCACAGCGAGGGGGAAGACCAGGATCTGGTGACCTACTTCACCGGGATCGACAAGGCGCGCTTCCGCAGGCCGGTGCTCCCGGGGGACGTGCTGCGCCTCGAGCTCGCGCTGACCAACTGCCGGCGCGGGATCTACTGCTTCGACGGCAAGGCGTATGTCGGTGAAACCCTGGTGGCCGAGGCGGAGCTCAAGGCCACTTTCGTCAAACCGTAACAGGACGGAGACCATGATCCATTCGACGGCTATCGTGCATGAGAGCGCGCGCATCGACGACTCGGCCGAGATCGGCCCCTACGCGGTGATCGGCGAGGGGGTGACCATCGGCGCCGGGACCAAGGTCGGTCCGCACGCCGTGGTCGACCGCTGGACCGAAATCGGCAGGGACAACCACATCTACCAGTTCGCCTCGGTCGGCGCCCCGCCCCAGGACCTCAAGTTTGCCGGTGAGGAGACCTGGCTGCGCATCGGCGACAACAACCACATCCGCGAGTTCGCCTCCCTCCATCGCGGCACGGTCGGAGGGGGGAGGGAGACCATCATCGGGAGTAACAACCTGTTCATGGCCTACACCCACGTGGCCCATGACTGCCGGATCGGTAGCCAGATCGTCATGGCCAACGCCGCGACCCTGGCCGGTCACGTGGAGATCGGCGACCAGGCGATCCTCGGCGGGTTGTGCGCGGTACACCAGTTCGCGCGCATCGGTGCGCACGTGATGATCAGCGGCGGATCGATGGTGGCCCAGGATATCGCTCCCTACACCCTGGCCCAGGGCGACCGGGCGCGCCTGATCGGCCTCAACCTGACCGGCCTGAAGCGTCGCGGCTTCTCCCCGGAAGCGATCAGCGCGATCAAGAAGGCCTACCGGCTGGTGTTCCGCTCCGGACTCAAGTTCGAGGAGGCCAAGGCAAAGGCTGCCGCCGAGTGTGGAGACCTCCCCGAGGTGGTGACCTTCATGGAATTTTTGGCCAGCAGCAAGCGCGGCTTCGCACGCTGCTGAGAAAGGGCACCATGCAGAATCTGCGTGCAGCAGTCATCGGCGTCGGCTACCTCGGCCGTTTTCACGCCCAGAAATATGCGGCTCTCGAGGGGGTCGAACTGGTAGCCGTGGTCGACAACGACCCGGCTCGTGCTCGCGAGGTGGCCGACGAGGTCGGCTGCCGGGCCGAGAGCGACTTCCGCACCCTGCTCGGTCACATCGACGTCGCCTCGATCGTGGTCCCGACCCAGTTCCACTTCGAGGTGGCCAGCGCCTGTCTCGAGGCGGGGATACACATCCTGCTCGAAAAGCCGATCACCCCGACCCTCGAGGAGGCCGACCGGTTGATCGCCCTGGCGAAGGAGCATGGCTGCATCCTGCAGGTGGGGCATCTGGAGCGCTTCAACCCTGCGGTGATGGCGCTGCAGGGGGTGCTCAACAAGCCCCAGTTCATCGAGTCGCAACGCATGGCCCCCTTCAAACCGCGGGGGACCGACGTCAACGTGGTCCTCGACCTGATGATCCACGATATCGATATCATCCTGAGCATGGTCGATTCGGAAATCAAGCTGGTCAATTCGGTCGGGGTGCCGGTGCTCTCCGACGAGGTCGACATCGCCAACGCGCGTCTGCAGTTCGACAACGGCTGCGTGGCGAATGTTACCGCCAGTCGTGCCAGCCGCGAAACCGTGCGCAAGATCCGGATCTTCCAGGAGGATGCCTACATCTCCATCGACTACCAGAACCGCGAGATCGCGATCTTCCGCAAGGGCGGGGCGGGCTTCCCGGTTCCGGGCCTCCCCGGAGTCGCGATGGAGAAACGCAGCTTCGAGCAGTGTGACACCCTGATGGAGGAGATCTCCTCGTTTGTCTCCGCGGTTCGCAGCGGCTC
>QKBP01000037.1 GCA_003246035.1 Desulfuromonadaceae bacterium | reverse complement strand
TACGAGGGGTACTTCATCAGCCCGGGGGCGAAGGCCCCCCTGGTACTGCTGATTCACGACTGGGACGGCCTGACCGACTACGAGGTGAAGCGTGCCGGGATGCTCGCCGAGCTCGGCTACGCGGTGTTTGCCGCCGACCTGTTCGGCAAGGGGGTACGCCCCACCGAAGTCAGGGACCGCCGCCAGCATACCGGCGAGCTGTACAAGGATCGCGCGAAGATGCGCCGCCTGCTCGACGGTGCCCGTGACGCGGCGCGGGCGCAGGGGGGGGATGACGCCAACCTAGTGGTGATGGGCTACTGCTTCGGCGGGGCGGCGGTGCTCGAGTATGCCCGCTCCGGGGTCGAGGCGAAGGGCTTCGTGACCTTCCATGGCGGGCTCGCTACTCCCGAGAGGCAGGACTACACGAAGACCAAGGGTTCGATCCTCATCTTTCACGGAACGGCCGATATGGCGATCACCATGGACCAGTTCGCCGCTCTGGCGGTGGAACTGGAGCAGCAGGGGGTCCCCCACGAAATGATCAGCTACGGGGGGGCGCCGCACGCTTTCACGGTGTTCGGCGGCGACCGCTACCGCGCGGATGCCGATGCCAAGTCGTGGCGACGGTTCGTCGAGTATCTGGAGGCGACGCTGCGCTGAGGCGTATCGAGCCGGTCAGGGGGAACGCGAGGGGGGGGGCAGCCATCCTCCCTTTACGCACAGAGCCGGAACCCTGAGGCGTTCGATGGCGAAGTAGAGACATCCGCAAATCGCGATGGGGAAATCCCTACTTCTGTCCGGCCTGCGCCCGGGAGGATCCTGGGTGCTCGGAGGTAATGTCTGGAATGTTTCGCAATTACGAAAGGTTGCGCTATGGTCGGCATCTTTTTTGCGTGTCGGGAAGGTGCCTGACCGGCCGGACGGAGAGGCCATGCGAGACGCGAGATTTTTTGACAAATAGGTGACCTGGGTTAAACATGTAAGGTGCAACTCTTCAAGATTCATCCTTTCCCCAGGCTGGATGGTTTTTTCCGGTTTTTTCAGGAAATCATGGGTTACCAGCGGTTCCCCTTGAGACAGGGGGCTGTTACTATAGCGCAGTGACACTTACTGAACGAGGAGGGGAATATGTCGAGACGATGGTTGACGGGGACGGTACTGGTCTTGGCGCTTTTGGGCGGGATTGCGGCTCTGTGCGCGGCCGAGGAACCGGTCGAGCGGAATGACGTGCTGTACGTCTGCGGCTGCGAGGCAGGGTGCACGTGCAACTCGGTGAGCACCGAGCCGGGCAACTGCAGCTGTGGCAAACCCATGAAGTGGCACCATGTTGTCAAGGTCGAGGGGAGCGAAGCTCTGCTGTGCACCTGCGGCGAGGGGTGTACGTGCGCCATCGATCCGAATGATCCGACCAAGTGCGGCTGCGGCAAGCCGGTCAAACGCGTCGACCTCGCGGGGAAGGGGATCTATTTCTGCAACTGCGGCGGTTCGTGTGCCTGCAATACGCTCTCGGACCAGCCGGGACCGTGCCGTTGCGGCATGAAGCTCAAGAAGGTCGAATAATCATGGTTGAGCGGACGCCACCGGCATCGGACGGCAGACGCAGGTCGGGCCTCTCGCTGTGGGCGATGCTGCTGTTCCTCGCCCTGACGGGGGCGCCCGCATTCGCGGGCCAGCCCCTTTTCGAGCCTCCGTCCTCCTCGGCCCGCTGCCCGGTGTGCGGCATGTTCGTGGCGTCCTACACCGGTTGGCTCGCCACGGTCCAGTTCGAGGGCGCGGCGCCGTTCTATTTCGACGGTCCCAAGGACATGTTCAACTACCTGTTTTCCCGGTCAACCTACCATCCGGACGGTACGCTCCCGACGATCACGGGAGTGTACGTCACCGAATACTACACCCAGCGCGGCATGCCTGCCGGCGAGGTCTATTTCATCGCCGGCAGCAACGTGCTCGGCCCGATGGGACAGGAGCTCGTGCCGGTGGCCGGAAAAGAGACCGCTTTGACGTTCATCTCTGACCACGGCAGCCAGCGAGTGATGACCTTCGACGGAACGGACCTCAAGGAAGTCAATCTCGACGAATGAAGTTGCACCGGATTTTCCTCTCACTCATCGTACTGCTCCTGTTTCTGGTCGCCGCTAACTTGGTATGGGCGCACCGGCAGAGGGTGTTGGCCGAAACGTACACCCGGGACTCCCGGGAGCTGGTCCGTCGGCTCGGCCTCACCGATCTGGCGATCTGGAGCGAGGCGCGCTATACGCGCCACCCGTCGCAGGCCGACCTCTTCACCCCTTTCCAGGAATTTCCGGGTTCGCTGGAGCACTTTCCGGCCGGATCCCTGATCGCACCACCACCGCGCAACGCGACCACGACCCTGACGGTCCGCCGGGGAGAAAGCCTATGATCCGCCGTCACCTGAAGATTCTCGAGCAGGCCCTTTCCGGGTTGCGCCGTCGCTGGGGGAAGAGTCTCGCGATCGTACTGGTGTTTGCCTTTACCGTATCGGTACTGGCCTCGGTGCTGTTTCTCACCCACGCCCTGCGCAGCGAGGCGGTCGAGCTTCTGGCTGCCGCCCCCGACCTGGTGGTGCAGCGCCAGGTGGCCGGGAGGCATGATCTCGTGCCGGAAGAGTACGCCCGGGAGATCGGCACGCTGCCGGGGGTGGCGCGCGCCGAACCCCGGTTCTGGGGATACTATTACGACGCCCTGACTCAGGCCAATTTTACTCTCATGGGTGTGTCCCCCACACCCGCTCAAGAATGGCCGCTGCTTGAAGGCGAGATGCCGAAGAACGCCGAGGAGTGCGCCATCGGTCAAGGCGTCGCCGAGGTGCGCGGCGTCGAAGTCGGTGATTACCTCGTCCTCATCGATGCCGAGGCGCTGGGGGTGAGTTATCGGGTCAGCGGGGTGTTTTCTCCGGCCTCGGAGCTGCTCAGCAACGACCTGGTGGTGCTGAACCCCGAGGAGATACGCCGCTTCTTCGCCCTCCCCGACGGGCTGGCCACCGATGTCGCCGTGCACGTCTACAACCCCAGCGAGATCGATACCCTCGCCATCAAGATCAAGCGCCGCTTCCCCGATTCCCGGCCGATCACCCGCAGTGAGGTTCTGCGCACCTACGACGCGGTCTTCAACTGGCGCGGCGGGATGCTACTGAGCGTCTTCGCCGCGGCGCTGGTAGCGTTCTGCATTCTCGCCTGGGACAAGGCAACCGGCCTGAGCGCCGAGGAGAGGCGCGAAATAGGGATTCTCAAGGCGATCGGTTGGGATACCGCCGACGTGTTGCTGCTCAAATTCTGGGAAGGGGCGGCGATCGCGCTGACGGCATTTCTGCTCGGCCTGCTCGCCGCCTTCGTACATGTTTTCCACCTCGGGGCCCCCGTCCTGGCGGCCGTCTTGCGCGGCTGGTCGGTGCTCTTCCCGGGCTTCGATCTGGTACCGTACATCGATCTGTACCAACTCTTCGTGCTCGCTTTCCTGACCGTCGTCCCCTACGTGGCGAGTACGGTCCTGCCGTCCTGGAAGACGGCGATCACCGAGCCCGACAGCATTATGAGGATTTGAGCGATGGACGCGCTGCTGCAGTGTGACAAGCTGGCCAAGACCTACAACCCCGGCAAGCCGGACGCCTTTACCGCGCTCACGGGGGCTACGCTCGAGATCGGACCCGGCGAGGTGGTGGCGTTCACAGGGCCGAGCGGTTCGGGCAAGACGACCCTTCTCAGCCTCCTCGGATGCATGAGCCGCCCGACCCAGGGGCGGGTGACGGTCTCCGGGCGCGAGGTCTCGCGTCTCCCGGAGCGCTTCCTGACTCGCGTGCGGCGCCAGACCTTCGGCTTCATCTTCCAGCAGTTCCACCTGCTGCGCGACCTGACGGTGCTGGAAAACGTTCTCCTTCCTCTCTACCCCGAGCCGCTCGATTTCGCGGCGATGCGCCAGCGGGGCGAGGCGCTTCTGGAGCGCATGGACCTTGCCGGAAAAGCCCGTTTCAAGGTACGCCAGCTCTCCGGGGGGGAACAGCAGCGGGTGGCCATCGCACGGGCGCTGGTCAACGATCCCGCGGTAGTGATCGCCGACGAGCCGACTGCCCACCTCGATCGCCAACTCGCCGAGGAATTCCTCGCGATCATGGCCGAGCTCCATCGCCAGGGGAAGACCATCCTGCTGGCCAGTCACGACCGGCTGGTCTACGAGCACACCCTTGTGCAGCGGGTCGTCTCGATGCGCGACGGACAGATCGTCGACAGCGCACCGGCATGATCCTCCACCCGGCCATACTCGCCCTGCTGCTCGGCGGGCTGCTGGTGAATCTGCTGCTTTTCAAGGCGGCACAGGTCGGCTGGCAGGTCATGCGCCACTGGCGGCCGGAGTCGGCGGACGAGCGCCAGCTCGCCCTCGAGCGGCGCTGCGACCTGGTCACCACGCTCACCCACCATGCTCTGGCCTTCGCCATGCTCAGCCTTCCGCTGTTTGTCTTCACCGCCGAAAACCTGCATCCCCTGTTTACCGGTGCGATGTGTGCTACCGGGACCCTCAACGCCGCGCCGTACGGCTGGCAAGTACTGTTTCTCAAACTCTGGCTGTTTTTTCTTGGCGGGCTCTGGGTGATTGCCAACCAGTACGACCGCCAGGTCGAAACCGCTCCCCTGCTGCGGCTCAAGTTTGCAGCACTGCTTCTGCTGGCCCCCTTGAGCGTGCTCGACCTGCTGTTGACCTACGTCTATTTCACCGGGCTGCGCCCGAAGGTGATTACCTCCTGCTGCGGTTCCCTGTTCAGTAGTGGTACAGACAGTCTTGCGGCCGAAATCGCGGGTATGCCGATGGTGCCTGGCATGGCACTTTTCTTTACGGCGCTGATGCTCTATGCCGTTACCCTGGTCGCCAGCCTTTTCGTTCAAAAAGCCTTGCTGCGCTATGTGGTGTCGATTCTTGCCGGGAGCTTCTTTGTGGTGGGGTTTGTGGCGATTATCTCGTTTTTGTCGCTCTACATCTACCAGTTGCCGACTCATCATTGTCCCTTCGACATGCTCCAGCGCGGCTACCATTTTATCGGCTATCCGTTGTACGCAGGGCTGTTTGGGACAACATTGTGCGGTCTGGCACCAGGTTTACTGCAGCTTATGGGACGTCTTCCCGGTATGTCGGAAGTTGTTCAGCCTGCGATACGTCGATGGTCGATCGCAGCCATGCTGTTTCTGGCTCTCTTCACAGTTGTTGCCGCCTGGGAGCTATTCTTCAGCCCCTTGAAAATGCTTTGAAGTGCGTTTTTCCTCAAAGACCGGTTAGGACCCAAGCGTAACGTACGTTCTGAGTCCATTTTCCAAGCTTCCTGCCTATCCTTCGCGATCTTCGGTGCAATGCTCGATATTCAGCGTGTATCGGCGCAAAATTTTCAAGATCCTGGGAAATCGACATCGGTTGGCGGCGCATCACGGCCACCGCCGTCGCACCGAATGAGGTCATCGGATAGATGACTCCGGTGCTTCACATCGGATGGCACCATGCTTTGCGAATCGCTATATAGAGGTACGACTACCTGTCGGGGGTGCAAGCGCTGGGTGAAATTATTCAAGACTACCGGACTGAAGAGGAACCAGGAAGGTTAACGTGCAAGCGGGCCATCAGGAGACGCCGGCTATTTCAACTATTTTCGCCGGTTTCAGTGCCGGCCATTTGAGGTGAAGTCGTTTTCGGTGGCGTATGCACGAGACCATGTGTGGTGGGATTTGGTAACCGTTCTGTTTGCCGGGAGGACGTTAGGACGTGAACCTGCTAAGTTACGTCAACGCTCGGGTCCAGTCAGGTCGTTGATCCGAATGACATATTCATCGGCAACGCAAACACAATGTCCTCCGATAAACGGGTTGTCGAGTTGAATAACTAATTCCCGGTCTTCTGCTATGCGGATGTAGCGATAACCTCCGGGATCGATGACATTGCGGTAGTCCGTGGTCATCGCGTTACAGCGGGTCCCGCATAGGGCCAGACCGGTGTCGGGATTATCCTTGTCGCTTGCCGGGACGTAACGATAGTCTTTGATGAGCCAAGCCTGTTGAGCCTCTGCCGGTGGATTATCGTCGGCAAGAAGCCAGGATGGCCAAAGGCAGATCGCCGCAATCCCTAGAATCACCAAAAGCGTACCATCAATTCCCCGAGCGCAAGGCGTCAAGGAACATGGTTTCCGCGTGAGTGACTTCTTGCCGTCAGGATTCCTTCTCATGGAATCACCCATTCGGTCACTGCCTCCAGAGGTGCCGGGTCTCCTTTACCCAGTTTCACGATGTAGCAACCCTTTGAAGCATAGCGCTGTCCCGGGCCGAAGCTGATGCGTTCGTAAAGGGGAAGGTACTTATCATCAAACATGCCGATTGTATCGAGAAGGAAATCCCGATAGTACTCACCCCGCATCTCCATCAAGGCCTTGCCGAGGATTTCCTGTGTGATGAACGACTTACGGAGAATGACGGGGTCATAATCTTTCGCCGATTTACCTGCGAGCACCTTTCGGGCATCGATGTCGTAGCGGGCCTCATTGACGGGGAGTCGATACGGGTACGTCAGATGAAGCCGCTTACGCAGTTCATCAGATGCTGTATGAATGGCCTGATCCATCCAATTGGCCGAAGCAATGACAATTCCGGGAGCCTGGGTCAGCCCTTCAAGGCCTGCCAACGTATCGAGGCCCCGCGAATCATCCCAATAAAGCAAAACATCGGGTTTTTGTTCAGCAATGACCCGTTGCAACTGTAAGCCCGAAAAGGTCTCGTCGGGTTCAATAACGATGTCTTCGCGTAGCTCATGTCCTCGCTCCATCCAAACGCTTCGAAAGCCTTCGGATAAGGCGCGGCCGCGGGAGGTGTTGCGCGCAACCTGAATGACACTCTTTCCACTTAGCAGTTCAGACAAGCCGTTTAAATAGCGAGCGGCCGCTTCACCCTCCTGCCGGAATCCTCGAGACAGGTACTGGGTATACCAATCATTTTGGGATATCACCGGATAATCAACCACCGGAAACAGATCCGGGAGGTGATGCTCTTCGCAGAATCTGTGCACGGGTTCCCATTCTCCGGGTGAAATGCCACCAAGCAGCGCGAAGACGGGATTTTTATCGTAGTAGTCTTCAAGCTGGGCCCGCCACGTTTCAGGAGAGCCCTTCAAGACCCATTGGTCGAGAGAAAAGGTTGTCGCGTGTAAATCTCCGAGCATGTTGTAACCCATGCGCGCAACGCGGTCATTGTTTTTCGAAGCTACGGCGAGGCTGTTTTTGCGATCGACGCTGAACTGAATCGGCAGGAGCATCGAGGCAATCGATCTGGAATCGGTGCCCTCAACGATGACCGTGGCAAATTTAATGTGCTCTTTGGTGACGCCGGGGGGTAATTGATCTGAGAGAGTCTTCAAATACTCAATCAATATGGCCATGTCACGATCGCCGATATCATACCGCGGCATGGCGGCAAGCACTGAGCGACCGTTGGGGTCAACCCCCGAAGCAATCAGCTTCGCCAGCGTTTCGTCCGTATAGGGGGGGCGCTCAGGGAGGTAGACGGCATAATTGTGGTACGACGGTACGAACTCTGCGCCGACGATATACGGTTTTCGTTCAGCATAGAGAATTCTACCATTGGTCGGAGGCGTAATTACCTCGCCTTCGACGGATCCCATGCCGCTGTGAAGGTGGCAACTGACGCACGTAAACGATGTTCCATCCACCTCGACATCGCCACTCACGTAAGCCTTGATCGGCTCTCCGGAGGGGAGCACGCCTCGGCGGTACATCTGTTCACCCAAGATCTGGATTTGCTCCGGTGTCACTCCGTCGAGGTGAGACGAGGCTGCCATGGCACCGTTGAACTGGTCCAGCATCATAATAAAGAGACTTATGAGTAAGAACGATACGGTTCGGGTAATGGTCGTGACCATGCGCAAGGTCTTCTCCATGTTATTCTCTTGCCTTTTCGAATTCGTTCATAAAATCAACACCGCTTATAAGTCCGTACAGACGAACCCAGTTGTCGTCAACGGGTGATCGAATGAATGTCAGTGGTTGATGATCCATCTTGTCCCGGAAAAATGCATCAAAAGCGTACATGACCCGCTCTATATCGCGCCGACTACCCGTGAGAAAATTCCAGCCCGGTCTGGCGCGGTATTTGGCAAGGTATTCCTTAAGAATTTCGGGGGTGTCATGTTCGGGGTCAATAGTGATGGAAACTAATTGAACCGAAGCGCTGTCATCACCTAGCTGTCTTTGCAGATGAGCGTAGCCGGCCGACATGATTGGACATATCGTCGTACAGGTTCCGTAGATGAAGTCCACCACAACACGCCGATCGGTTTCGAGTAGTTCTTTCAACCGGACACGTTTTCCATCCTGATTGATCAGTACGACATCAGGAACTTCGTAAGAGGCAACCGTCCGTTCATAGCGTAGTTTGCCCAGGGCCGGACTTTGCAGTGCAAGACAAAACAGGAGTGAACCCACGAGAAGAAGTGGCCGCTTAAATACCTTCATAACCGCTATCCTTACTTCAGGTCAGTTGAGATGATTGTTTTGAACACAGGGTGCATCACGCTGACATTCAATGCGCTGGTCACTTTTGAGCTTCTTAAGAAATAACAGGCCTCCACCACAATGCAAGTGTTTAACGGCCGCACTATGTGGGAAAGCCGCGGCATCGAATCGACAGCCCTTTTACGTCGCTTATGTGAAGCATCCCCCTCCAATCGAGGAGCCCTGGCAGCCTCGAACTTGCCACAATGAGCTGTTGGAACAGCATGCAAAACCGGTAGAGTCCTGCCCGAACATGGAGCCGACGTTTCCCCGCGTACCGCATCTAACAAAATCCATTCAACATG
>QKBP01000090.1 GCA_003246035.1 Desulfuromonadaceae bacterium | reverse complement strand
GATCGCCATCATCAGGTCGAGGCGCAGCAGCGCCAGGTCGGTGAGGTCGTCCTGGGAGAGCGGCTCCTGCTTGAGGTGGGTGTGGATGCAGCGCAGGCCGCGCAGGCCGCTGCGCCCGCGGGGGAAGTGGGAGATGTCGGGGATCACGATCTCGCGGTCGTCGCCGACGATCACGTACTTGATCTCGCCGCGGCGGTCGACCAGGATGCCGAGCTGGCGGCCGAGGTCGAAGGACTGCTCGGTGAGGTAGCGCGCCAGCTCGCCGCTGATCGCCACGTCGCTCGGGACCTTGCGTCGGTAGATCCGTTCGAGGGCGGCGATCTGCGCGGGGCGCAGGCCGCCGAGGTTACCGTGGAGCATACCTGTAAACCTGTCTGAAGATCATGAAGCTCCCGTTCCAGTTAAACGACAACAGGGGGCCGCGAGGCCCCCTGCCGAAACGTTCAAACCTTTCCGTTCCCGTTCATCACGCCCCGAGGATATTGTACCCGGCGTCGACGTAGTGGATCTCGCCGGTCACCCCGCTGCCGAGGTCGGAGAGCAGGTAGAGCGCCGACTTGCCGACCTCGTCCTGGCTGACGGTGCGCCGCAGCGGCGCCTTGTCGTCCATCATCTTGAGCTTCTCCTTGAACTGGCCGATGCCGCTGGCGGCGAGGGTCTTGATCGGCCCGGCGGAGATGGCGTTGACGCGGACGTTCTGCTCGCCGAGCTCGGCGGCCAGGTAGCGGGTCGAGGCCTCGAGGGCGGCCTTGGCCACCCCCATGACGTTGTAGTTGGGGATGGTGCGCACCGCGCCGAGGTAGGTGAGGGTGACCACGCTGCCGCCGTTCTTCATCAGCGGCACGGCGTAGCGGGTGACCGGGATCAGCGAGTAGGCGCTGATGTCCATGGCGAGGGCGAACCCTTCGCGGCTGGTCTCGGAGAAGGGGCGCTTGAGGTCCTCGCGGTTGGCGAAGGCGACCGCGTGGACCACGAAGTCGATCGTGCCCCACTGCTTCTCGAGCTCGTCGTAAACCGCCTTGATCTGCTCGTCATTGGCGACGTCGCAGGGGAGGATGATCTTCGAGCCGAGCGACTCGGCGAGCGGGCGTACGCGCTTCTCGAGGGCCTCGTTGAGGTAGGTGAAGGCCAGCTCGGCGCCGGCGGCGTGAAGCTGCTGGGCGATCCCCCAGGCGATGCTGATATCGTTGGCGACACCGAAGATAATGCCGCGTTTTCCCTTCATGAAATCCATGGAATGCTCCTTGTTCGTCCTTTGAAGAATGCGAAGATAAGCTTTTAGCAGATGAAGCCCCTTAAATCAAGGGCTAGACCACCATCGAGGTGACGAACTTGAGGTAGCGCCCCTCGGGGAAGGTGACCGGATAGGGGAAGTCTCCCCCCTGGCCGCCGAGGTCGATGACACGCAGCTCGCGCTCCACGGCCAAGGCTCCGCGGCGCAGCTCCTTGAGGTAGTCGGCCACCTCGACCTTCTGGTGGTTGGAGGAACTCATCAGCACCCCTCCCGGCTCCAGCAGCGGCAGAACCGCGGCGACCAGCTCGGAGGTGCCGCCGCGGGTACTGAAACGGCTCTTGCGGGTGGTCGAGAAGCTCGGCGGGTCCATCAGCACCAGGTCGAAGCGCCGCCCGCCCTCGGCGAGGCGCCTCAGCGCCTCGAAGCAGTCGTCGGCGATGAATTCATAGGCCGCCGGATCGAGGCCGTTGGCGGCGAAGTTGTCCCGGGCCCAGTCGAGGTAGCCGCTCGAGGCGTCGATGCTCACCACCTGCGAGGCGCCGGCGCAGGCCGCCGCCACCGAGAAGGCGCCGGTGTAGCAGAACAGGTTGAGGAAGCGCCGCCCGGCGACCCTGCGCATCAGCCTCCGCCGGTAGTCGCGCATGTCGAGGAACAGCCCGGTGTTGAGCCCCTCCTCGAGATCGACCAGGAAGGTCAGGCCGTTTTCGCTCACCGCCAGCTTACCGTGGCAGGGGGCTCCGGCGAGCAGGCGCGCGTATTTCTTGCTGTCGTGCCGGGCCTCGAGCTCGCGGGTCTCGCGGGGGCGCTCCTTGACGTAGATCCCGCGGGGCGCGTCGAGCTGCTGCAGGGCGGCGACCAGTGCGTCGAGATGCGGCCGCCAGCTCTCGGCGTAGAGCTGCACCACCCGGTAGTCGCCGTAGCAGTCGACGGTCAGCCCCGGCAGCCCGTCCCCTTCGCCGTTGACCAGCCGGTAGGCGTTGCTCTCCTGCAAATCGAGCCAGCTCCGCAGCCTGCGGGCGGTGCGCAGCCGCTCGAGCAGCCAGGCGCTGTCGAGGGCCACCTCGCCCGGGGCCAAAACCCGGGCGACCACCCGCGCCCCGGGCTCGTAGAGCGCGGTGGCGAGCACCCGGCCGTCGGCACCGGCCAGACGGATCAGCGCCCCGTTCTTGGCCTTCGGCCAGGCGCGGGTGTAGCGGTCGGCGATCACCCAGGGGTGCCCGAGGGCGAGCATCCGTTCGGTGTCTGGGCCGACCTTGAAGAGCGTGGACATGGTAGAGTCTCCGTTTTAACGACAACAGCGATGCGATCCGGCTCGGACACGGACGCGACAGCGCACAGGGGTGTACCCCGTCCCTACGCTGCTGCTGGTGGCTCCGGGAACCGGGCGGCCCATTGTAGCTTCCCGCCCGGGGCCCCACAAGACAAAACACCTTCCGGACCTCCCCCCCCTGTGCTACACTGCGTCGACTTTCTCCAGGGGGGCGCTTTCATGGCGGAACAACCGAAGAGCAGGGCGGAGCAGGCGATCGAAAACCTCATGCAGCAGCTCGAACCGGGGAGCCCGCGCTTCCAGGTCCTGGAGAGCGCACGCCGCTTCAAGTCGTCGTGGGTCGAGCTGGGCGAGCGGCTGATCGCCGTGAACGAGAAGAAGCTCTACCGCGAGTGGGGCTACGTGACCTTCGAGGAGTACTGCGCCAAGGAAGTGCGCATCAAGAAACCGACCGCGCTCAAGCTGACCCGGGCCTACCGCTTCCTCGAAAAGGAGGAGCCGCAGATGCTCGCCCGCCAGGAGGAGCTGCGCCCCTTGCCCGACTACCGCTCCGTCGACCTGCTCTGCAAGGCCCGCGAGGAAGGGCTCGCCGAAGAACCCTACCACGACCTGCGCCGGGCGGTCCTCGAGGAGGAGCGCAGCCACCCGACCATCCTCAAGCGCTACCGCGACGTCGCCCCCCCTCCCCCCCAGGACGAGCGGGAAAAGGCCGCGCTGCGGCGCGCCCTCTCGGCGACCAAGCAGCTCGAGAGCGCCCTCGGCGAGCTCCCCCCGCTCCCCGACCGCCTGCAGCCGACCCTCCCGGCCCTGCGGGTCTTTCTCGAGGAGGCCCAGGCGCGCATGGTCGCCTGACCGCCCGCGCCGGGGAAGATGCCCACCCGCGTTGACGCCCCCCGGGGGGCGTGGCATAATCTCGCAGCCTCACCCGCGGAGACCACCTCATGACGACTGCCCTCAGCCTGGTGCTGGCCGTGCTGTTCGGCCTGGCCCTGACCACCGTCACCTTCAGTTACGCGTTCGCCTGGTACGAGGCGGCCAACCGCGACCCGCTGCTGCTCGAGGATCGCTTCACCGCGCCGCGCCTGCTCTTCTCCCTGCGCCTGATCCTTACCGAGGCGCTGCTGCTGACCATGACCCTGCTGCTCCACCCCCTGGGCTGGTACACCCGCCGCCGCGAGCGCCTGCCGCGCACCCTCGACGACCCGATCCTGCTCCTCCACGGCCTGTTCCAGAGTCGCGCTTGCTGGCTGTGGCTGCGCCTGCTGCTGTGGCTGCAGGGGTTCCGCAACGTCTACGCCCTCTCCCTGCCGCCGACGCGCAACGTCGAGACCCTCACCGAGATCCTCGACCGCAAGGTCATCGAGCTGCGCCACAAGCCGGGGATCGAGAAGGTCCACCTGGTCGGGCACTCGATGGGGGGGATGATCGCCCGCAACTACGCGCAGCTGCGCGGCGGGGCGGACAAGGTCGCCTCGCTGACCCTGCTCTCCGCGCCCAACAGCGGCTCGCGGCTCGCCCCCTTCGCGGTCACCAAGCTCGGCCTCAACGCCCTCCCGGGGAGCGAATTTCTCAAGCGCCTGGGCAGCGCCGAGCCCCCTTCCGGGATCCCGGTGACCAACATCTACTGCCGCCACGACAACATCATCGTGCCGGCCGAGTTCGGACGCCTCGAATGGGCGAGCAACATCGAACTGCACGGCATCGGCCACACCTCGGCCCTGTTCATGCCGCGCAGCGTGCGCGCGATCCTGCAGGCCCTGAAGGAACACCGGTCATGACCACCCTCGAGGTCCGCAGCCGCCAGCGCAACGAGATGATCGACGTCACCGCCGAGGTCGCCCGCGTGGTCCGCGAGAGCGGCGTGCAGGATGGGCTGGTGCACCTGTTCGTGCCGCACACCACGGCCGCGGTGACGATCAACGAGAACGCCGACCCCGACGTGGTGCGCGACATGCTCTACGGTCTCTCCACGCTGGTCCCGAACGACCCGGCCTTCCGCCACGCCGAGGGGAACAGCGACGCCCACCTCAAGAGCACGCTGGTCGGCTGCCAGCTGAGCATCCCGGTCAGCGCCGGCCTCCCCCGCCTCGGCACCTGGCAGGGGATCTACTTCTGCGAATTCGACGGGCCCCGCAGACGCACGTTGCAGGTCTCGATCCTCGGCGGATGAAGCTCCCTGTCGCGCTGGTCGCCACCCCCGACTACTCCCCCGCACACATCGACGCCGGACTCGCTGCCCTGCTGCAGCATCTCGGTGGTCTGGACCGCTTTGTCCGCCCCGGGCAGAGGGTGCTGATCAAGCCCAACCTGCTCGCCGGCAAGTCCCCGGACAAGGCGGTCACCACCCACCCCGAACTGGTCCGGGCGGTGATCGAGGCGGTGCAGCGTGCCGGAGCGACCCCCCTGGTCGGCGACTCCCCCGGGATCGGCACCGCCGTGGCGGTGGCACGCAGCTGCGGCATCCTCGAGGTCTGCGCGCGGACCGGGGCCGAGTTCGTCCCCTTCGAGGAGACGACCACGATCAGCCTCGGGGAGGGCTCCCTGCAGCGCCTCGAAATCGCCCGCGCCGTCCTCGAGGCCGACGCGATCATCAACCTCCCGAAGCTCAAGACCCACCAGATGATGGGCCTGACCTGCGCGGTCAAGAACCTCTACGGGGTCGTGGTCGGAATGCGCAAGATCCGCCTCCATCTTCAGGCCGGCACCAGCAAGGCGACCTTCGCCGAGCTGCTGCTCGCCCTCGCCCGCCATATCGCCCCGGCCCTCACGATTGTCGACGCGGTCACGGCCATGGAGGGGAACGGTCCGGGGAGCGGCGACCCGGTCCATCTCGGGGCCCTGTTTGGCGGCCCCGACTGTGTGGCCGTCGACACCCTGGCCCTCGAGCTGACCGGCCTGCCGCCGGAGCGGGTCTGGACCCACCAGGCCGCCCTGCGGCAAAAACTCCCCGGCTGCCGGCGCGACGACCTCGTAGTCTACGGCGAGGAGCCGGCGACCCTGCGCCCGGATCGCTTCCGCCCCGCCAAGCAGACCGACGTCAACTTCGGCCTCCCCGGCATCCTGCGCCGCCCCCTGCGCAAGGCGCTGACCGCCCGTCCCGAGATCGTGCACGCCCGCTGCGTCCGCTGCGGTTTATGCGTCGGCCACTGCCCTCCCCACGCCATGCAGCTCGACAAGCGGGTCGAGATCGACCTCGCGACCTGTATCCGCTGCTTCTGTTGCCAGGAGCTCTGCCCTTACGGCGCGATCGAAACGCGCCAGGGGGCGCTGCTGAAAATCGCCTCCCTGCTGCGCGGCACACCGTGAATCACTGAGTTTTTGCCTGACAAGCCCCACGGCTTCTGTTATCATGTGCCGGATTATCCGGGGTCTTCCTGTTTTGAGTGTTTTCGGAGGGTTGTCCATGTCGCGTACGTTTTCTCTGGAAAACGCCGGCCTGTCGCTGCGCTATGCTGTAGCCGGTTTTCTGCTCGGGATCTTCGCCCCGATCGGCTGGGGCCTGACTCGCCTGGTGTTCTTCCCGGCACCGAACGGTCTGATCCAGCAGTTCTTCGGCTACCCCTTCTCCACCCCGGAGGTCTTTTCCCTGCACCTCTACATGGGGCTCGGCACCTCGGCGGTCCTGACGATCACCGGCTACCTGATCGGCAACTACATCCAGCAGATCCACGAGCGCGCCGAAAGTCTCGACCGGCTGAACACCGCGGTCGCCGACCAGAAAGCCGAATTCGAGCGCCGCTTCCGGGACCTCAACTTCAACCTCAAGAACTTCCACGCCACCAACGCCAATATCCAGAACTCTCTCGATCCCCAGGCGATCCTGCGTCTCGCCGCCAACAGCCTGCACGAGATCCTGCGCTACGACCGGGTCAACCTGCTGATGCTCAACGCGGCCAGGACCGAGATCGAATTCATCGCCAGCGCCAGCGACGACAACGACAACGTCAACGGGCTGGTTCTCCCCTTCGACGAGCGCGCGGGGACGATCTTCAAGGCGATCAGCGAGAACCGTTACTTCCTGGTCGATGACGTGCGCACCCTCGACCCGAAATACCACTTGCAGCCGCCGTGCGACGAGATCCCCCAGCTGCGCTCGCGCAACTTCATCATCTGCCCGATTACCCTCGGCGGCGAGGCGATCGGGGTGTTCGGCGTCGACAACAAGGTCCACCACAAGCAGCTCGACGACACCGACCTCGACACCGTACGCCTGTTCGCCGACCAGGTCTCGACCTCGCTCAACAAGGTCCGCCTGCTCGAGGGAGTCGAAAAGCTCACCAGCGAACTGGAGCTGACCTTCGAGGACTTCCTCAAGTACCGCTCCAGGTTCTTCGACCAGCTCGACATCCTGCGCAAGACCCTGGTCTCGACCACCACCACCATCGGCAACATCGCCGATTCGGCCGATGTCATCAGCCACGCCGTCGACGACACCAGTTCGGCGGCCGGCCAGATCTCGTCGGCGATTCAGGAGGTCTCCAACAACCTGAGCCAGCTTCACGAGTTCATGGAGCGCTCGATCTCGGCCATGAACGAAATCACCGCCAGCGTCCAGGAGGTCGAGAAAAACGCCAGTCGCTCGAAGAAGATGTCGGAGAAGGTCTGCTCCGAAGCCGAGCAGGGGGCCAGGCTGGTGGCCGAGTCGTACGACGGGCTGCAGGGGATCTCCCTGGCGGTTGACCGCGCCGTGGCCACCATCGAGTTCCTCGCCCAGAAGGGAGAGGAGATCAAGCATACCGTCCAGGTGATCAACGAGATCAACCAGAAGACCAACCTGCTCTCCCTCAACGCCTCGATCATCGCCGCCCAGTCGGGCGAGCACGGTCGGTCTTTCGCCGTCGTCGCCGAGGAGATCCGCAAGCTCTCCCACGAAACCTCGAGTTCGGCCGAGGCGATCGAGAACCTGATCTCAGAAATCGGTACGGCGACGATCGAGGCCGTTTCGCACATCGGGGAGACCCGACAACTGGTCGACAAGGGGATCGATGTCGGCAAGGGGACGAGCCGCGCCCTGAACGAGATTCTTGAGCGGGCGACGCCGGCCATGAACATGACCGAAGAGATCCTCAAGGCGACCCAGGAGCAGGTGCGCAGCTCGCAGTTCGTCTCCCATTCGATCGAGGAGCTCGGCGCGATGTCGCAGCAGGTCTCCCTCGCCTCCCGCGAACAGGCCCAGGCGATCAGCCGGATCGTGGCGACCATCGAGGAGATGAAGAGCATGGCTGGGGAGATGGCCTCGGCCACCTCCAAGAACCTCGCCGACAGCCAGAACATCCACCTGGCGGTCGAAGAGGTGGACAAGATGACCTCGCATATCTTCGAGGAGACGGCCAAGCGCCAGGACCAGGGGAAGCAGGTCATCCTCCAGGTTCAGGCGATGAAACACCAGCAGCACTACAAGAGCCGCAGTACGCCGCTTGCGCAGGACAGCGACGACTTCGACCTCGATCTCGGCTGATCACCCCCCTCGCACGGCACCGCTTCCGTCCATCGGCATCCTCGGGGACTCATGCAGAAAACCAGCTTCTTCATCATCGGACTCGGAAACGTCGGCCTTCCGCTGGTGCGCATGCTCTCGAGTGACTTTCAGCTGGTCTGCATCGACAACAACCCCGAGACGATCGCGTTCGCCAAGCAGAAGCGCAACAACATGACGGTCATCCAGGGGGACGCCACCAGCCGTCTGGTCCTGGAAGAGGCCGGAATCGCGCAGGCTGACACGGTGGTGATCTCGACCACCACCGAGAGGATCAACCTCGAGGTCGCGCGGGTCGTGCGGGAACACTTCGAGGTGCCGCGGGTGATCGCCATCGGCATCACCCAGAAGGGGATCGAGGAGCTCGAGAAGCTCGGGGTCGAAGTCGAGAGCATCTTCGCCGTGAGTGCCACCGGTCTGCGCAACCGCCTCGAGCAGCGGACCAAGACCGTGCAGGGGATCGGGATCGGCAAGAACGAGATCCTCGAAGTCGAGGTCCACCCCAACGCCCGCCTGGCCAACAAGCCCCTCGCCACCCTGCGGCCCAAGAACTGGCATATCGGCATCATCTACCGCGACGGCAAGATCCTCGTACCGCGCGGCAACACCATCCTCAAGCCGAAAGACCGGGTGGTGATCCTCGGCGAGCCCCAGGTCTTAAGCACCATCGCCGAGCGGCTCTCCTTCCGGTTCCGCGACTTCCCCCTTGAATACGGCGAGACCGCCTATCTTTACCTCGCCGGCGACGAAGACGAGCGTTTCATCGCGGAAGTCGACTACCTGCTCGACGCCCTGCCGTTGCAGCAGGCGGTGCTGGTCCATGCCCCCGAAGCCGAGCCGCTGGCGCAGCAGGCCCGCAAGACCCTCGAGAAGAGGGATCTTCGCCTGCTGGAGACCGTCGCCTCGCCGGCCACCCCCGAAAAAGCGGTGCTGGAGGCTCTCGAATCCCTGGGGCATGACCCGGGGCTCATCTTTTTTGCCCGCACCACCCTGCTGCGCGGGGTCTGGGGGAAGCATCGCCACCAGCGCCGCATCAAGCAACTGCTCCGCCAGGTCAACTGCCCGCTCGCCATGTGCAGCGGCACCTTCCCCTACGAGCGCCTGGCGGTCCCGGCGGTCAACCTGAGCGATTCACCCCAGGCCCTCGAGAAGGCCCTCGAGATCGCCAGCGACATCGCCTGCAGCGTCGAGGCGCTGCTGGTCAAACCCTCCGAGTACATCGGCGGGGAGTCCGAGATCGACGCCTACAAACAGCTCAAAAAAACCGTCTCCGACCTCGCGCATGCCTACCGGACCAGCGTGCGCAGCCGCGAGCTCGACGGGAACCCGATCCGCGCGGTGCTTGCCGCCCTCCCCGACTTCAACCTGCTGGTCACGCGCACCTCGGCCGAACTCGAGGTCGGCATGATCCGTTCCTTCCTGCGCCCCGAGGTCAGCTGGCACGTCCTCTGGGACGCCCCGATCTCGGCGCTGCTGATTCCGCCGCAGGAGGCGACCCTGTGATCTCGGCAACGGAGCGCTAGCGTGGTCCACCAGCACCACACCACCCTGGTCGCGGTAATGGCCGGTACCGCCGTGATCCCCTTCATCGCCCGGCGCCTGCGCATCCCCTCGGCGGCGCTCGAAATCGTCTTCGGCCTCCTGCTGTTCAATTTCGTCTTCACCGAACGTCCCGACTGGTTCCTGTTCGTCCAGGAGCTCGGGTTCATCTACCTGATGTTCATCGCCGGCATGGAGCTCGACCTCGTCCAGATCCGGCGCAGCGGCAAGAGCGCCTGGTATGTGCTGATCTCGCTGCTGTCGTTCACCCTTACACCGCTGCTGTTCGTGCTGCTGGGGCAGTCGTACTTTCTCGGCCTGGCCGTGGCGATGATCTCCGCCGGGATCGTCATCCCGGTGCTCAAGGAGCTTCGTCTCGACCAGACCCCGCTCGGTCGCGACATCATCGGCGTGGCCCTGACCGGCGAGCTCTTCTCGATCCTGGTCCTGACGATGATCGACGCCTACCAGCTCCACGGCCCGACCCTCAACGCCCTGCTCGAACTGCTGTGGCTCACCGCCATGTTCGGCGGGGCGCTGCTTTTCTTGAAGCTGCTCTATCTCGCGGCTTGGTGGAACCCTGAGCGGGTCTCGAAGGTGATGGAGAGCGAAGACCCGGTCGAGGAAGGGATCCGCATGGTCGCCACGGTCGCCTTCGCGGGCGGGCTACTCGCCGTCCTGGTCGGAGCCGAGCCGATCCTCGGCTCGTTCCTCGCCGGGCTGATCTTCAGCATGGTGTTCAAGAACAAGGGGGTCTTCGAAGAGAAGATCAACGCCGTCGGTTTCGGCTTCCTGGTACCGTTCTTCTTCGTCGGCGTCGGCGCGTCCCTCGACATCGCCCTTTTCGCCTCGCCCACTACGGTGGGGCTGGCAGCCTTCCTGACCCTGATGGTGCTGGTCAGCAACCTCTACCCGCTGCTTCTTGCCCGTCCCTTGAGGCTGACGCTGCGCGAAGCCGCCGCCATGAGCGTGCTCCTTTCAGCCCCCCTCTCGATGATCGTGGTCGCCGGGACCCTCGGCGAGAAAATGGGGCTGATCTCCCTCGAGACCACCGGCGCGCTGGTGCTTACCGGCCTCGCCGCCTCGATCCTCTACCCGAGCCTGTTCCGCTTGCTCGGACGGAGCTTCGCCGCAACCCCCTCCCCCTGAGCCGAAGGCAGCAGGCCGGCACGCAACAAAAAAAGGGAGCGTTTTCACGCTCCCTTTTCCATACTGCCGTCGAAACTTCTCAGTCTTCGTAAACCAGAACCCGCACCAGGCCGATGGTGTTGCCAGCCTCGCTGGTTGCGGTATCACTGACCGAGATGATCCGGGTAATGCCGTTCTCGCCGATAAAGCGGTTGACCCGCTCATCGAGCTCGACCAGCTCCTTGTGGCTTTTGAAGGGTTGCAGCGGTTCGCCAAAGGTCTTGACTTTAAGCATCTCACCCTCCTTTCACGGGACGATCAGACCTGAACGACTTCCTTGACTTCGGGTACACGCTCCTTGAGCGCCCGCTCGATCCCCATCTTGAGAGTCATGGTCGACATGGGGCAGGAGCCGCAGGCGCCGGTCAGCTTGACGCTGACAATGCCGTCTTCGGAGACTTCGACCAGTTCGACATCGCCGCCGTCAGCCTGGAGCATGGGACGGACCTGATTCAATACTTCTTCAACTTGTGCACGCATGAGTTAACCTCCGTTTTTGTTGTCTTCAGTATAGCAGTGCCGCTCAGAAAGCGCACTGCGAGTGATTAAAAGAAATCGGCCTGAGGCAGCGGGATGTCGGCGATTCTGCGCGCACACAGCAACCCGTCCGATGGCACCCCCTTACCCTGCACCAGGACCTTGAAGGTGTCCCCCATGCCGCTCTCGGGCATGATCAGGCGCTTGAGGGTCAGGCGCAGTTCCTGGGCACGCTGCGGGTCTGGTTCGCGGGCCTGAAGGGCGACCAGCTCCTCGAGGAAACCCAGCCCCATCAGGAAGCGGTACTGCTCGCCAAAGTAGAGGGTCTCCAGTCCACGGGACCGGCCCGCCACCTCAAGGGCGGTGAAGTCGACATGGGCGGTAATGTCCTGGCAGCCGGGACGCAGCAGCGGGTTCTCCTCGGTGGTGTGCTGCCAGTAGCACATCAGCGTCCCGGTGTTGCGCCAGGGGGCGTAGCGCTCCCCGGACGGGTAACCATAATCGATGGTCAGGACGAAGCCCCGCGAGAGCTTTTCGGCCACCTCGGTCATCCAGCCCGGCCCCTGAAGATTGATCTCGGTGCGGTAGCCGGACGGCAAGGCCACCCCGACCTCCTCCAGATAGGCCTCGAGCTCCGGAGAACTTGGGAGACGCAGTTCCTCCGCGAACTCCTCGCCGGCCATGACGACAAAGACCTCGCGTAACCCTTCCCCGGTCTGCTCGACCAGGTGGACAGGGAAGGCATCGACCAGTTCGTTGCTCAGGAAGCAGCCCGAGAACGGGGGGAGCTCCTCGAAGGACGACCAGCTCACCCGGCCGGCCTCGACGTGGGACTGCAGACGTTCCCGCTGACGCGTGCGATGGTCGGGACTGATCTCCACCAGCACGTAGCGCAGCTGCGCGTAGAATTCCGGCGCGTCCGCCTGCAGGGTGTCGAGGATATCGAGGGCGAGGTGCCCCTCTCCCGCCCCCTGCTCCACCAGGGTGAATTCCTCCCCGCCGAGCAATTGCCAGAACTGGACGAGCTGGCGGGCGATCAGCCTGCCGAAAAGCGCGTGGACGCTGGTCGAGGTGAAAAAGTCGCCGACCCGGCCAATCCGGCGCCGCGGCCCGGTGTAGTAGCCGTGCTCGGGGTGGTAGAGGCAGGCCTCCATGAACTCGGCAAACGGGATCCCGCCGTGCTCGGCGATCCGCTGTGCAAGCCATGATTTCAGTTCGGATTTTTCCTGGAGGGGTGCTTCGTTCATGATCCGTCCCGGGATAAAATGAGGATGGATTCTAGCGCACCCCCCCTCGGCTTGGCAAGGGCGAGCGTCGAAAGAGGTTCTGTCAGGGGATGATTCCGAGCACTTTGTGAATCTGCACCAGCTGGGCGGTGTCGCGCACCAGCAGGGTCGGGATCCCCCAGGCCGCGGGGAGGCGGAGGTCGACCTGGCGGCGATCTCCGACAAACAGGAAAGATTCGAAGGGACCGCCGATTTCGGCCAGCAGGCTGCGCAGCACCTCGGCATCCGGCTTGGGGGTCCAGGCATACTCGATGGTGAAGAGCCCCTCGAACAGATCGGCGATGCCGAGCGTGGCAAGGATTCGACGGGAGAGGGTCAGGTTGTTGTTGGTGTAGATGTACAGGCGGCAGCGCTCCTGCAGCGACTCGAGCAGGGCCCTTACCAGGGGGTCCTCCGCGAGGTGATCCTCCGGGCGGAGATCCCTCTCGAAGGCAGCATGCAGCTCCTGAATCTCGATCCCCATCCGCTGGCAGGTCAGGGTCAGGGTCGGGTCGACCTCGAGTTCCTCGGCCAGGCGCTCCCGGGCGCGCAGGAGAATTTCACGCCCCTGCTCGGGAGACACCCCGCGGGTGGCGGCCACCAGTCGTTCACTGACGACCTCGATCTCCCGGGCAAGTTCCGGCGCCTGGTACAGGGTACCATCGAGATCGAAAACGATCGTCTCGATACCGGTCGAATCGACCAGAGGCTTCGGGAACGGGATCGGATCACTCAACAGGCTTCTCTCCTGACTGGGGGTCGGCTTGTGTCCTTTTCACTCTAGCAGCCGCGAGGCCGTCGTCAAAACAGGGTGGCGGGCTCGTTGGTGAACCAGCCGTCGACCTGACGGCGCAGCAGTGCGCGCATCTCGGCAGGGCTGTCGACGGTCCACGGATAGACCTTCAACCCGGCCCCGTGACAGGCCCTGAGCATCGCCGGGGAAAGGCGGTCACGCCGGGGGTGAAAACTCTCGGCGCCATGACGCACGGCGCGCTCGAAGGCACGGCGCCAGAGCCGGCTTTCGCACAAAAACCCGAGAGGGAGCGTGTCGCTTTCGCGCCGCAGCGCCGCGAGCAGACGATGGTCGAACGACGACACCAGCACCCGCGCGGAGGGCCACGCAGCCAGCAGTTCGAGGACCGCGCGTCCGGCCGCGGCCGACTTGATCTCGATGTTGACCCGCAACGTGCTGCCGGCCAGCGAGAGCACCTCCTCGAGAGTCGGGATTGGCTCTCCGGCCCACTCCGGGCCGAACCACCCCCCCGCATCGAGGCGCCGCAACTCCGAGAGGGACCGGGCCCCGACAGCCCCGCGACCGTTTGTGGTCCGCTCGAGGGTTTCGTCGTGGATCACCACCGGCACCCCGTCGCGGCTCAGGTGCACGTCGCATTCGATCCCGTCGGCGCCGCCGTCGGCCGCCAGTTCGAAGGCGGTCAGGGTGTTCTCCGGAGCCCTCAGCGAGGCACCGCGATGGGCCCAGATGAAAGGTGGCATCGTCGCTCTCTCCCGATCGGATTTAGGGACTGGCCTGATGCGCCGTCCCGGCTACAATGAACAGCATGACGCCCATTCAGGTTGCCGACCATGCCCCGTGACGGCTGGTGGCTTGCTGCCCTTGCGGTCCTGCTTCTTGCGGCGATGCGGCTCACCGCCCGCTGCGGTTGTGAAAGCCGCCACGGCTACGGCCATCGGAAGACCGGACTCCAGGTCCTCGCGGCTAGCCTCCGGGCCCCTTGAGAACGGGGAGCCCGCGCACCTGCCAGGCCCAGATCCCCCCGTAGAGGTTGTAGACCTCGGTGTAGCCGAGCCGCAGCAGGTAATCGGCAACCGCCGAGCTGCGGGAACCGACGGCGCAGTAGATCAGCACCGGCCCCTTGGGGATCTCGCTGACCCGTCTCTGCAGCTGGTCGATCGGGATCAGCCTGGCCCCCTCGAGGCGCACCTGGAAATACTCCCCCGGGCTGCGGACGTCGAGAAGAAAGATCTCGGGGCGCTGCTGCAGCAGCATACGGGCCTGGTCGGCATCGACGTTCTGGACGGCAGCGGCGGCCACCGAAATCAGCCCTGCCAGAAAGAGCAGGGCCAGGGTCGAGGTGCGAAGCATCGGGATCATCCTCCGTAAAATGTGTCACCCCAGTGTACACCAGCTGACCAATCAAAACCAGCCATCCTCTTGTCTTCCTTAACGTTTCGTGCCATGATGCGCCCCAGGCTCCGCAAGGGGCCATATCAACGAAAGGTGCTCAACTGTTATGGATCGCAACCTGGCATTGGAAGTTGTTCGCGTCACCGAAGCGGCGGCCCTGGCCTGCGGCCGCTGGGTCGGCAAGGGGGACAAGATTGCGGCGGACGACGCCGCCACCGAGGCAATGCGTCGCACCCTCGGCACCATCGGCATCACCGGCACCGTGGTGATCGGCGAAGGTGAGATGGACGAGGCGCCGATGCTCTATATCGGCGAACAGGTCGGCAACGGCATGCCGCCGGAAGTCGACATCGCCGTCGATCCCCTCGAGGGGACAAACCTCTGTGCCAAGGGGATGAACGGCTCGATCGCGACCATCGCGCTGGCACCCAAGGGGGGCTTCCTCAACGCCCCCGACATGTATATGGACAAGATCTGCGTCGGTCCGGACGCCGTAGGGGCCATCGACATCGCCCTCTCCCCCGGGGAGAACCTCCGGCGCGTCGCCGAAGCCAAGAAATGCCGGATCGAGGATTTGACGGTGGTGATCCTCGACCGTCCGCGCCACGACCGGATCGTCACAGAGGTGCGCAAGGCCGGAGCACGCATCAACCTGATCACCGATGGCGATGTCGCTCCGGCCATTGCCGCCGCCGTCCCCGGCAGCGGGGTCGACATGATGCTCGGCATCGGCGGGGCGCCCGAAGGGGTTCTCGCCGCCGCCGCCCTCAAGTGCATGGGAGGAGACATGCAGGGCCGCCTGGTTTTCATGAGCCAGGAGGAACGGGAACGCGCCAAGTCGATGGGGATCGAGGACTTCGACAAGGTCTACAGCACCGAGGAGATGGCGCAGGGGGACGTGTTTTTCGCCGCCACCGGCGTCACCAACGGCGAACTGCTGCGCGGCGTGCGCTACTTCTCCGGGGGGGCGGAAACCCACTCGATCGTCATGCGGTCGCACAGCCGCACCGTGCGCTTCGTCGAGACACGCCACCACTTCGACTATAAACCGGTCTATTAAAGCCCTCTTGCAAGGCACACGGCGAACTGATACCATCAGGCCGTTTGATTTCCTTCATTCAGATGCAGAGGATCGAGACGTATGGCCATCATCACAATCTCTCGCGAAATGGGGAGCGGCGGAATCCCGATAGCACTCAAGGCGGCTGAGTCCCTCGGCTATACCCTGGTCGACGGGGATATGCTGCGTGAACTCGCCCCCCAGTACGGTCTCTCCCCGGAGGCGCTGGAAAAAGCCGACGAGAAGCCGCCGGCTTTCGTCGACTCCCTCGATCAACAGCTCGAGATCGACCAGCAGCGGATCGAGCTGATCATCCTCGAGTACGCCCTCAAGGGGAACGTCATCATCTATGGACGTGGCGGCCAGGACCTGCTCACCGGGATCAACAGCGTTCTCAGAGTGCGGATCATCGCCCCCTTCGAGGAACGCGTCGAGCGCTGGGCGGAACGCGAGTGGCTCGACCCGGACCTGGCCCGCATCCTGGTGCGCAAGAGCGATCAGCAGCGTGCCGGCTTCATCAAGTACTACTTCGACCGCGATTGGGTTGACCCGCTCCATTACGACCTGGTCATCAACACGGTGCGGATTTCCGAGGAAACTGCCGTCAAGCTGATCGCCGAGGCCATCGCGGACCAGAACCTCGAGGACCTCAAGGAAGCCTGCAAGAAACAGCTGACCGACCTGATCCTGCGCAAGAAGGCCGAGATCGCCCTGCTCTCGGACGACCGGGTCGAATCGATCAGCATGGGGCACTTCACCGTCGAGGTCCACAAGGGGATCGCCCACATCGAAGGTCACGTGCACAGCAAGGAAGAGCAGAAGGCTGTCGAGGACCTGGTCCTGGGGATCGAAGGGATCGCCAGCGTCAGCAGCAAGCTCACGGTACGCCAGTACCGGAACGTCCCCCGCGAGCACTAACTAACCCACGGCCTGATTCATTGTTGTCTTGAAAGCCGGCCTTCGGGCCGGCTTTTTTGTTCCTCATCACGGCGGCATGACGAGACTCTGGGCTTGTGAGTGCCCCGTTTTCGTGCTAATCTGCAACGCTTGAATCATTCGATAATCCCAGCAGAACCAAGGAGTTGCACTGACCATGGCAGGACACAGTAAATGGGCGAACATCAAACACCGTAAAGGGGCCCAGGACGCCAAGCGTGGAAAGATCTTCACCAAGCTGATCAAGGAAATTACCGTCGCCGCGAAGATCGGCGGCCCCGACCAGGAGACGAATCCGCGCCTGCGCCTGGCTGTCGACAAGGCCAAACAGTCCAATATGCCCAAGGACAACATCGACCGCGCCATCAAGAAGGGGTGCGGCGACCTCGACGGCGTCAGCTACGAAGAAGGGGTCTTCGAGGGTTACGGCCCCGGCGGCGTCGCCGTGATCGTCGAGTTTCTCACCGACAACCGGACCCGCACCGTAGCCGACGTCCGCCACATCTTCACCAAGCACAACGGCAATCTCGGCGTCAGCGGTTCGGTCGCCTTCATGTTCGACCGCAAGGGGATGATCACCTTCGGCGAAGGGGTCGATGCCGACGTCATCTTCGAAGTAGCCCTCGAGGCTGGCGCCGAGGACGTCAAGGACGAAGACGGTGTGATCGAAGTGCTCACCGCCCCAGGCGATTTCGAGCAGGTGCGCGACGCCCTGAGCGCTCGGGAGATCCCTTTCGAGACCGCCGAGATCACCATGGTCCCCCAGACCACCACCGCCGTCGAGGGGAAGAACGCCGAGCAGCTGATGAAGATGATCGACAAGCTCGAGGACAACGACGACGTGCAGAACGTCTACGCCAACTTCGACATCTCCGATGACGAGATGGCGCAGATCATGGGGTGATCCCTCGGAGAGGTTACCAGCCATGAGAGTTCTCGGCATCGACCCGGGCAGCCGCATCACCGGTTACGGCATCGTCGAGAAACGCGGAAACCGGTTGATCCACATCGACAACGGTGCCATCCAGGTCGGCTCGACAATGGACTTTTCGGCAAGACTCGATACCATCTACAGGGGCCTCCAGGGACTGATCGCCAGCTATGCTCCCGATGCAGCGGCCATCGAGCAGATCTTCGTGTCCCGGAACGTCAATTCGGCCCTCAAGCTCGGGCATGCCCGCGGTGCCGCAATGCTGGCCGCCGTCCACGGCGGGCTGGAAATTCACGAGTACACGGCCATGCAGGTCAAGAGTGCGGTGGTCGGCTACGGTCGTGCCGCCAAGGGACAGGTCCAGCAGATGGTCAGGGCCCTTCTCAATCTCCCCGAAATCGCTCAGGAGGACGCCTCGGACGCCCTGGCCGTAGCCATCTGCCATGCCCACAGTGCCGGACTCAAGCGACAGCTGAACCTCGCCAGGAGATAACCTCTCGCCATGATCGCACGCCTGAGCGGTGAACTGGCCTACAAGGCCCTCGATCACGTCATCATCGATACCGGTGGGGTCGGCTACCGGCTGTTCATCCCCCTTTCGACGTTCTACGCCCTTCCGGATCACGGCCCGGTCACCCTTCACGTGCACACGCACGTCAAGGAGGACGCGCTGAACCTGTACGGCTTCCTCGAACAGGACGAAAAGTCGATGTTCTCGCTGCTGATCGGGGTTTCAGGGGTCGGCCCGAAGCTGGCAGTCAACATCCTCTCCAACATCCCGGCGGGCGACCTGCGCGAAGCCCTGTCGGCAGGAGACGTCAAGCGTCTTTCGGCGGTCCCCGGGATAGGCAAGAAGACCGCCGAGCGCTTGATCCTCGAGCTGCGCGACAAGGTCGAGGCATCCGCGGGTGGCCCTGCCACTGCTGCCCAGGCGGCCGAGAGCCCACGATCCCAGCCGCACGATGATGCCCTGTCGGCGCTCGTCAACCTCGGCTACAAGGAAAGCCAGGCCCGCAAAGTTCTCGAAGCTCTCGAAGCACCCCCCGAGGCGACTCTCGAGGAGATCCTCAAGGGCGCCCTGAAGCTGCTAGTCCGCTGAGCATAAAGAGCGAGGAAACGCGCATATCCATGGAAGAACGGCTCATCACCCCGAACATCACCGGCGAGGACGATCTCTTCGAGGTCAGCCTGCGCCCGCGTCGGCTCGAAGACTACGTCGGACAGAGCAAGGCCAAGGAAAACCTGCGCATCTTCATCCAGGCCGCCCTCAGCCGCCAGGAAGCTCTCGACCATGTGCTGTTCTACGGCCCTCCGGGGCTCGGCAAGACCACCCTTGCCAACATTATCGCCAGCGAGATGGGGGTCAACATCAAGAGCACCTCGGGGCCGGTGATCGAGAAGGCCGGCGACCTCGCTGCGGTGCTGACCAACCTCGAGCCCGGAGACGTGCTGTTCATCGACGAGATCCACCGACTCTCGCCGGTGGTCGAGGAGATCCTCTACCCAGCCATGGAGGATTACCAGATCGATATCATGATCGGCCAGGGCCCCTCGGCAAGAACGATCAAGCTCGACCTGCCGCGCTTCACCCTGGTCGGTGCAACCACCCGCGCCGGCCTGCTCTCGTCACCGTTGCGCGACCGTTTCGGGGTCATCAGCCGCCTCGAGTTCTATACCGAGAAGGAGCTGTCTCAGATCGTCACGCGCAGTGCCGGAATCCTCGAAATGCAGCTCGACAAGGGAGGGGCCGCCGAAATCGCCCGACGCAGCCGCGGCACGCCCCGCATCGCCAACCGCCTTCTCCGCCGGGTCAGGGATTTTGCCGAAGTTCTCGCCGACGGTCTGGTCGACCAGCAGATCGCGGCTGAATCGCTCGAACGTCTCGAGGTCGACCCGTGCGGATTCGACCTGATGGACCGCATGCTTCTGCTGACCATCCTCGACAAGTTCTCCGGCGGTCCCGTCGGGCTCGACACTCTCGCCGCTTCGCTCGGTGAGGAGAAGGATACGATCGAGGACGTCATTGAGCCGTTCCTGCTGCAACAGGGCTATCTGGCCCGCACACCCCGCGGCAGGGTCGCCACGGAACTGGCCTATCGCCACTTCGACCGGCGCCGCACCTCGCCGACGGGGCAAGGGCCGCTCTTCGACAACGAGGCGTCATGAACCAACTCGACACCCCCCCCTCATGGATCGGCAAACGCCTGACGGTCAGCCAGAAGATCATTGCCGGCTTCCTGGTCGGAGCGGTCTTCAGCCTTGCAGCGATTCTTTTCGCCCTGTACCACATCCAGCAGCAGGTCGACATCTCGGGAGAACTCGTCAACCGCGACTTCCGCTCCGTCAACCTGATCAGGGATCTGCGTGAGAACCTGCTGGCCCAGGAGCGCCTCGAACAGCAGTTCCTGATCCTGCGCGACCAGGAACTGCTGACCTTGCTCAAGAACCGCCACGGTGACTTCGACCGACAATGGGTCGAGCTTGTCGCCCTGGGACTCCCCGAACTGGCCCCACTCGAGACGCACGCCGCCCAGCTCAAGGATGGACGAAGCCAGTCGCTGGAACTACTCGAGGGGAACAAGCGCCGGGCCACCGAAGCCTACCTGCGCGATCAGGTGGTCCCGCTGCGGCGGACCTTGCGTGACGGGCTGGACAACGTTGCCAAGAAGCGCGGCGCGCTGATCGACACGGCCCTCAACACCCTCAACCGCCAGAGCGTCCGCGCCTACCGGATCACACTCATCCTGCTGGTCGTGGGGATGGCCATCGGCGGGGCCGTGGCCTTTCGCGTCGTACGCAGCATCAACCGCTCGATCTATCGACTCAGCTACGCGGCACGCCAGGCGTCCGAAGGGCGTTTCGATTTCTCACTCGGGGCCTTCGGAAGAGACGAGTTCGGCCACTTGGCGAGCGAATTCATGACGATGGGGAAAAAGCTCCTCGATCTGAAGAAGCGTCTGCTCGACGCCAACCCCTTGACGCACCTCCCCGGCAACCTGGCGATCGCCCATGAACTGGATCGCCGGATCGTGAGCCTGGAACCGTTTGCCCACATCTACGCTGACCTCGACCACTTCAAGGCCTACAACGACCGCTACGGCTACCAGATGGGGAGTGAGGTGATCGCCCGGGTTGGCAAGATCGTCAAGGAGGTCGTGGAGCTTCTCGGCAACCCCGAGGACCTGGTCGGGCACATCGGCGGCGACGACTACCTGCTCCTGAGCACACCCGACAAGGCCGAGGACCTCGCCAAGGAGATCATCCACCGCTTCGACCACATGACCGACATCTACTCTGCCGAGGATCTTCAAACCGGGTATTACGAAGGGGTCGACCGTTTCGGAGACCACCGCCGCTACCCGCTCATGAGCATTTCGGTCGCCGTCATCTGCTCCGAAAACCTCGAGTACCCGACGCCGCAGGACATCAGCCAGGAATGCGCTAAAATGAAGGAGCATCTGAAGAATCTGCCAGGGAGCAATTTTCTGGTCGACCGGCGTCGGAGGTAATCTTGAAACGCATCACTTTCCTGCTGCTCGTGAGCACCCTGACGGGATGTGCCGGGCTCTTTCTCCCTCCCGCCCCGGAACAGGAAGCCACCAACCGGCTTTTGAAAGGGATTCACGAACTGCGTCAGAAAGATTCCAGTACCACCCTGGAGTCCCTGATCCAGTCGCATCCGGACTCGAGCGAAGCTCGTGCGGCCAAGGATTTGCTGCGCCTGCGCGCCGAGTGCACTGAGGCGAAAAAAGCGGATGCAGGGAGCGAACTCGAAAAACTCCGACAGGAAAACAGTCGTCTCCAGGACGACCTCGAACAGCTTCGCCAGCTGCTGATCCAGTCGGAAAAAAGTGCCTCCTGATTCGATGCACACCGACCCGCTGTTAACCTTCACCCGCCAGATCGCAAGCTGGGCGGACGAGCTGCTGGCCCACGGCCGCTACCCCTTTCGCAAGCTCTCCATCACGCCCCGTCTCCTCACCCCCGCGGGGGACTGCTACCCGGACCTGGTCTTGTGGATCAATCGCGCCAGTTGCATGGCTGGCGGGGTGGTGTTTCTGCCACGCGCTGAGGGGAAACCCCTCTTTCCCCGGTATGCCGAAGCGGCCTTGGCGCTCGGTCTGCAGGTCTTTGCCGTGTGGGACGCCCACGCCATCGAAATCCGCACTGCGGCGCCCCCCTACGAACTGCAGGCCCGGCTCCCCATGGGGAACCAGGCCACGCCGGCGGAGTTCCGCGCGATCCTGACTTCCCTGCTCGAGCGCCTCAAACCCCTGGCGATTACCGGAGCCGTCGAGCCTCAAGACCTCTCTCCGTGGCATCTGGTCAACCTCTGCCTGCTGACCCTCGAAAGTGCCCGCCCGTCCATACTCGACGCCATGCGCCGCCATCGCGGCGAGGAAGGGGGCGCGCCCCCGGAAAACCGGGCAGAGAATCGGGCCTGGCACACTCTCTTCCACCTCCTGGCCCTGACCAGCTTCGACCTTCTCCCCGAAAGCGTTCATGCCGAGCGGCTCGAAAAAGGGATGGAGATCGCCACGACCTCTCTCCCGGCTCCACTTTTGGAGAGCTGCCAATGTCTCGACCCGGCACCGTTGCCGGAAAGCGCCGCCGTCGCGTTTCATCTGCTGTTCCGCCGTCTCACCCAACTCGGCTGGCACAAGAACAAGACCCGCATGACTCAGACCCTGCGAATCCTCCTCGAAGAATCGAGTCACAGGCTGGGAGCTGCGACTCGCGAATGTGGCCATGGGGGACAATTTGCTGCCTGGGTCAACCCGACGACAGCCGATCTCCCCGAACTCGAAACCCTGGTGGCCGTTCCCGGGCGCCTGCCAGGCCTGATCCTCGGACGGATCCTCGCAGGGTCTGCGCCGCTCCGAGCGGCCGTCTCCTCTCCGTTCCGGCTCCCCGTGCACAGCGACGAGGCGATACCTGGGTTCGCCGGTCGCCTCTCTCTCTACCCGTTTGACGAGGGGCTGAAGTTTGACGAGGTGCTGATTCGCCTGCGCCTTTCCTGGCCGAACCGCCGTTTCCGTCCCCCTCGCAACACCCCACGCTGGGTGCTCGGCACGCTCCATCTGCTCGGTTTGTGCGCCGACAACGCTCGCGTCGACGTCGAAACCCCGCCGGACTGGCCACGCAGCAGCGCAGGACAGTTCCTGCTCGAGACAATCAACGATTGTACGACCCTTGAGCACATTGAAAGAAACAGCGACTCCCTGCGTCTGGTTCTGTGCAAGTCGCTCGACAGCGACACCGGCCCATTGACTGTCCGGCTGCCCAACGAAGAGCGCCGTATCGACGCCGCTTGGCTGCAGGGTCTCCCCCCTTCGGCCCTAGCCCTTGCCCTCTTCCTCCCCGGTGAAGGATGGTCGCTTATCGAACAGGGAGATCTGGCCTATTCCCGACCGGAACCGGTTACCGCGGGGATAAGAGCCGGGATCCGGCGTTTCCTCTCCTCCTCGTGGGGTGAGCTGCTGCTCGATGCAACCGGTCTGACGGTCTCTCGGGTCGAACGCGCCCTCGAAGCCCCGGAGGAAGCCCCCGCCATCCCCCTTCCACCGAGAGCCCTGCTCGAACAACTCGGCAGCGAGGAACTCGACGAGCTCCCCGAGGAATCACAGAGGCAGCATGTGGACGGGGAGTTGACCAGATGGTTCGCTTCCCACGCTCCCGAATCGACCGCCCGGCGTGTCCGCCTCGCACCGTCAAGGCGGCTCTCCGGAGAGGCTCGGCAGGAAATTCTTGCCACGACATTCCGCGACGGGATTCCGCGCTTTCCGGAACACTATCTGTTCGACCACTACCGCCCGGAGCTGGAACACTTCGAACTCCCCGGTCCGCTCTTTTTCGAGCGCCGTTTCTTTAACCAGATCGAACTGACCAGCCGGGAGAAGAACAGCTCGACCGTTACCGTCGACAACGACCTGACCGCCCACGCACTGCTGCTCTGCTCCCATGGCGGTCTCGAGCAGGTCTCGCTCCCTCGCGACATGTCTATCCTGGCGGATATCCTCTCCCGCTACCAGCAAGACCTGACCACCCTGAAAGAACGGCTGCTCGATGGGTGCAACCGCCACTTCGAAGATGCCGGACAGGCCAGGACCCTGGCCAAAAAGCTCTGGATACAGCAGGGCCTGCCACCGTGGGAGACCATCGACGTCGACTTTTGACTTCCAGAGTCACCTGCCTTAGACTGGCATTATCTTTATTCGGGAACGCGTGCCATGAAAATCCTGCTCCATGCCTGCTGCGGCAACTGTGCCATCTTCCCCGTGAAAGCCCTGCGCGAGGCGAATCACGAGGTGACAGGCTACTTTCACAATCCGAATATCCACCCCTACCAGGAGTACCGCCGACGCCTCGACACGATGCGCGAGTACGCTGAACGAACGGAACTGCCTCTGATCGTCATTGACGAGTACGGATTGGTCCCCTTTCTGCAGGCTGTCGCCCACAAGCCCCACAGCCGCTGCGATCACTGCTACTTTTCACGCCTGGAAAGCACTGCCCGGTATGCTGCTGAACACGGCTACGACGCCTTCTCTTCCTCGCTTCTCTATTCCCGCTACCAGAACCACGAGAACATCCGACGTTTCGGTGAAAAGCTCGCCGGCGCCTACGGCCTGATTTTCCACTACGAGGACTTTCGCGTCGGCTGGCAGGAAGGGATTGCGACCTCCAAGTCGATGGGACTATACCGCCAGCAGTATTGCGGCTGCATCTACTCGGAAATGGATCGTTATTACCCGCAGTCGAAGAACTAGGGGACGCACATGGGGAAGCTACTGATCCTGGCCGGCGTGGTCCTGATCATCTTCGGAGTGCTGGTGATCCTTCAGGGAGGAACCCCTTTCTTGGGGCGCCTACCGGGCGATGTCCGGATCGAGAGAGAGAATTTCACTTTCTACTTTCCCCTGGGGAGCTGCCTGATTATCTCGGCTGCAGCGAGCCTGGTATTCTGGTTGTTGAGACGCTGACGACAGAACGATAGGCAAGTCCCGGTCGGTGTGTTAGTCTTTCTAATGTCAGCTAATGAATGATACACGGGAGGTGGCAATGATCGAACTGCTCGAGAAGACTCTGCTGGCCGGTATGGGAGCCCTGACCCTGACCCAACAGAAAGCCGAGGAACTGGTCAGCGAGCTCAAGACCCGCCTTGACCTGAGTGAGGATAAAGGTCGGGAACTGCTCGATCGACTGCAGAAGTCCGCCAAGGACAACCAAAAGAAACTTGAAGAGATGGCTCAGGAAGAAGTTCGCAAGGCCTGCGAGCGCATCGGCGTGGTCACGGCGGACGAGTTGAAGGCCCTGCAGAAAAAAGTCGCGAAGCTCGAGAAAGAACTCAAGACACTTAAGGGCTGACTTCCCCCTCCATGCTGACTTTTCTCCGTATCAACCGGAATATCCGCTCTCTCAAGCGATATCGGGATATTCTCGGCATCCTGATCAAATACGGCTTCGGGCATTTTGTCGAAGAGCTCAACATCAACTACTACCTTGAGCTCGGGCGCCGAATCGTCACCTTAGGGACGGCGCCACGTGACATAGAGAGGCTCTCTCAGCCGGAACGGCTGCGCCTCGCCATCGAAGAACTCGGACCGACCTTCATCAAGCTCGGGCAGTTGCTTTCGACACGCCCCGACATCATCCCCCGCGAGTACATCGAGGAATTCCGCAAGCTCCAGGACAAGGTCCCGGCCGTCGGTTTTGACGCCATCAGCCGGCAGTTCGAAAAGGAATTCGGACAGCCGATCCGAGAAGTGTTTGCCGAGATCGACGAGACCCCCCTGGCGGCGGCCTCCATCGCCCAGGTTCACCGGGCCCGCCTGGTCGAAGGGGATGACGTCGTCATCAAGGTCTGCCGTCCGGGAATCGAGAAGGTCATCGAGACCGACATCGACATTCTCGCCGGCCTGGCCGTGCTGATCGAGCGGCATATCCCGGCCATGGCGCACTACTCCCCGACCCAACTGGTCAAGGAGTTCCGGCGAACCATCTACCGCGAAATGGACTTCACCCGTGAGGGGCATACAACCGACCGCTTTGCCGCCAATTTCGCCGACGACCCGGGGGTCTGTATCCCTTCCGTGTTCTGGGAATGGAGTGGCGAACGGATTCTGACCATGGAGTACCTGCTCGGCACCAAGGTCAGTGATCTTGGAACCTTGCGTGACAAGGAGCTCGACCTCGAAGACATCGCCCGGCGCGGAGCTGACTTTTTCCTCCGACAGGTTCTCGAATTCGGTCTGTTTCATGGCGACCCTCACCCGGGCAACTTCTTCATCCGCGATGACGGAAGCATCTGCCTGCTCGACTTCGGCATGGTTGGCCGACTCGACGACGAGATCAAAAACCACCTGGTTGAACTGCTGCTCGGGGTCCTCGAAAGGGACGTCGACCGGATCATCACCCAACTGCTCTACTCGGGAGACCTGAGCGACGAAAGCAACATGCGCGAACTGCGTCGCGATTTGAACGACTTCCTCGCCGATTATTACGAGCTACCGCTGAACGAAATCCATGTCGGGGCCCTGCTGAGTGATTTCGTCGAGATCCTCAACACCTACCGGATCCGCTTCCCATCGGACTTGATGTTGTTGGCCAAGGCGCTGGTCACGATTGAGGGTATCGGGCGCCAGCTCGACCCGAACTTCAACATGATCGCCAGTCTCCGCCCCTTCATGGAACGTCTGATCCGCCAGCGGCTCAGTCCTCCGAACCTGGCCCGCCAGGTCGCCATTCTGGTTAGCTCCTATGGTAACCTGGCGCGCACCCTCCCCCGCGACATCAAGGAGTTCCTCAATCGTCTCAACCGCAACAAGATCAAGATCGATCTCGAACACCGCGGTCTGGAGAGGTTAATCGCCGACCTCGACAAATCGAGTAACCGCATCTCCTTCTCGATGATCATCGCCGCCCTGATCATCGGCTCGTCGTTGATCATGCAGTCCGACAAGGGCCCCCAGCTGTTCGGGTTTCCGACCCTGGGCCTGCTCGGTTACTCCTTCGCGGCCTTTCTCGGGCTCTGGCTCGCCATCGCCATCCTCCGTTCCGGTAGGCTGTGAAACTGTGGCGGGAATACCACAACAGGTAATGAACCCCGTGTAAATCTGCAACACATTGTCTGATCCACCCCACCAACAAATCGATAAAATGCTGCAATTTCGGCATATTAAAACACCAAATAGCAATGGCACGGGCTTTGCTTTACCATCTTACCGCGCGCTAACTGCGCAAGCCCCGACAGGAAGGCAAAGCCATGATTTTCCAATGCACCATCGAGAAGCCGGTCAGCATCTCGGGCATCGGTCTCCACACCGGCAAGACCATCACCATGAAGCTGCGCCCCGCGGCCGCCGGCACCGGTATTGTCTTTCATCGCACCGAAGGGGATCGCTGCGTTTCGATTCCGGCGGTGTCGGCCAATGTGGTCGATACCCGGCTCGCCACGGTCATCGGCAAACAAGACCTGACCGTTTCGACCATCGAGCACTTCATGGCCAGCCTTGCGGCCTTCGGCGTCGACAATCTCAACATCGACATCGACGGCCCCGAGGTCCCGATTCTCGACGGCAGCGCCGGACCGTATCTCGATCTGCTGCGTGAAGCCGGGCTCCGTTCGCTCGACCGTACCCGCAAGTTTCTCGCCGTGCGCAAACCGATGACCCTGGTCGACGGCGAAAAGCGTGTCACCGTAGTACCGTCGCGCTTTTTCCGAATTACCTTCGATATCGCCTTCGACCACCCCTGCATCTCCCTGCAAAACCGCAGTGTGAAGCTCTCCTGGGATAGCTTCTGCCAGGAGATCGCTCGGGCACGCACCTTCGGCTTCCTCCATGAGGTCGAGTACCTCAAGGCCAACGGCCTGGCTCAGGGTGGCTCGTTTGAAAACGCGGTGGTGATCGGCGAGGACCGTATCCTCAACGAGGAAGGGCTGCGCTATAATGACGAATTCGTACGCCATAAGATCCTCGATGCGATCGGTGACTTCAGCCTCGTCGGCTACCCGATCCTCGGCCACATCAAGGCCTACAAGGCCGGACACGACATCAACCACCAGATGGTGGAACAGATCCTCGCCTCACCTGACTGCTGGAAGCTGGTGGAATTCACCGAGGAAGACCTCTCGGAGGCGCTGCGTCTCGGGGCCACGGCGTTCGTCAACAAGCCGCTTCCGAGTGAAGCCTGAGTCTTGCCGACTCCGTCACATCGAGGCAGCCTGAATCAGGCTGCCTTTTTTATTGCCGATCCGGAACTTGTTTCAGGGGCGTTTTTACCTTAGAATTCAAGGCCATGTCGCCCCCAAGGAGCCCGGATGACCGACCAGAACGCCGACAACCAGCCGAGTCCGACAACAAACCGTCGCGAGACAAGCAAACGTCGCCGCGAATGGCTACTGATCGCCTCCAGCATCGTCCTCGTTATCCTGCTGACCCGCTTCGAAAGCCAGGTCTACGAGCTGACCTCCCAACTCCCGGTGGTCAACAGCATCCTGGTTCTGGCGATCATCAACATCAATATCCTCCTGATCATTCTCTTTCTCTTCCTGGTCTTCCGAAATCTCTTCAAACTTATCCTCGAAAGGCGGCGGCGCATTCCCGGTGCAAAGCTACGCAGCAAGCTGGTCGTAGCCTTCGTCGCTCTTTCGCTCGTCCCGACCATGTTGCTGTTCCTGGTTTCGGCCGGCTTCATAACCAACACCATCGAGAACTGGTTCAACGCCCAGATTGAAAACTCCCTGGAGGAGTCCCTCGAGGTTGCCAAGACCTATTACAAGAACTCCGCGACCAACGCCCTCTACTACGCCGACCAGATCGCGAACATCATCAAGGACCAGAAGCTTCTCAACGAGGAGAACCTCGGCAACCTCGAAGAGGTCATCCGCGGCAAGCAGCGAGAGTACAACCTTGGAGTGGTCGAGATCTTTTCCGCGACGTTCGAGGAGCTGGTGCGCGAATCGAACCCACAGGTCCCGGCCGCCGACTTCACGGACCCCGGCTCCGAGCTGCTCAAGGAGGCACTCCTCGGGAAACGTTTCTCGCACGTCACGCCGATCGGCCGTGCCGACCTCATTCGGGGTTTCGTACCGGTCTACTCCAACTGGAACCCTAATGATGTGGTCGGCGTGGTGGTGGTCAACTATTACGTCCCGTACTCTCTGGTCAACAAGATGAAGGAGATTTCCAACTCCTTCACCCAGTACAAGAACACCAAGACCTTCAAGAGCCAAATCCAGAAGGGGTACATCATCGTCTTGCTGCTGATCGCCCTGGTGATCATTTTTCTCGCCACCTGGTTCGGTTTTCACCTGGCACGCGGGATCACGGTTCCGATCCAGGAACTGGCCATGGCCACCGATCGCATCGCCGATGGTGATCTTGACGTGCAGCTCGACCTACGCAGCGAGGACGAGGTTGGCACCCTGGTCGCGGCCTTCAACCGCATGACCGCCGACTTGCGCCGCAGCCGTGAGGAAATCACGGCAGCCAACCGCGAGCTGCAGAGTTCAAACCTCGAGATCGACCAGCGCCGTCGCTATATGGAGATCGTTCTCAGTAACGTCACGGCCGGCGTGATCTCCGTCGATCGCGACGGGAGCCTCACGACCATCAACAAATCCGCGGAAAACCTCCTCAAGCTCGATGGTCGTAAGATGCTCGGCAATAATTTCCGCGAAGTCGTCGATTCACGCCACCTGCCAATGGTGCGCGACTTCCTGGCCGAACTGACCGCTTCGGGACGTGACTCCATCAGCCGTCAGGTAACGGTCGAGATCCAGGACCAGAAGGTTACGCTGCTCATGAATGTCACCACCCTGCGTGACGAGAATCAGGAGTTCATGGGAACCGTGGTGGTCTTCGACGACCTGACCCAAATCGTCAAGGCCCAGCGCATGGCCGCTTGGCGCGAGGTCGCCCGGCGTATCGCCCACGAGATCAAGAACCCACTGACCCCCATACAGCTCTCCGCTCAGCGCCTGAGGCGTCGCTACCTGGAGAATTTTCCCGAGGATGACAAGGTCTTCGACGACTGCACGCAGATGATCATCCAGCAGGTCGAAGAGCTGAAGGCGATGGTCAACGAGTTCTCCAACTTTGCCCGACTCCCGGCCAGTCGGCCTGTTCCCAACAACCTGAACGAGCTGGTCAGTGACACCCTGGTCCTCTACGCCGAAGGTCATCGACTTATCCGCTTCGACTTCCAGCCAGGCGACCATCTGCCGACCTTTAGCTTCGACCGCGAGCAGATCAAGCGAGTTCTGATCAACCTGCTCGAAAATGCGGTCTCGGCAGTTTCACCCGACACGGGGCAGATCACGATCGAGACATGTTACGATCCGACGATGAAGATGGTCACATTGTGTGTCAGTGACAACGGCTGCGGCATTCCGGCGGAGGACAAGCCACGTCTGTTCGAACCCTATTTCTCGACCAAGGCGACCGGCACCGGTCTGGGGCTCACCATCGTCTCGACCATCATCTCCGACCACAACGGCTACATCCGGGTCCGCGACAATGAACCCCACGGCACCAAGTTCGTTGTCGAGCTGCCGGCTGAAGTTTCACCCAGTTCGCAATCCGACACGTCGAAAAGCAAGGGCTGACATGAAGAATATTCTGATCGTTGACGACGAAGAGAGCATCCGCGAAAGCCTTTGCGGGATTTTCCAGGACGAGGGATTCGCCACTTTCTGCGCCACCAGCGGAGAAGAGGGGCTTGAACTGTGCCGCGATGAGGCGCCGGACCTCGTGCTGCTTGACATCTGGATGGGGGGGATCGACGGCATCGAAACCCTGCGCCGCATCCGTGAGCTGCGTGCCGAGCAGCTGGTCATCATGATGAGCGGTCACGCCACCATCGATACCGCCGTTCGCGCGACCCGCCTCGGCGCGTACGACTTCATTGAAAAACCGCTGTCACTCGAAAAAGTACTGTTGTGTGTCCAGAACGCACTCAAGGTGGGTCAGCTGGTCGAAGAGAACCGCAACCTGAGGGAACAGATCGCCAAAGACCATGAGATGATCGGCGACAGCACGGCGATCCGGGCACTCAAGGAGCAGATCGACATCGCTGCACCGACCTCGGGATGGGTCCTGATCAGCGGAGAGAACGGGACCGGCAAAGAGCTCGTTGCCCGCTCCATCCACCTGAAATCTCAGCGTCGCAGCAAACCGTTCGTCGAAGTCAACTGTGCCGCAATCCCCGAGGAACTGATTGAATCCGAGCTGTTCGGGCATGAGAAAGGGGCGTTTACCGGCGCGACCACCCAGAGACGCGGCAAGTTCGACGTCGCCCACGAGGGGACCCTGTTTCTCGACGAGATCGGTGACATGAGCCTGAAAACCCAGGCCAAAGTGTTGCGCATCCTCCAGGAACGGAAATTCGAGCGGGTCGGCGGGAACCGGACCTTGGAAGTCGACGTGCGGGTCATTGCCGCGACCAACAAAGACCTCGAGAAGGAGATCCAGGAAGGACGATTCCGCGAAGACCTCTACTACCGGCTCAACGTTCTGCCGCTGCATGTCCCCCCTCTACGCGAGAGGATCGAGGACATCCCACTGCTGGTCGACCATTTCCTTACTTTTTTCTGCCGCCAGGAAGGGCGTGATCGCAAGCACCTGAGCAAGGAAGCACTGTCAATCTTCCAGGGCTACGCCTGGCCGGGAAATGTCCGCGAACTCAAAAATATCATTGAGCGCCTGGTGATCATGGTCCCCGGCGATCTGATCGACGAGAAACGTCTTCCGCCGGTCATGGGGCAACGGGAGGGCCAGCCGTCCGGCGCTGACCTCTCTGTGCTGTACGATGCCCCGTTCCGTCAGGCGCGTGAACTGTTCGAAAAGGACTACCTGATCGCACGCCTTGAGGAGAACGACTGGAATGTGTCGCGCACCGCCGAATTGATCGAACTGGAGAGGTCCAATCTGCACCGCAAAATCAAGGCTCTGGGCATCGAGCTGAAAAAAGACAACGGCTCCTGAACGAAGAGACTACCTTGTCGTGATTCAGAGCCACACAGCGTAAAAACAAAAAAAAGGCCCGTCTCGACTGAGACGGGCCTTCTCGATAAATATTCCGGCGACGACCTACTTTCCCACATAGTCTCCCATGCAGTATCATCGGCGCTGTAGGGCTTAACTTCTGTGTTCGGGATGGGAACAGGTGTGACCCCTACGCTATAGTCACCGGAAACCTTAAAAATCTACTGA
>QKBP01000084.1 GCA_003246035.1 Desulfuromonadaceae bacterium | reverse complement strand
TCAGCAGAAAGCCCTGATCAGCTATTACGAGAAGCTTCTCGAGATGCTTCCGGGTGAGGCCAGAATCGTTGAGACCCTAAACGTTCTCTACTCGGCCACAGGCCAGAAGGAACGCATCGCGGATCTAGAGGCCCAGACCGGCCTCCTAGCCGACGACGGTTTCGACGGATTTGACGACTCGACGGCGGCGGAAGAAGTTCTCGAGGAGGTTGAAGAGCTCGAAGAGGTCGAAGAACTTGAAGTCCTCGAAGAGGTCGAAGAGGTCGAAGAGCTTGGTGGATTTGAGCCGCTCGAGGATGCTGAAGAGCTGATGCCTCTCGAGGAGCAGGGGGTGGAGTCCTTCAACGAGGCCGATGCGTTCACGGCAGACGGGGGGGCGGATTTCTCAGAAGCGGCTGACCTTCTGAGCTCCGGCGGGGACGACTTTGCAGGGTTCGACGTCGACGAAGGCGAAAGCACCCTGTCTGGGCTCGATGAAGACGTCGATTTGACTGGTGGGTTCTCGGTTGAGGTTGAGGACGAGCCGGACACGGGTGAGGAAGGCATCCTCGCCCTTGACGTTCCTGTTGAGGAGTCTGTGCTTGATCTCGAGATGGAGATCGAGTTCGAAGTCGATGACGGCGCCGAGCTCGAAGACGATATAGACGGTAGTGATTCCGACGAGCTGGCGCTCGAGGTCGAGGACGATGGACTCGATTCCCTTGCGTTGAATGCCGGCATCGAGGACGAACTTGCTCTCGATGACGAACTCGATCTGAGTGCCGAGCTCGAAGAGCCTGCAACCGAGGCGGGCGGTGTCGGCGGATTCGGTACGCTGGACGACGACGAACTGGATTACGAGGCCGAGAGCACGCTGGAAGATACGGATGTCCAGGGCGATGAACTCGACTTCGATATCGGCGGCGAGGATGAATCCCTCTCTGCAGTGGACGACGGTGCTGCCGATGGCCTTGAACTGGAGAGCAACGGCTTTGATCCCGCCGATCTCGAGCTCGGGGATGCCCCAGTCGACGATGAGCCTGCCCCGGTGGAGAGTTTCCTCGAGACCGGATTGGAAACCCTCGAGGATATGCAGGCCAGCATCGAGCTCGACATGGAGGGCTCCGGCGATGCCCCAAGCTTTGTTCCGGAACGCAACCTGCTGACGGAACTGGAAGAAGCCGAGTTCTACATTCACCAGGGGCTGTTCGATGAGGCCGAAGGGGTCTGTCGCGCCTTACAGGAAGATTTTCCGGGAGCGTCCGAGATCGAGTCCAAGCTGGCCGAGATTGCGATTCATCGTGAACAGGTTTCCGCGGCTCCGGTCGCCGAGGATGACGAGGGGTTCTTCGATCTGGCCTCCGAGCTGAGCAACGAAAGCGTCTTCGAAGCTGGCGGGGAGATGGAGAGCCTCGATGAGCGTGATCTGTCACGGCTCGACGGCATTCTCGCCGAGTTCAAGAAAGGGATCGAGAGCCAGATCGACCAGGAAGACACCGAGTCGCACTTCAATCTCGGGATCGCCTACAAGGAAATGGGGCTGCTCGATGACGCCATCTCCGAATTCGAGCGGGTCACGCGTGATCCCAAGCGACTCGTCGATTGCCTGACCTTGATTGGCATCTGCCAGGCCGAGAAGGGGGATTTCGGCAACGCCGAGGAGACCTTCCGCCAGGGGCTGGAAGCTCCGGAGGCCACCGACGAAGATCGCCTGAGTCTCCACTACGAACTCGGGATCATCTACGAGGCGAGCGGACGTCGCACCGATGCGGCTCAGTGTTTCAGCTATGTTGCCGAGCATCACCCCGGATTCCGGGATGTCAACAGCAAGCTCGAGGCCCTCTCCCAAGGCGACGGTGGGGCGGGCAACGGCTCCTCAGGGGGCGGCAACAGCCGGATTTCTTTCGTTTGACGGCGTTTGCCGTTGAAGACAGGGGATTGATATGAGCTACCTGGAGCACTTCGGCTTAGAGCGCGAGCCATTCAGCAACGCGCCCGACTCGAGGTTCTATTACGACACCGATCAGCACCGCCAGGCTTTGATCCGCCTGATGTACGCGGTCGACTCCAGCAAGGGGCTCGCCGTCCTGGTCGGCGATATCGGCATGGGGAAAACTACCCTGGCCCGACGGATGCTCGACAACCTCAACGAGGACCGCTACGAATCGTCCTTGCTGGTGATGGTGCATTCCGGGGTCACCCCAGACTGGATCCTGACGCGCATCGCCATGCAGTTCGGCATCGACGATCCCGCACCGGATCGGCTCAAACTCCTCAAGCAGCTCTACAATCGCCTGCTGGAGATTGACGCCGCCGGCAAGAAGGCGGTGGTCCTGATTGACGAGGCCCAGATGCTCCAGAGTCGCGAGCTCATGGAGGAGTTCCGGGGACTGCTGAATCTCGAGATCCCCGGGAAGAAGCTGCTGAATATCGTGTTTTTTGGCCTGCGGGACATCGAAGACAACCTGCAACTTGACGAACCGTTGGCCCAGAGGGTCGCGGTCAAGTGCCACCTGCGTTCGTTGAGCCTCGAGTCGGTGGAACGCTATATCATGCACCGGCTCAAGGTCGCTGGAGCGAAGAATTCGATGTTCACGGCCAGCGCCATCCCCGCGATTCACAGCTATGCCGGGGGCGTGCCGCGACTGATCAATACGGTCTGTGACAACGCCCTGTTCGAGGCTTCGCTGCGCAAGCTCGACAAGGTCGATGCCAACCTCGTCAAGACCGTCGCCGGAGATCTCGGGCTCCTTGGCAAACCGGTCACCACCCAGGCGGTCATCGACGACGAGCCGGACAACGACGATATCGAACAGATGCTGTCACGTCTCGAGCAGGGCGCCTAGGGCCTTCCAGGAGATCAACTGAAAAAACGGCCGGGTCTCCGGCCGTTTCTGTTTCTAGCGGAGTCGTGCCATGGGGCGCATCCAGATTCTCTCCGAACAGCTATGCAACAAGATCGCCGCCGGCGAGGTGGTGGAACGTCCTGCCTCGGTGGTCAAGGAGTTGCTGGAAAACAGCCTTGATGCCGGTGCGGACGAGATCCTCGTCGAGCTCGAACGGGGCGGTAAGGGGCTGATCCGCGTCAGCGACAACGGTTGCGGAATGCTGGAAGAAGACGCGTTCCTCGCGCTGGAACGCCATGCGACCAGCAAGATCCGCAACGAGGCCGACCTCGCGTCGATCGGGACCCTCGGGTTTCGCGGCGAGGCTCTCCCCTCGATCGCGTCGGTTTCACGGCTGCTTCTGCGTACCCGCTCGGCCGAAGCCGATCTCGGCAGTGAACTCTATATCGAAGGCGGAGTGGTCAAGCGTACCGCGGCTGTCGGAATGACCTCCGGTACGACCCTGGAGGTCCGGAACCTGTTTTTCAATACCCCGGCGCGCCGCAAATTTCTTCGCCGTGACGAAACCGAACTCGGGCACATCAGCGACATGGTCACGCGGCAGGCCCTCGGTCACCCCGACGTCCGTTTCACGCTGACTCACCAGGGACGCACCCTGATCGAGACCCGCCCCGGCGACAGCCTCCGGGAGCGGGTTGCCGCCCTGATGGGACGTCAGGTCGCATCTGCGATGCTCCCGGTCGAAGCGAGCGCAATGGGCCTGCGTCTGCACGGCCTGTTGGCCCCACCCGACATCAACCGCGCAACGACCGGGAACCTCTATTTCTTCATTAACGGCCGCGTCATTCGTGACCGGGTCGTTCAGCATGCCCTGCTTGAAGGGTACCGGGGACAGCTGATGAAGGGGCGCTACCCGGTCCTGGCCCTGTTCCTCCATATCGACCCCGAGAAGGTCGATGTCAATGTCCATCCGACCAAGCACGAGGTGCGCTTTCAGGACCAGCGTGAAATACATGCCTTTTTGCAGGCCGCCGTGCGCGATGCGTTGCGTGGCGCGCCGTGGCTTGCTGGCGGGGCGGACGAAAACGAACCCGTTTTCGAGGCGGAGGCGAAACCGTACTCCGTTTTCCCTACCCGGGGAGGAGAAGGTGGGGCCGATGTCACGGCACCGTGTCGCACCCGGGTCCAGGAGACCCTGGCCCGCTACGCCGAGCGATCCGAGACCGGTGCCGAACATCCCCCGTCGGGCATTGCCTGCACGACTTCGTCACCGGCGCTCTCTTCTGGAGAGAGCGTTCCTCTGTTCTCGGACGCTGCCCATGAGGCCGGCCCCTTTTCTCGTTTGCGGGTGATCGGGCAGTTCCGGCGCACCTACATCGTGTGCGAAGATGGGGATGACCTGGTGCTGGTCGATCAGCACGCAGCCCATGAGCGGGTGCGCTTCGAACATCTCCGCGCTCAGGTCTCCCGACAGGGGGTCGAGCGCCAGCAGCTGATGTTCCCCGAAGTGATCGAAATGGATGCCCGTCGTGCCGCCTCCTTCGCCGAACATCTCGCGGATCTGGAGCGGCTCGGTTTCGAACTCGAGGAGTACGGCCCGAACAGCTACGCGCTGCGCAGCGTCCCGAAGCTCCTCGCCGCTGTCGAGGCACGCCCTCTGGTGCAGGATGTGGCTTCCGAACTGGAAGAACATGGCGGCAGCGGGAAAATCGCGGAGACCCTGGAAGAGGTTCTGGCCAGCATGGCCTGTCATTCGGCGGTGAGGGCCAACCGTGACCTGGGCGCCGACGAGATCGCCCGCCTGTTCCGTGACCTCGACCAGATCGATTTCAAGGCCCATTGCCCGCACGGTCGTCCCGTTTTGTTGCGCTTTAGTGACCGCGAGGTCGAGAGGCTGTTCAAGCGAAGCGTATGACCCCTGCGGCTGCTCAAAAAGCTCTCCCGGCAGTGGTTGTGATCTGCGGTCCAACCGCTTCGGGCAAGACCGAGCTTGCGCGACAGCTGGCCCGGGAGTTCCCCCTGGAGGTGGTGTCAGCCGACTCGCGACAGGTTTACCGTTTCATGGATATCGGCACCGCCAAGCCGACCCGCGAGGAGCTCTCCGAGGTCCCTCACCACCTGGTGGATGTCGTTGATCCGGACGAGGATTTCTCGGTGGCCGATTTTGTGACCCTCGGTCGCCAGGCTATCGCGGAGATCCTCGCACGCCACAAGCTCCCTGTCGTTGTGGGGGGCACGGGCCTGTACATCCAGGCTTTGACCGAGGGGCTGGTGCGAGCTCCGGGGGCATCTCCGGAGCTGCGTCGGGAGTTATCCGAACGGGAATCCCGCGAGGGGAGCGGGACGCTTCACGCGCTGCTGGTCAACTGCGACCCTGAAACGGCACGGCGACTCCCCGAGAACGACACGGTTCGCATCGTCCGGGCGCTTGAGGTCTACTACCAGTCGGGGCGCCCGCTCAGCGACTGGCAAAAGGAGCACGCGTTCAGCGACCGCCCGTATCGGGTGCTGCACGTCGGGCTGCAACCGTGTCGCGAAGCGCTTTATGCCCGCATCGACAAGCGTGCCCGGGCGATGCTCGATGCGGGGCTCGTTGAAGAGACTCGAGGGCTGCTTCAGCGTGGGTATGCCCCCGGCCTCAAGTCGTTGCAGACCCTGGGATACCGGCAATGTCAGGTCTACCTGTCCGGTGAGATGGATCGAGAAGCCTGTCTCGAGCAGATCCAGATGCAGACTCGGCGCTATGCGAAACGACAGCTGACCTGGTTCCGCAAACACGATGCGATAAACTGGTTTGAATCCCCCGGGGATTTTGCTAAGATTACAAAGTTAATCAATGGATTTCTCATGAAATAACAGAGGAGTGGATATGGCTAAGACCCCGTTCAATATTCAGGATCAGTTTCTCAATCAGGCCCGCAAGGAGCGAGTGCGGGTGACCATTGTCATGAATTCCGGGGATCGGCTGGAGGGGATGATCAAGTCTTTCGACAGCTTTTGTGTCCTGATCGACAGCGGCAGCGATGTGCTTCTCTATAAACATGCCATTTCGTCGATCACCTCGACGGACGGTTCTTTCCGGTTGCACAGCGGCAAGGATTGAGGCAGTTTCTCTGAGTCGCCGTTCCCGGTTTCGGCGACCCTGAGGGACAAGGCATTTCCGCCTGCCGGGCTGGCCCCTTCCGGTCTCGGCAACTAATACAGGTCCGCAGATAAAGGGCCTACAGCAACGCCGCCAGTTTCTGGCGGCGTTTCTCGTCCAGGAAACGCGCGATGGTACGCATTGAACAGGTCGATTCCGGTGGGATCGCCTCGGAGCTCGGCATCGAACCCGGCGACCAGCTGGTTGCGCTCAACGGTCAGCCTGTGCGGGACCTGATCGACGTCCAGCTTGTCGAGCAGGAAGAACAGCTGGTGCTCGAAGTCCTGCGCAGCGACGGGGAGGTCTGGGAGCTTGACATCGAGAAAGATGCCGATGAACCTCTCGGTTTCGACGTTGAGCACCCGGAGCCGCAACAGTGCGGTAATCACTGCATCTTCTGCTTTGTTCACCAGCTCCCCCGGGGGATGCGTCGCAGTCTTTACGTCAAGGACGAAGACTACCGGTTCTCCTACCTCTACGGGGCCTATGTCACGCTCGGGAACATCCACGAGGAGGAGCTAGCGCGCATCACTTGCCAAAGGCTTTCTCCTCTCTACGTCTCGGTCCATGCCACCGACGAGGAGGTGCGCTGTCGACTGCTCGGCAAAAACGTTCCTCCCATCCTCCCCCTGCTGCGTCGCCTGGCGGCCGCGGGGATCGAACTGCATACACAGGTGGTTCTTTGCCCCGGGATCAATGACGGGGCCTGCCTCGAGCAAACGATCCGGGAGCTGTATGCCCTTGGCCCCCAGGTGGCGACGCTGGCAGTGGTCCCGGTCGGGTTGACCGGACATCGCGAGCGTCTCTTCCCGCTCCGCCCGCTATCCCGAGAAGAGGCTGGTACGTCGCTCTCCTTGATTCATGCGCTGCAACGGGAATTCCTGGCTGAGCGTGGCAGCCGTTTTGTCTTTGCCGCCGACGAACTCTACCTGCAGGCCGGGGAACCTTTCCCTGGCCTCGAGACCTATGAACAGCTTTCGCAGGTCGAAAATGGTGTCGGGCTGATTCCGCTGTTCCGCGACCAAGCCGAACAGGTTCTGACGGTTGCCGAACCGATCGCGCTTGATGGTGTGAGCCTCGTAACGGGAATCTCTTTTGCCCCCGAACTGCAACGTTTTACCGAACGCCTGTCTCAGCGGACTGGCGTCCGTTTGACGGTTCGTGCCGTCGAGAATCGTTTCTTCAGCGGTGCGGTCAGCGTCGCCGGACTTGTGACCGGTGGCGATATCCTCGCCCAGCTGGCTGGTGAAGATCTCGGTGACGCCTTGCTGCTCCCGGACGTGATGTTCCGTGATGGCGAAGACGTTCTGCTCGATGACCTCCCTCTGCAGGAACTGGAACGAGGCCTTAACGTCAGGGTCTTCAAGGTCGACAGCTCTCCATGGGGAATTCTCGACACCTTGGAGGAACTGGTCTATCTTGTCGATGATCACGAGTAACCGAACAGGGAGAATGAGGGATGGCGGAGAAGCTGCAACAGGGCCGTGAGGCGATGGACATCGGTGATTTTTCCACGGCGGAGACGTGTTTCAGGGAGCATCTTACGGTCCAGGCCGACAGTGCGGAGGGGTATTTCTGGCTCGCCGAGGCGCTGGCCGAACAGGGCAAGGGGAGCGAGGCGATTGCCACATACCGCCAGGGGCTGGAGCTGAGCCCGGACGACCTGGAAGCCCTGATGTCACTCGGAGACCTCTATTTCGAAGCCGGGAAGTCGGGCGATGCTCTCGCGACCTACCAGGCCGTCCTCAATCGATCCGACGAAGCGGAAGCCTGGGTCAGTATCGGCTTGGTTCATTACAGCAACGAACAGATTGAAGACGCCGTGTCGGCCTATCGAAAGGCGCTCACTCTGGAAGAAGATAACATTTTTGCCCTCAATTCCCTCGGGGATGCGCTCTATGCCAGTGGCGATGCCGATGGCGCGGTGTCGTGCTACGAGCGTGCTTTGCGCTGTGACCCGGACGATGCTCAGGCGCATCTGAATCTGGGTGAGATGTATTACGATAGCGGTGACCTTGAAGCGGCCGAAAAGCAATGTCGGGAGGCTCTGCGTCTCGACCCCGGGCTCTCTGCGGCGTATCTGACGCTGGGGAATCTTTGCCTCGATCAGGAACGAATCCGTGACGCGGTGACCGCATATGAGGAATTCCTCGGCCGGGAGACCGCGTCGGCTGCACACGAGATTGTGACCGAGGTCCGTCTGCTGCTCGAGGGGCTGCGCGATCAATTGTAGGGGGACATTCGATGGCAAAAGGTTTTGCCATTCTGCTCGGATTACAGTTCCTGGGTAGCCTGCTGGTTGATTCCGCCGGCCTACCGGTCCCGGGCAATGTCGTGGGAATGTTGCTGCTGTTTGCGGCGCTGCGTTCCGGTATTGTCGACAGTGAGTCGGTTCGCGCTGCGGCAGACCTGCTTCTATCCCACCTGGCCCTGTTATTCGTTCCCGCCGGCGTCGGAGTGATGGTCTACTTTGACCTGATCGCCAAGGAGTGGCTGCCGATCATCGTCGCGACCGTGGTCAGTACATTCGTGGTCATGGCGGTCACCGGTTGGTGTGCCACTCTGCTGGAGAAGGGGAAGGGTGATGGGGGGTGAATGGTTTTCCAACCCGGTTTTCGGGGTTGGTCTGACCCTTGTGGCCTATGTTTTGGCGCAGCGGTTATACGAGCGCTTCAGACTGATTCTTCTCAACCCGGTCGCGGTTTCGATTCTGGTGCTGATCGCCCTGCTCAAGATCGGTCAGATTCCTTACCGCAGCTATGCGGCCGGAGGGGACTTGATCCTGTTTCTGCTCGGCCCGGCCGTCGTGGCCCTGGGGCTCCCTCTCTACGAACGTCGTGCGGAAATTCTCCGGCGCAAACTGCCGATTCTTGTGGGTGTTCTGGCCGGGGCCGTGGCCTCGATTCTTTCCGCCTCGGGCCTGGCGTGGCTGCTTGGAGGCAGCCACGAAGTCGTTCGCTCGCTGGCCCCGAAATCAGTGACGACGCCGATCGCGATCGGAATCGCCGAGAAAATCGGGGGCATTGCTCCTCTGACCGCGGCCCTCGTTGTGCTGACCGGCTGTCTGGGAGCCGTCTGTGGTCCGGAGTTCTGCCGTCTGATCGGAGTCCGTAGCTCGGTTGCCTGCGGTCTGGCCGTCGGGACGGCCAGTCACGGCATCGGTACCGCGCGGATGCTCGAGATCGATCCACTCGCCGGGGCCGTTTCGGGCCTCGCCATTGGCCTGAACGGTCTCGTGACGGCCTTCATTCTCCCTCTGCTGATGTTGTTCTTTTCCTA
>QKBP01000093.1 GCA_003246035.1 Desulfuromonadaceae bacterium | reverse complement strand
GCGGTAGGCCAAGCCGTTGAACAGATGGTAAAGCACGAAACAGGCCCCGCCGGCGGCAGCCAACAGCAGCACTTCGAGCTTCAGCGGCGGCAGGGGGCGGAAGTAGAACCAGACCAGCAGGTTGAGCAGGCTCCCCGAGACCACGAACATCCACCAGATGAACACGGTCTTGTCCCGGCTGCGCTTGACCAGCAGGTTCCAGAGCGCGTGCATCAGCGCGGAGAAGACGATCAGGGAAAAGGCGAGGCTGCTCATGGCAGGGGATTGTACCCGATGCCCTTTGCCTTAGCGAGAATAAAATTTTTCGCCATTTTTTACTCTGGCTAAACCCCTGGCCACACGATTGACTCCCCGGGGGCAGTTGCTATGCTCATGGGGGAGCGGCACACCGCCGCCGGAAAGGAGTTTCCCGTGTCCACCCGCATCGAACGCGACTCCATGGGCGAAATGGAGGTCCCGGCGACCGCGCTGTACGCCGCCCAGACCGCCCGTGCCGTCGAAAACTTCCCGATCTCGGGGCTGCGCCTGCCGCGCCCCTTCCTGCGCGCCCTGGGACAGATCAAGGAGCACGCGGCCCGGGTGAACCGCGAGCTCGGCCTGCTCGACGAGCAGCGCGCCCTGGCGATCATGGACGCCGCCGAAGAGGTGATCCGCGGCACCCTCGACGAGCACTTCCCCGTCGACGTCTTCCAGACCGGCTCCGGAACCAGCACCAACATGAACTGCAACGAGGTCATCGCCACCCTCGCCCGCCGCAACCTGGCCGAGGACGGCATCGACATCGACATCCACCCCAACGACCACGTCAACCTCGGCCAGTCGAGCAACGACGTGATCCCCACCGCCATCCACCTGGCGGCCGCCATCGAGCTGCGCAACCACCTGCTCCCCAACCTGGAAGTCCTGCAGGGGACGCTCGCCGACCTGGCACGGGAATTCAACGACATCGTCACCATCGGCCGCACCCATTTGCAGGACGCCACCCCGGTGCGCCTCGGCCAGGTCTTCTCCGGCTATGCCCGCCAGGTCGAGCGGGCCGTCGAGCGCCTCGAGCAGGCGCTGGAGGATTTGCACGAGCTGCCGCTGGGGGGGACCGCGGTCGGAACCGGCATCAACACCCACCCCGAGTTCGCCGCGCGGGTCATCGCCGGCCTCGGCGAGGTGCACGTGATCCCCTTCCGCGAGGCGGAGAACCACTTCGAGGCCCAGGCCGCCAAGGATGCCTGCGTGGCCGCCAGCGGCGCCCTCAAGGGGTGTGCGGTGGCCCTGTTCAAGATCGCCAACGACATCCGCTTCCTCGGCAGCGGGCCGCGCTGCGGGCTCGGCGAGCTGCAACTGCCGGCCGTGCAGCCCGGCAGCTCGATCATGCCCGGCAAGGTCAACCCGGTGATGGCCGAGAGCCTGATCCAGGTCTGCGCCCAGGTCATCGGCAACGACGCCGCCGTCACCCTCGGCGGGCTCTCCGGCAACTTCGAGCTGAACGTCATGATGCCGCTGATCGCCCACAACCTGCTGCAATCGATCGAACTCCTCGGCAACGGCGTGACGGCCTTCGAGCAGCGCTGCCTGCAGGGACTCAAGGCCGACCGCAAGCGCTGCGAGGGGCTGATCGAAGAGAGCCTGGCGATGTGCACCGCCCTTGCCCCGGTGATCGGCTACGACCGCGCCGCCGAGCTTGCCAAGCGCGCCTACCTGACCGGCAAGACCGTGCGCGAGGTGGCCCGCCAAAGCCTCGACATGGACGCCGACGAGCTCGACCGCCTGCTCGACCCGCGCCCGATGACCGAACCGGGCATCCCGGGAAAAACCCGCTGACCCCAGCCTCTTCTTCAAGACAATAAAAAAGCGCGACCCCTGAGGGTCGCGCTTTTGGTTGGAGTGCCTAACGATCAGTCGTCGAGCTCGATCTCGATCTGGTCCTCGTTGCCGCCGTCATAGCGGGCCTTGACCCTGTCGCCCACGGTCAGTGCGGCCATGAACGCCGCCCGCGAGGTCGGGACGTCCTCGATCTCGAAGTCGGTCGCCTGCAGATCAGCGGTGATGGTGGTGTCGAAGCCGAGCAGGCCGGCCGAGCCGCTGCCGTCGTTGAGCAGCTGGAGATTCGGATCGGTCTTGACCATCAGAGTCGCCTCGAAGATCTGGCGTGTCGCGTTACCGCCGTTGTCCTGGGTGCGGGTGGCGATCAGCTCGGCCCCCTGCATCTGGCGCGCGCGGATCCTGAGGTTGCGGGTGGTCGCGGCAGGATCGGCGCCGGCATTCGCGTCGTCTTCGGTCATCGCATCGATCCAGACCGTCAGGTCGGTCCCCGTTGGATCGGGGTTCTCGATCCGCCATGAGCTATCGGCCTGCTTGGTCGCCATCCCTTCATAGCGGAAGTTGTCCTTGAACTTGACCTTGACCGCCTGCAGGGTGCCGGCCACGATCGGCCCTTCGGCCTCGACCTTGAGCCCGTTGGCCAGGTCGGCCGAGGTCCCGCCGTAGAAGGTGGCGCTGCTGTAGTCGACCAGCTGCCCCTTGAGGGTGAAGGTCGTCGCGGTCAGGTCGCGCACCAGCCCTTCCACTTCGATCTTGGCCAGGTTGGCACCGAAGCCGTCCTCGACGTGAACCCGGGTCGCTTCGAGCGTGCCGGCGTTGAGCGTCCCCTTGACCTCGACCAGAGTCCCCACGGCCAGCGGGCCGTCGGGGATCACGCCGGTGTAGTCGACCAGCAGGCTCCCCATGGTGAACTGGTTCGCCCCGGGGATGGTGGTGATCGTCCCGGTCGCCTCGAATTCACCCTCGTTGCCGGGGAGATTGTTGAAGTCGGTCAGGGTGGCGGCCTTCCACTCGATGAAGGTCGCCTGGATGGTGCCGTTGCCGTCCGGCAACCCGTGCACCTCGACGAACATGCCGTCGGCGAGGTTAGCCAGCTGGCCGTTCAGGACCGTATCGTCGATGTGGGTGCTGCCGGGCATCGCCTTCACGGTCTGGCCGAGGATCTGGAAAGTGACGATCCCGGACGGATCGGTCGACAGGCCGGTCACTTCCCCCTCCAGCTCGTCGTCGATGACGATCCGTGTCGCGGTCCCGGTCTTGCCGTCGTCGTTGAACTCGACCTCGACCTCGACCTGCATCCCTTCATGCAGATGCTGGGTCTGGGTGGCGCCGCTGATGATGGTGGTCACGCCGTGCTCGGTTTCGACCTGGGCCCCTTCGACCTCGAACTTCACGCCGTTGACGATGATGCTGCCAAAAGCCTCGATTTCGCCGGACGTCACCCCGCTAGTTGTGGTACCGGGGGTGATGCCGCTGCCACTGCTGCCACCACCGCCACACGCACTCAGCAGGGCGATGCTGACGACCAGGATAGACCCGAGGAGCCATTCCTGGAACTTTCCCAATGTGATTGCCGTCGCCGTTTTCATTTGTTCACTCCTTTGGCTCTTTCCCGGTGAGCTTTGCGTCAACGCTCGAGCTCGACCTCGCTCCACGCCGGAGCAGGAGGAGCGCTCTGCAAACCGTCGCCGCGCGCCCTCACCAGGAGGTTGCTGTCAGACCCAAGTGCCGTGTAGAACGCTGTCCGACCAATCTGCGTTTCCTGTTCCTTGAACTGTGTGTCGTTGAACCCGGAGGTGTCGATGCTCACGCCGAGAATCGTCAGGCCGTCGCTCCCCGGAGTGGCCACGAAACTCGCCACCGGTCCCTGCAGGATGAACTTGTCGTCGGCCCCGGCACCGTCGTTGCGCAGCCGGGTCGCGACCACCACGTCCCCCCCCAAAGCGGCAAGCTGTTGCCCGCGGATCCGCACGTAGTCACCCACGTTGATCCCACCCAGCGCAGCCCCCTCGGTCACCGCGGGGTCGACCACCACCAGCACGCTGGCACCCGCCGGGTAGGCGAGGGTGAGGCTGTCCGTCCCCTTGGACTGCACCTCGGCCTCGAGCCGGAGGTTCTCACGGAACTCGACGCGCAGGGCCTGCACCGTCCCGCCGGTAAGCGGTCCTTCGACCTCGACCTTGGTCCCGGCGGAGAGGTCCGCGGCGGTCCCGCCGACAAAGACGGTGGTGACGCCGTAGCGTACCGGCTGGCCGTCGACCAGGAAGGTCGCTCCGGCCGGGACCGGATCGGCACCGAGCACCGTCACGAACCCTTCGACCTCGGCCTTGGGGCTGTCGTCGCGGCTCAGGCCCGCGGTCTTGAACTCGACGCTCGCCGCCGTCAGGGTGTGGGTGGCGGCGGCGTAGTTCGTACCCTTGACCTCGACCAGGTCGCCGCTCGTCAGGATCGGTGTGCCGCTGTAGTTCACCGTCAGCCCCGCGATGGTGAAGGTCGTGGCGTCGACCACGGTGACCGTCCCCTGGATCTCGCGGCGCCCTGTCGGGGTCCGATCCTCTAGATAGGTCGCCTGGATGCTTCCGTCATTCCGCCGGTAACCGCTCACCTCGATGAATCCGGTCTCGCTCTCGATGGTGGTAAAGTTGAGCCCCGGACCGAAGCGGGTCAGTCCATCCTCGACCAGCACCTGCTGGGCGAGGATCTCGAGGACCTTGATTTCTGGAGCGCTCGAGGTCATGCCGTCGATCTCACCCTCGACGAGGTCCTCGTAGCGGATGGTCAGCGCCTGGCCGCCCGAGCCAGTGGCGTCGAGCATCCCCTCGACCTCGACCACCATCCCCACGGCCACGCGGTCCTGGATCTCGTTGAGAAACTCGGGGGCCTCGTCTTCCCGCTCGAAGCGGGCATCCTGCACCCGGTATTCGACGCCGTTGACGAAGATGCTGCCGGTCGCGGTCACGCTCCCCGAGGCGATCACGCCGCTGCCGCCGATTCCGCCGTCGGCCACGCTGGCTCCGCCACCGCCGCCACAGCCGGCCATCAGCGCCAGGCCCGTGAGCAGGGTACCGATTGCCAAAACTCTCATCGTGAGGATGCTTTTCCCGTTCATGCGGCCTCTCCCTCTCCCGTGGTCCCTTTGTCCTCGTGATTCACGTCGTGGTCGAAATAGTAGATGCCGACGCCGGCCTGCCAGCGTCCCTCGCCGCCGATCTGCGGGTTGAGGTCGCGATCGTGTGTGGCGAGATAACGGTCGAAGGCCTCGAGGAGCTCCTGGCTCTTCTGGCGGCTCATCGCCCGGAAGGTCTCAACCGCCTCGCGCGGCAGGTTGTCGTACGCCACCTTGCGCTGGAAGAGCGGTCCGCTCGGGTCGCCCTGCAGGTTGCGGTCGATGGTGCCGATCAGCTCGGCCACGTCGGTCCCCAGGATGCCGAGCTTCTCCTCTTCCCCGGAACGCGGCACATAGGCACGCGCCAGCAGCGTGACCCGCCCGTTCTGGGCAACTTCAACGGCCCCGACCCGCTGCAGCTCATCGAGAATTGCCCTGACCGGCACGTCGCCGCTGTAGGTCTGAACCAGGGAAGAGAAGGAAGGCTCGGCTCCCTCAAGCATCAGGGTGCGCGGTGCACCGCCGTCGTCCTGGTAGCGGCTGTCGCGGACCCAGGCGCTGAGCACCCGGGCTGCCCGGTTGTAGCGGGCGATGTCCTCGCCCTGATTTTTCAGGGAGAGTTCGCGCAGCCGCCGCACTTCCTTGCGCGACAGGCCGGTGAGCACCGAAGCGCGACTGTCGCTCGGCTTGCGCCCCTTGATGCTGAAATCGGCGAGCGCCACATCGACATAGACCCAGCGCGCCAGTTCGGCAAAGCTCCCGAACGGAACGCCGTTGCGCAGCAGGATCCTGATCAGGGGGCGCAACAGGCGAAGGATGGCTTGGGTCAATGCGGCGTTCATTGTCGACTCCTTTTATTTGGGATTATATTCCCAAATCATGACAAAACAAGTCAACCTTACGAAAATAATGCCTACTTTAAAGATAAATAATGTCGGCAATTGTCGAGAAAGGGCACGGCCGATGTGCAACAGGCTGTTTTTTCAGGGGTGTTCGTAACCGCAGCGCCAGCAGGTGGAAAACGGTGGGTCGATGGTTTCGTGACAGGCGGGGCAGGTCCAGGTTCCCGTCGACGCATGTGCGGCAAGCCACTGGTCGAGCAGGGCGCGGGCACGCGGCCAGGTTTCGGCGTCGACGACCCAGAGTTCGGGGAAGCACTCAGTGAAGGGGATCTCGCCGAGCGCGGAGAAGAGTTGCTGGTTGCGCAGCAGGCAGGCGACCCCCTCCTGCTCGAGCCGCTCCTTGAGCAGCGCCGCGAACGGCCCGTCGTGCAGACCGAAGGTATGCAGCTTCCTCATGGCCACGCTCACTCAGCGTCCGCGCAGCACCTCGAGCAGCGCTTCTCCCAGCTCGCGCCGCTGCCAGTTCTTCAGCCCCGGCAGCTCATCACGGGTTCGGGCCGGACTGGTCGAGAGCCCCTCGAGCTGGGCATTATTGATCAGCACCCCCGGTTCGATGCCGTAGCCGGCCGCGGCGTCGCTGCGCCAGGCCTTGAGCTGCTTGAGCCGTTCCTCGGCATGCGGGTCGCGGCGACGGCGCTCACCGCGGGGATAGATCGGCAGCTGCGCCTCGGGAACGGCGAGCCCCTGCTCGATGACCCGGAGCAGGGCTTTGCCGTAGCGCTCGACCAGCCGCGGGGACAGCCCCTCAAGACCGGTCAGCCCCTGCAGCGTCCGCGGGGCGTTCTGGGCCATGGCCAGCAGCGACTTGTTGCCGAGCACCTTGAAGGGGGGGCGGTCGCGTCGCTCGGCCTCCCGCTCCCGCCATTGCAGCAACTCCTCGAGGAGGGCCAGCTGGCGTCGCTCGAGCGCCCCGGCCCCCTTGAAGCGGAGCAACATCGGGCCTTCGTTCTCCTGGAAGCGCACCTGCTCGAGCAGCGCGAACTCCTCGGCCAGCCAGTCGCGGCGCCCGGCCGCGACCAGGCGCGCCTCGAGCTGCTCGCCGAGCACATGGAGATGGGCGGTGTCCGCCGCGGCGTAACGGATCATCCCCTCGCTCATCGGGCGCAGCGACCAGTCGGCGCGCTGGTACTGCTTGTCGAGCTCGACGCCGAAGTACTTGAGCAGGACGTCGGCGAGCCCGAACTTCTCCTCGCCAAGGAACTGGCAGCTGACCATGGTGTCGAACAGTCCGTTGACCTGCCAGCCGAAGTCGCGCCGCAGGCAGCGGATGTCGTAGTCCGCGGCATGAAACAGCTTGCGGATCGCCGGGTCGGCGAGCACCTCGCCGAGCGGAGCGAGGTCTCCCCCGCCGAGGGGGTCGACCAGCACCGTCGCCTCCGGGGTGGAGAACTGCAGCAGGCAGATCTTCTCGCGGTAATTGTGCATCGAGTCGGCCTCGAGGTCGACGGCGATGACCTTCTCCCGGCGCAAGGTCTCGGCCAGGCCGGCAATCTCGGGGTCACGGGTGAGGATCGGCGGCAGGCTCATGGGTGCTCCTTCTCGGCCGCCAGCAGCGGCAGGGCTTTCAGGTGGGCGCCGTGCAGTGCCAGGCGCTGCAGCTCGGCGCGGGGGACCCAGCGGCGGGTCTGCGTCGCGGCGATCGGATCGGCGTCGTAGCGGGCCAAATACAGCTCGGTCTCGAGGCGGAAGTGGGAGTAGAGGTGGCGTACGCTCCCGAGGCGGGCGGGCTGAGCGCCGCCGAGCTCGGCGGCCAGCCCGGCGGCCGCGCTGTCGGGGCTGTCGCCCTCGGCGATCTCGCAGGCGGGGAACTCCCACAGCCCGGCGAGCATGCCGTCAAGGCCGCGCCGGTTCACCAGGATACCGTTTCGCCCCTCGAGGACGAGCGCCACCTGGCGACGCACCGGCAGCTGCTTGCGCGGGCGTGCCTCGGGGAGACCCTCGGCGAGGCCCTGACGGTACCCTTCGCACAGTCCGGCGAGGGGGCAGCGGTCGCAGGCCGGGCGGCGCGGGGTGCAGAGGATCGCGCCGAGGTCCATGATCGCCTGGGCGTAGTCGTGCGGCCGCTCCTGCGATGTAAGCTCCTCGGCCCAGCGCCAGAGGCGCTTCTCGGCAGCGCTGGAGCGCGGGTCACCGTGCAGGGCGAACAGCCGGCAGAGGACGCGCCGCACGTTGCCGTCGAGGATCGGGGCCGGGGTGTCGAAGGCGATCGAGAGAATCGCCCCGGCGGTCGAGCGGCCGACCCCGGGGAGCGCCTGTAGTCCCGCAAGGCTGGCCGGGAAACACCCGCCATGGTCGCGCATCACCTGCCGCGCGGCGGAATGCAGGTTGCGGGCACGCCGGTAGTAGCCGAGACCGGCCCACAGCTCGATCACCTCTTCGATCGGCGCCGCGGCGAGGGCGGCGACCGTCGGGTAGCGCTCCAGGAACGCCCGGTAGTAGGGGATCACCGTCTCCACCCCGGTCTGCTGCAGCATGACCTCGGAGAGCCAGATGGCGTAGGGATCGCGGGTGTGCCGCCAGGGGAGATCGCGCCCTTCCCCGTCGTACCAGGCGAGCAGACGGGCGGCGACCTCGTGGGGGGGGAACGGCAGTGCGCTGGGCGTGGGATCCGTCAAGCGTCTCTAGCCGATCTCCACCAGCGCCGCGAGGGTCGTTTCCATCTCCTCGCGGGTGCCGATGCTGATGCGCAGCCCGTGGGCGAGCAGCGAATCGGAGAAGAAGCGGACCAGGATCCGTCGCTGCTGCAGCGCCTCGAAGACCCGGCGCCCGTCGCGGTCGGGAGGGATCGCGAACACGTAGTTCCCCTGCGAAGGGATCACGGTGTAGCGCCGCTTGCGCAGCTCGGCGCTGAACCAGTCGCGGGTGGCGACCACCTCGGCGACCCGGGCGGAGAAGTACTCCTGGTCAGAGAGCGCAGCGACGGCGGCGACCTGGGCCAGGCGGTCGAGGTTGTAGTGGTCGCGGATCTTGTCGAGGGCCGCGATCACCTCGGGGCGTGCCACCGCCAGGCCGAGGCGCATCCCCGCCAGGGCGTAGCTCTTGGAGAAGGTGCGGGTGACCACCACGTTGTCGCAGCGCTTCACCAGCGCGAGGGCGCTCTGCTCGGCGAAGTCGGCGTAGGCCTCGTCGACCACCAGCATCCCGTCACAGCGTCCGGCCAGCTCCTCGATGTACTCGAGCGGGTAGGCGAAGCCGAGCGGCGCGTTGGGGGACGTGAGGAAGAACAGCTTGCCGGTGTAGCGTTCGGGAAAGTCGCACAGCCGCCACTTCTCGTCGAGGCCGAAGGTCCGTACCCGCGCTCCCTGGATCTCGGCGAGGGTCGCGTAGTAGGAGTAGGAGGGGTTGACGAAGGCCAGCTCCTCCCCTTCGCCGACAAAGGCGCGGATCAGGTTGTTGAGCAGCTCGTCGGAACCGTTGGCCATGATGAGCCAGTCGGGGTCGAAGCCGTAGAGCCTGGCCGCTACCTCCCGGCCCTCCTGGCTCGGCGGGTCGGGGTACTGGCGCAGCCGCTCCCCCGCGCTGCCGAGCTCGGCGAGAATCGCCGCTCGCACCTGCGGCGACGGGGGGTAGGGGTTCTCGTTGGTGT